>NZ_JAHGAD010000104.1:0-2858 GCF_030248375.1 Vibrio sp. B181a | reverse complement strand
GCAAGGATTTGATGCGGCGATGAGCCTGCAATCTTGTTTCAGTAACCCTTATCGCGGCGTGGCTGCGGACGTATGGGCCGATGGATTTATCGCAGGAAAAGAAGCCAGCACGCAGAGGTTGGAGCAGGAGGTGATATGCAAATGACACGCAAAGCGTTTTATGCCAACAACACACGAATTCTGTGTTGGGGGATAGGGTTTGGCCTGATGGTGGGGGTTCTTGTCGGCGCATCGCTGCATTAAAACAAGGGTGGAAATGAAAGAGAGTAAAAAGTGAGTCGGCTAGCCAGCTCAAAAATTGAAAAAACGGGAGAAATGAATGAGACAGTTTCTGACCGAAACGCAGCTTGAGGCGTTGTTGTCGCTTTACTCTAAACGTGAGTTTCCAGAGCCAACGCGCGAAGCGGTGCGCCTTCGCATCAAACATGGTCACACCTATGAGCTGGCATCGTTTATCACCGGCGTCTCCAGGCGCAATATCTACAACGGCGTGAAAAAATTGCAAGTCGCTCATCACACGGTGATGAAGGCCTACAGCAAACAGGACGGAGAAAAACGATGAGGTATCAATCCTTATTTGACGATATTTACTATGGACCAGAAGCACTTCGACTTCGCCCACCACACATAGCCAGCTTTGATGAACTGCTGCAAGCGCTGATGCCTATATGGTCAGGAAAAACACTGACTCACTATTGTTATCGAGCGCATGAGTCAATCCATGTGTTGAGTGCGGACTCATTCGAAATTACGATCAATACCGTGTCTAAGGTTCACATACCGACAGGGCGTGATTTGCAAGATGCCTGCCGAGTGAAACACATTACGATTAATCTCTGGGACAGTGTGGATGTGCAGGGTTTTATTGAGTTGTTGGTTCGTGAGCTCAACGCTTCTTTGAGTTTTGAGTCTGTTGTACTTGCAGATCATATCTCTGATGGATGCTGACTTAACTCTTGCAATGCTAACAAAACGAAAGAATGAGTATTTTGCTGTGGTCAAGTAAAACTGGCAACAGCTTTAAGGTGGGCATTTCTGCTTTGCAGAAAGCCCTGATTTAGATCTCAAACTAAGCCGTCAGCTATCCATAGCACGAGTTTGCTCGGTTCATTTTTTTACTGAGCTTGACGTCAGCAGTTACTTAAGCAGGCCTACTTCTTTGTAGTATTTCTCCGCACCCGGGTGAAGAGGGGTCGAGAGGCCCGCTTTTACCATATCTTCTTTCTTCAATCTTGCAAATGCAGGGTGTAGGCGTTTGAACGTGTCGAAGTTTTCGAATACCGCTTTTGCAACGTTGTAAGCCACATCATCTGAAACATCAGAAGTTGTTACCATGGTTGCTGCAACGCCAAAGCTGTCTACGTTCTGGTCTGTACCACTGTACATACCGGAAGGTACTACACTGGATGTGTAGTAAGAGTTGCCAGCAACAATCTCGTTGATCTCTGGTCCGGTTGCGGAAACGAGTTTCGCATCACAAGACGTTGTTACTGCTCTGATTGAGTCGTTTGGATGACCAACCATGTAAATGAACGCGTCGATTTTGTTGTCACATAGCGCTTGTGAGCGCTCAGAGTCTCGTAGCTCAGATGCACGTTTGAAGCTGCCGTTCGTCCAGCCCATCGCATCCATCACGACCTCCATTGTCGCACGGTCACCAGAGCCAGGGTTACCGATGTTGACACGTTTTCCTTTAAGGTCTTGAAGGTTCTCGATGCCAGAATCGGCACGTGCGATGATGTTAAAAGGTTCGGTATGAAGAGAGAACATGGTACGCAGTTTTTTGTACGGACCTTGCTTGGCAAATTTGCTCGTGCCGTTGTAGCCATGGTACTGCCAATCTGATTGCACGATACCAAAATCTAGCTCACCTGCACGGATAGTGTTGACGTTGTAAATTGAACCTTCAGTTGACTCTATTGAACAGCGAATGTTGTGTTCTCTACGCCCTTTATTCACCAATTTACAAATAGCCCCGCCAGCTGGGTAATAAACACCGGTAACAGAGCCCGTACCGATAGTAATAAACTCTTGAGAGTTGACATTACCAGCGCTCGTCACGGCAGCGGCGATAACGCCTGCTTTAAGAAGTGTGTGAAGTGCCATGAATTTATCTACCTTCTCTTCATTGTTATTCCGAAAGTAACCAAAAATGACTTTTGGAGTTTCCTATTGTTAATAAATATAGCGAACAAGTTCCCACTCTGCGCTAATAGAGAGGAGGAGCTCGAAAACAAATGATTTTTAGAATCAAAGTGACGCTCATCCAGTCTCTTGATACGATGGCTGGGTCTTGTGCTTTCGTAAGACAAGGTGGCTCTGCTCGTCTCATTCATGCAGCGATAAAGACAGAAGGGCAGTGCCACCGATTTTAAAGATAAAGTGTGAAATAAAACACGCATATGCACGCAGGTGCTTACTGTTGTGCTCAGATAACGTTACTCTGTGTCGACAGGCTGAAAACTGTACTAAGTCACTCACTACTTGGCTTTAATCACACGATGATGTGTCCTTGAGCTGCCGCTTGCGGCGGCTCTTTTTTTGGGGATTGATTTAATGGTTAACATTGAAAAAGTGAATGCCACGCTTTTAAAGTCAGGGCATGCGTCGGTAACCCCACGTGAGTGGTTGTTTATCGAAACCATGAATCAGGCGCATCTCAGCTTGGCCTTTATCGTTCGATGGGTTGTTAGCAAGCGTGATGAGGTTACTGACCATCACGCTGATTTATCTTGATGCGACAAAGGTTGATTCCGTTGATGGCTAAGCTCGGTGAAAAACGTTTCACGCTTACGTTCAATAAGCTGCTCAATATAAGCTTCTTTTGCTTTTTGACCTGCTCGTGATGCTTCTTGCAT
>NZ_JAHGAD010000103.1:0-1114 GCF_030248375.1 Vibrio sp. B181a | reverse complement strand
CTAGAAAACTTCTATAGCCATTCTTTGGTACCCATTCCGTCTTCAAGCTTCTGAACACTCGCTCCATAGGACTGTTATCCCAACAGTTCCCACGACGACTCATACTCTGAGTAATTCGATATCTCCATAGTAACTGACGATACTTCTTACTCGTATAGTGGCAACCTTGATCCGAGTGGAACATGACACCAGACGGCTTTCCACGGCTCTCATAGGCCATGGTCAACGCCTTGCCGGTCAATGCGCTATCTGGTGAGTTAGACATCGCCCAACCGATGACTTTTCGTGCGAACAAGTCAATAACAACCGCAAGATAAGACCATCTCTGTCCCGTCCAGATGTAGGTCACATCGCCGCACCAGACTTGATTCGGTTCAGTTACCGCGAACTGACGATTTAATCGATTGGGTATATGAACATGTTCCTGTTGCGTTTTTTTGTACGCATGTTTCGGTAGCTGGCAACTGACTAAGTCTAGTTCTTTCATAAACTTACTCGCTCGATAACGACTAAGTGGAATGCCTCTCGCTGTTACTATATCTGCAATGGTTCTCGCCCCAGCGGAACCATTGCTCAGCTCATAAGCTCGGCGAACTTCGGCACGAACAAGCACACGCTCTGACGACAGAGATTTATCTCTATTTGCCCAATAACGATAGCTACTGCGATGAACCCCGAACACTTCACAAAGCCGTTTTACAGCATAACTCTTCTTGAGTTTCTCGATTATCGAGAACCGTTCAGGGAGTCTGACATCAAGAGAGCCGTAGCCTTTTTTAGAATTTCCTTTTCTTCTTCAATACGCTTGATTTTCTTTTTAAGGTCGCGGATTTCTCTTTGCTCTGGAGTCAATGGTGATGCACTTGGTGCTTTACCAGCTCTTTCCGCTTTGAGTTGCCTCACCCAGCTTTCTAGCGTGGTTTTTCCTATGCCCATTGCTTCGCAGGTTTCTTTGTAAGTCCGCCCCTGGTCAAGCACCAACTGAGCGCATTCAAGCTTAAATTCTGAGTTAAAAGTGCGTCTTTCACGCTTAGTCATAATATCACCTGTTTTAGTATCGAGATGATCATACATCACCTCTTAATCAGGTGGCCAAATTCACTATGCCACTACA
>NZ_JAHGAD010000102.1:0-5211 GCF_030248375.1 Vibrio sp. B181a | reverse complement strand
CTTGCGCCTTGGTTTTTCCGTTTCTGTCACTCAACTTTTCATTTCGCGCATCCATGGGTTCAAACCTAGAGGTTGGTGTCTTTGCCTCCTAAGAAAACGGGTTTATGGGCTCTGTTTTTCTGCGACGAAATGCTTATAATGCTGTATGCATGTACAGTGTTGGTGGTTTTCGATGGTACAACAGGTGGTACAGGATGTTTCAATTTCTTCAGCGGTTCATTGCATGGCTTTACGATGAACCTCACATTGTTTCTTCTTCTCCCTCTGCAGCGCGCGGCGCTCCAGAGGGTTTTGTGCTGCCTGCGACACGGGCGGAGCTGGAAAACGATGCGATCATCTTGGACAAGCTGCGCGTCTTAAAACGCAGCGGCCTTGCGCTGCCGTTTGAGGTATGGCAAGCATTTGTGGTCGATACCGTCATCAATTACGCGCTCTGGTGCCAAGACCTGCCCGCTTCTCAAGGCTACCATCACACCGGCAAGCGTGGCTTGCTGCTGCACAGTTTGGACGTGGCGATTTACGCCATGCGCCTGCGTCGCAACGCCATTTTGCCGCCAAACACCCCACCCGAAGACGTGATACACCGTGAAATCGTGTGGGTGTATGGCGTGTTCTTGTGCGCGCTGCTGCACGACTCCGGCAAAATTATGGATGTGGACATCGAACTGCATCAAGGCGAGGAGGGCATCGTGCGCTGGACGCCGGTGATGGGCCCCATCACCTTACCGTATCGCGCCAAGTACCACCCGGCGCGTCAGTACAGCACCCACCAATACACCGGGCATACGTTGCTCAGCCAGCTGCTGAGCGCCGACGCCATGCTCGCCATATCGAGCGACAAAGCGTTGTACCACACCATGATGGAAAGCCTGTCCGGCCATAACAATCCCGACAATGTGATTGAGCAGATTGTCACGCAAGCCGATGCGGCCAGCGTGGCGCAGGATTTAGGTGCGGATAAAGCCGGCATCAATCTGGCGGCAGAAAAAGCGCGCGGCGCAACACTGACCCTAGCGGGTCAGCTTAAGCTGACGTTATCGCACCTATTGCAAAGCGGCGTGCTCCCGCTGAATAAAAAAGGCGCGGAAGGGTTTGTCGAGGGCGAATGGCTCTATCTGATGAGCAAACCCATTGCGGAGCGACTGCGCACCGCGCTGCTTGAGCGCGGCATCACCGCCGTGCCATCGGACAATTCCCGTTTGTTTAACGAGTTGCAACAGCACCAGCTTATCCGCCCTAACGCCGATGACATGGCGATATGGAAATGTGAGGTTCTGCTGTCGGAGTTTGATTGGCGTCAGACCTTCACCTTTGTCTGCGTACATTGGCCAACGTTCGCCCCAGAGGCGAACTTCGATAGCCTGGTTGGACACATTTTACCCGTGCAAGACGACGAGTCTGCTCAGCCTGAGCCAAACGCAGAGCACCAAATCAACAATCCCACAGGCGCTTCGGCTGATGAACCCATCCCCGAAGCGCAATCCGACCGCTTGCCGAGTGCTGAGACGTTGCCACCGGCATCGCCCATCAGTGATGACTTGATGGCGTTCATGGCGCCGTTGGCCGCGCCAGTGACTGAAACGGTCGAGGAGGCAGTCGACGCGACGTCATTGGACGAAAACTCGACGCCTTCTAGCGACGCCGTAGACACCGCTTTAGAGGCGCTGACTCAAGCGCGGTCCACCTCTGACTCAGAGATGACGACCGACGCCGAGAAAGCGCCTCACATCTTGCTTCAACAGATTGATTTACGAGAAACCCGAGGGGAAGCCTTGGGTATGGCGTTCTACGACTGGGTGGAGGCGGTGCTGAACGGCGGCGTTCATCCCGTCAATCGCCAAGGTGCGCTGTTTCATCGAGTCGAACAAGGTTTGTTTGTGGTCTCTCCTGGTGCGTTTCGCACCTTCATCAGTGAGCGCTGCCAGTACGGAAAGCCCAACAGTTACAGCGAAGTGCAACAAGGGTTGCAACCACTTGGTCGTCACATTGTCGCCGCCAGCGGTCGCAATGTGCACAAAGCCCGCATCAAAGATTCAAGCCAAAGCCTCAACGGCTTTTTGTTCCCGTTGACCCCAGAGTGGGAGACGCGCTACGCGCTCAACCCACATGTAATGTTGGAGGAGGTGTTATGACACAGCAAACGACGACCTTGACCAGTGAGGTGCACTGGGCGGTGTTGAACCATCTTGCTCACATGGCGTGCAACGGACAAGATGCCACGCTCATGGCGGCAGGATTTAATGCAAAGATGATCCGTCAACTGAAGCAGCATTCACTCACTGAGATCAAGCAATTGTCACATTCCATTTGTGGGCGCCAATGTGCAGTTGATGTGGATGTGCTCAGGAAAGCGCTAGAGATGGTGGATATTCCAGAGGACATCGTTGTTTTCCTGCAGTTGGGGAGCAGCAACAAAGCGTTGACCCACTTTTTTGCCATTAAAGGCACCGTGCCTGCGCAGTGGCGAAAAGCGGTGAAGGCTGGCCCAAGTTTTAGGCAGCGCTGCGTTCCCCCCTCACAAGTGAAAGCATTGTGGACATGCCTTGAAAGCCTGCCTGTCGGACATGTCCGGGAAATCAATCGAGAGCAAATCATCATGGTTGCCAAAACGTGTCAGCTGAGTATTGGTGCAATATGGGCTGAAATCTGTGGTGACAGTGAAAGATGTTAAACGTGGGATGAAGAGCATGAGCAATAAATCAAGCAACAAAAATAAAATGGGCGCGCTGGTTGCCAGCGCCGAAGTGCAGCTGCACAGCGTCGAAACCGTTAAGTTATGGAACCCGAGCAAAAAGAGCAAAGCGCCTGGGGTGGGGCTGTTTTTTAAACGTGCGTCGGTATTGGAGTACGCGGCTCGCCGCGATGATCCGTATGCCGATTTTGCGTTGCTGGAAATTGAGCGCGCGATGAACGACGCGTTTGCCGTGTGCCAACAGGCGCTGCAGGCCTTGCCGGCGCGATTGAGTTCGCGCGTGCAATACCACGAAGCGCTGTCGCGCGCGCCTGTGACCAAAACCATTTCACTCAAAAGCCGTTTTGGTTGGCGTTTGGTGGCGCTGCTGGAGCAGTTTGACATTGCGATGGTGCAAATGAGCGATGCGTATTTTAAAGCGCAGCTGACCCGTCCTGAGTTTGAGGGGCACCGCCAAGCGTGCATTCAAGCGCTGCGCAAGGTGATATCTGACAGTGTGGTGTTGCAGCACTCAGGGGTGACGCGCCAAGACATGGCGGCCAACAACGCCAAAGCCCAAGCGGCGCAGGCGAAGTTAGGGGCTATCCCGTTTGAAGTGCTGGAAGGCGTTGAGCGCGCTGAATTTGCCCCGGACATCAGAGGATAGCCGATGAGCCAGCGTTCCTTTAAGACCCGCAAGCGCAAGCGTCAACACGCGAGCAAGCATGTGCGGCGAGAGAGAAACAAAAAAGCCCAAGCTTCAACCCGTTCAAAGGCGTCGACGGCCGCGCGAGAGCGCATCACGGTATGTGTGAAAGCCCCGCGTCCAGAGTCGGAAGAAGCAAGCATGAACTCCGCTCAAAAGTATCAGCAAACGCTGCGTAAACTCGGCGCGCAAATGAAGCTATTGGTCGAAGAGGATGAGGACTTCTTTGTGCCTGGGTTTACCCCTTCGCGTGTAACGGTCGATAAATATGGTCAGGTTAAACACCGACTGGTGAAGATGTCGGCGTATTTTCAGCAAGTATTGACCATGTGTGAAAACTTAGTGTACAACCCAGCCGTGTTACCTGGATTGGCGGCTTATTGTCCTGGCATGAAGCGGAAAGACGTACGAACCTACACCGCGCAAGTGTTGGCGGTGTTGCTTTGTTCGAGTGAGTTCGAAGGCGGTCGAATTGGTTACCTGCAGGTTGGGGCGGAAATGAACCCCAAATCGCATCGTGAACTCATGAAAGAATATTTACTGCGCTTTGGGCAAGAGATTAATGAAGAGACGTGGTATGCGGCTTATGGCCGATTGAAAAAGGCGGGCTACATTCAAGACATGAAAGTGACGTTGCCTATTGACCTTCCTCGTGAAGGTCAAGAAAACCTCACGCTTATTCGCAGCGCCGCGGCCTACAAACAATTCACTCCGCGATTTTTTGAGCACTTTAAAGTGACCCGATTTGAAAACGTGAAGGCGTTGATACAAGCGGGGATCGCCAAGCAGAAAGCGCAAGGCTACGGCTTTAAGTGGGTGAGTTACAGCATTCTTGCGAAAGGGATACGAGACCGTATTCAAGCGCAATTTCTCAATGAGTTGATCAACGACACGTTCCCCGTCGTTGGGACTCACACTTCTCCTGATATCCCAATACCTTATTAAGATTATTTTTCGTTATGCCTCTTCGCTGAGGTCGATGTCGCACGTCGGTGGTTTTTCTTATCGCTAAACGCTATAAATCGACTCAGTTATTGCCACTTTCGTTATAGGTCTATGGCATTTTTTCGTCGTGACGGAGAAAAAATCGGTCTGATTTTTCTTTTTATCCACAGAGCTCGTGTTTTTTTGAGCGCTTTGGGTTTTCCACAGAGAAGTTGGGGTTACAGAATGTGGTTACCCAGAGAGGTTACACGGCGGGGCAGTTATTGACCTTAATAGAAAATAAAAGATCATAATAGAGTAAGGCGCTTTGCTTCGCTGCCCAACATGCACCCTCCCATTCCCAGTGTGTCCACCCACGTCTAAACCCATCCGTTCCTATCACTGGGAATGGGCCCCAACAGCCAGCCTTTGCTTTGGAAACGAAGACAAGATTTCAACACAGGCTGGCTGCGCTGAACCTTTCTTTTGTCATTCGACAGGAAGCCACCGAGCATAACGCATGAGTCCTTGTTGTCTTACTCGCTACGCTCGCGCATTCTAGCAGGGCGAAGGAGCAAGATTTAAGCCATGGTGACTGACATCCCTTTCTTTTTACTGACATTGCGGTGGTCAATATTTTTTCGCTGCGCTCATTCTGTATGTCGTCGCACGGCTCCTCCATGTGTGGTGTTGGTGGATATTTAGCTATAACCATTTGGATGGTTAATGATGTCTATGTTATTAAGAGCGTTCTATCTCGGAGAGGGTTATGGATGGAAGCGTTCATCACGGTACTTTTGGTGTTAGTAGGGTATTGGCTTGTCGATCGCTGGTGTTTGTATCAAGAGAGACGCGATGCCTTGAAAAAAGAGCAGGATGACCTGACATCCTAACTATGCTATCAGTGATA
>NZ_JAHGAD010000101.1:0-84191 GCF_030248375.1 Vibrio sp. B181a | reverse complement strand
AGGGTATTTTTATACTTAAGATTTGTTTTCCCAACACATCTCTCAAGTGCGGAGCGCATCATAGCAAACTCGCTCCGGCTGTAAAGCGTTTTTCTTACGTTTTTACGTTGAATGCTGCCTTTTTGGGCAAAGATGGCAGAAAGTCAGCGTTTTGTATGTCGTTTATACAAAAGAGAAACTGACTTTTTACTTGAATTTACACTACTTGACGTTAGGCGTCGTATCAACTGATAAACTGTATTCAGTTTAATGACATAAGTTTATCTAATTAGTAGCCAAAATTATGAGTATGAGAGCCACTTTATCCATTTTAACGCTTTCTATTTTAATGGCATCACCAGCCGCTTTTGCAGCAAAACGTGGTCCATCGACAGTTACCGTGGTAACTGAGCAAGTAGAGACGCATCAAATCAACCAGTCTTTATCACTGATCGGCAAGCTTGAAGCTGCAGAGTCGGTGGTTGTTGCTTCTGAGGTTTCAGGCAAGGTGAAAGAGATCGCCGTAAAAGCCAACCAAAACGTGCAACAAGACCAGCTTCTTATTCTGTTAAACGACGATAAAGCACAAGCAGCTTTAATAGAAGCAAAAGCGTACCTGAAAGATGAACAACGTAAGTTAAAAGAGTTTCAGCGCTTGGTTAAACGTAATGCCATCACTCAAACTGAAATTGATGCACAAAAAGCGAGCGTAGAGATTGCCGACGCACGTCTTGACGCAGCGAAAGCCAATTTATCGGATCTAAATATCAGTGCACCTTTTGCCGGTACCGTTGGTTTTATCGATTTTAGCCGAGGAAAAATGGTCAGCGCAGGCTCAGAGCTACTCACTCTGGATGACCTATCGGTGATGGAATTGGATCTCCAAGTTCCGGAGCGCTATCTCTCTATGCTATCGGTAGGAATGGATGTACATGCTACCACTAGTGCGTGGAGTGGTTTGGACTTTGTCGGTAAAGTAACGGGTATCGATACTCGTATCAGTGCGGAAACTTTGAACCTTCGCATCCGTATTGAATTCGACAACCCTGAAAATCACCTGAAGCCGGGCATGTTGATGCAAGCGGCCCTCGTATTCCCTACTATTGAAGCGCCAATTATCCCAGTTCAAGCCTTGGAATACTCAGGCACTAAACGCTTTGTTTACGTGATTGATGAAAACAATAAGGCGAAGCGTCAAGAAGTGTTCCTTGGAGCACGTGTCGACAACGAAGTTGTGATTGAATCTGGTGTAGAGATCGGTGACAAGATCGTTGTGCAAGGCATTGTGAACATGCGCGATGGTGTTGAAGTCAAAGAGATCGTCGCACCTGGTAAAGCGAAAACGGCCGACGCAAATGGTGAGAAGAGTGTGAAAGGCTCGCAAGACGAAGCGGCTAAGGAAGCGAACTAATGTTACTTTCTGACGTTTCCGTTAAGCGCCCCGTTGCGGCGTTGGTATTGAGCATGCTGCTGTGTGTATTCGGTTTTGTGTCGTTTACCAAGCTTGCAGTACGTGAAATGCCAGACATCGAAAGCCCGGTTGTATCGATCAGTACTCGTTACGAAGGCGCTTCTGCAACCATTATTGAAAGTCAAATTACGTCGGTACTGGAAGATCAACTTTCGGGTATCAGCGGTATCGATGAAATCAGTTCCACCACGCGAAACAGCATGTCGCGTATTACTATCACCTTTGAATTGGGCTATGACCTCAATACCGGTGTCAGTGATGTGCGTGATGCGGTTGCTCGAGCTCAACGTTCATTACCGGATGAAGCCGACGACCCTGTAGTATTCAAGAACAACGGTTCGGGTGAAGCTTCCCTCTATATTAACCTTAGCTCGTCTGAGATGGACCGCACTCAGCTGACTGATTACGCCGAGCGTGTCCTGATGGATCGCTTTAGTCTGATCTCGGGTGTTAGCTCCATCGATCTGTCTGGTGGTTTGTATAAAGTGATGTACGTGAAGCTCAAGCCAGATTTGATGGCGGGGCGCTCGGTCACGGCATCTGACATTACCTCTGCACTTCGAAGTGAAAACTTAGAAAGCCCAGGTGGTGAAGTTCGTAATGACTCAACTGTAATGTCGGTGCGAACCGCACGTACTTACAACACGCCAGAAGATTTCCAATATCTCGTGGTGAAACGCGCAAGTGATAACACGCCTATTTATTTAAAAGACGTAGCGGATGTGTTCATTGGTGCAGAAAACGAAAACTCGACCTTTAAGAGTGATGGTGTGGTTAACATCAGCTTAGGTGTGGTGCCTCAGTCTGATGCAAACCCGCTAGAAGTGGCGCAGTCGGTACGCTCTGAAGTCGATAAGATTCAGAAGTTCCTGCCGGGCGGGACTCGTCTTGCGATTGACTACGATGCTACCGTTTTTATCGAACGTTCGATTGACGAGGTTTACAGCACCCTCTTTATTACCGGTGGTCTGGTAATTCTGGTTCTGTACATCTTCATCGGTCAGGCGCGTGCGACTCTGATTCCGGCGGTGACGGTACCCGTTTCACTGATTTCCTCGTTCATTGCGGCTTACTACTTTGGCTTCTCTATCAACCTGATTACTTTGATGGCGCTGATCTTGTCTATCGGTCTGGTTGTGGACGATGCCATCGTAGTAGTAGAGAACATCTTCCACCATATTGAGCGTGGTGAATCACCATTACTGGCGGCTTATAAAGGTACGCGAGAAGTAGGCTTTGCGGTTATCGCAACCACGTTGGTTCTTGTGATGGTATTCCTGCCGATTTCCTTTATGGATGGCATGGTCGGTTTGCTGTTTACTGAGTTCTCTGTATTGCTGGCTATGTCGGTGATCTTCTCGTCACTGATTGCCTTGACACTTACACCTGTTCTAGGAAGTCAGATCCTCAAAGCGAACGTGAAACCTAATCGATTTAACCAAGCGGTTGATAAATTGTTTGCTAAGTTGGAAGCGGGTTACCGCAAAGCGCTGCGCGGTGCGTTAAAAGTTCGTTGGGCGGCACCTTTGGTTATCGTTGCGTGTATGGGCGGCAGCTACGGCTTGATGAATCAAGTACCGGCACAGTTAACCCCACAAGAAGACCGTGGTGTTATCTTTGCCTTCGTACGTGGTGCGGATGCAACGTCATACAACCGTATGTCGGCAAACATGGACATCGTAGAAGATCGTTTGATGCCGCTTTTAGGCCAGGGTTTCCTGAAATCATTCAGCATCCAAACGCCAGCGTTCGGTGGCCAGGCGGGTGACCAAACGGGTTTCGTTATCATGATCCTTGAAGATTGGAACGAACGTGACGTCACTGCACAAGAAGCGCTGAACCAAGTACGTAAGTCATTGGCTGGCATTCCTGATGTTCGTGTTTTCCCATTCATGCCGGGTTTCCGCGGTGGCTCGAGTGAACCTGTTCAGTTCGTGCTCGGCGGCTCGGATTACGATGAGCTTTTAGTCTGGGCGGAAATGCTTAAGAACAAGGCTGAAGAATCACCAATGATGGAAGGTGCGGAGATTGATTATTCTGAGAAAACACCAGAACTATTAGTCTCGGTTGATAAGCGTCGTGCCGCAGAACTTGGTGTGAGTGTTCAAGACATCTCTGAAACGCTAGAAATCATGCTTGGTGGTAAGAGTGAAACTACTTATGTCGACCGCGGTGAAGAGTATGATGTTTACCTACGCGGTGATGAAAACAGCTTCAATAACGCGGCAGATTTAAGCCAGATATACTTGCGAACCACGAGCGGTGAGCTGGTGACATTGGACACGGTAACCAAGATTGAAGAAGTGGCGGCATCGATTCGTTTGTCTCACTACAACAAGCAGAAGTCGATCACTATTACTGCGAACTTGTCGGAAGGCTACACTTTGGGTGAGGCATTGGACTTCCTTGATCAAGAAGCGATTGATAACCTCCCGGGTGATATTTCAGTGAGTTATTCTGGTGAATCAAAAGACTTCAAAGAGAATCAAGCTAGCGTAGCGGTCGTATTCGCATTAGCACTGTTAGTGGCGTATTTAGTACTGGCAGCGCAGTTCGAAAGCTTCGTTAACCCGCTGGTGGTAATGTTCACTGTCCCGATGGGTGTATTTGGTGGCTTCCTCGGTTTGGTGGTGATGGGCCAAGGGATGAACATCTACAGTCAGATCGGCATGATCATGCTGATCGGTATGGTAACCAAGAACGGCATTTTGATCGTTGAGTTTGCTAACCAGTTGCGTGACCGCGGCATTGAGTTTGAAAAAGCGATCACGGATGCGGCAGCACGTCGTCTACGCCCGATCATGATGACAGCATTTACTACTTTGGCTGGTGCGATTCCACTGATTATGTCGACTGGTGCGGGTTATGAAAGCCGTGTGGCTGTTGGTACCGTTATCTTCTTCGGTATGGGCTTTGCGACGTTAGTTACCCTGTTCGTTATCCCTGCGATGTACCGTTTGATCTCTGCGAAGACGCGTTCACCTGGCCATGTCGAAGCTGAGCTTAATAAAGCGCTGAGTCACGATACGAAAGGGCGCATTGCGCATCCATAAGTTACCTCAGTAAGATGTTGAAATGAAAAGCCGAACGATTTTTGTTCGGCTTTTTTAGTATTTTTCACCTGGCTACTTATGGATCCAACAATAATTATTGGTTATTATTTCGCCACTTCTTCGAGGGGCATCGGACTCGCTCATCGTGTTTGACCGAATGACGTGTCTTAGCAGGCAAGGTATCCGAGGATTGATGCTTTGGCTGACGTTGCTAATGAGGTGTTCCCTTGAAAAAATTCCGTGGTAGCTACATGGTTGAAATGGTTTTGGTTGCAGGTGCTATGGCACTACTGGCAACAACAGCATTACCGAAGTTAACGGACGCGATTCAAGATCGCCAACAAAGCGTTCTGACCTCTCTTGATGCTGGCCAGCAAAGTAGCCATGTTAAGCAAGAGACTGCCGGCAAGTTTTCAGAACAATAATGGCTAGCATTGCTCCCTAATAAACAGATTTAAGAAAGCCGAGGTGTTTACCTCGGCTTTTTTGTCTTCAATTCTAAGTAGTAGATCCAGTTTAGAAGGTTTGGTTAGAAGCGTTTACCCAAACTTACTTGTACACCTTCATAACTGTCGTAGAAGTCATCAAAACCCATGTCTGCAACGTTGTAAATGTATTCAGCACGTAGCCAGATATCTTTACTCATATCCCAGTGGATACCTGCACCGATGTTGAACAGCGCGCCAGTATCATCTGCTACTTTTTGTTCGTTTGGTACGTACATTTCAGCTTGAGTGCCAAGCGCTGTTACGCGACCAAACAGTGAAAGTGGCGTATCGCCCAAGTTATCACTCGTGACCACAGCGGACATACCAGCTTGGTAGTAGTGAAGGTCTAAGTCGGTTTTTAGAGCATCATTCTTAAGTTCATTTTGTGAATAGCGCAGTACCCCTTCAAATGCGAGGTATTGGTTTACATGATAACCCCAGCCAACCGTAATGTGAGGTGTTGACCAACCACTGTCGCGATCAGAACCAAAATCCGGCGTATCAAAGCCGACATTACCTGTACCTAGGTATAGGTAGGATTGATGGGTTTGCTCTTGAGCGGCGAAAGTTGGCAGACTCATGGTCAATGCAGATAATAATAGGATGGCGTTTTTCATAACTTGGCGATAACCTTTGTGAAAGACCGTTTTTAGAATTAGTATTAATTTAATCAATAAGATAACTGGCAGTTATCATATCAGTCTTTTGGGTGAGTGCGGGGGCTTTAGAGAAAAATTTGTAGTAATGGCGCAAATTTCAGACCCATCAAACTTACTCACTTCGATGTGATGAACTGCGAGACAAATAAAAGGAAAGTAAAGTGGCTGAATTCAAATACAAAAATCTAACCCAAGAAGAGCAAGACAAACTGGACGCAGCGACATTTCGCCGTCTATTGGCGCATTTGGATGCAAACAAAGACGTGCAAAACATCGACCTTATGATCCTTGCTGGCTTCTGTCGTAACTGTTTCAGTAAATGGTACAAGGCAGAAGCGGAAGACCTTGGCGTGGATATCGACATCGATGACGCTCGTGAACGAGTTTACGGCATGACCTATGATGAGTGGAAACAAAACCACCAACCAAAAGCGACACCAGAACAACTGGCAGCATTTGAAGCACGCCAGAAGAAGTAGCGCTTCTTAGAGTAGATCAAACATAATAAAAAACAGCCCGCTGAATGAGCGGGCTGTTTTTGTATGTGACGTCTGATTTTATTCAGTGATTGGGCTACAACATGCTGGTTCAACGCAACCTTTTGCTTGAACGGTTTCAAGCTGTGCTAGGTAAGGTTGAATGTCACCGATGTTTTCTTTTACCCACTCAGTGTTGTAGTAAGTATCAAGGTAACGTTCTCCTGAGTCACACAGTAGCGTCACGATAGAACCTGTCTCACCGCGTTGCTTCATTTCACATGCAAGCTGAAGTACGCCGTATAGGTTGGTACCTGTCGATGCGCCAACTTTACGACCAATCAAGCCAGATAACCAATGTGCTGTTGCCACACTTGCCGCGTCAGGGATTTTGCGCATTTCGTCTACAACGCCAGCGATAAAGCTAGGTTCTACACGTGGGCGACCGATACCTTCGATCTTGCTGCCGTTTTCGCCCTTGATGTCTGCGTTGCCAGACTGGAAGTAGTCATAGAACACAGAGTTATCAGGATCAACCACACACAGTTTTGTGTCGTATTTTTGGTAACGGATGAAACGGCCAATCGTTGCTGATGTACCACCAGTGCCTGGGCTCATTACCACCCAGCTTGGGATTGGGTGATCTTCTAGCTCCATTTGGCTAAAGATTGAGTTCGCGATGTTGTTGTTACCACGCCAGTCAGTTGCACGCTCAGCGTAAGTAAATTGGTCCATGTAGTGACCGTTTAGCTCTTTCGCTAGGCGACGAGACTCGTCATAAATTTGGTCTGAGCGGTCAACAAGGTGTGCTTTACCGCCGTAGAATTCGATTTGTTCAATTTTCTTACGCGCTGTGGTTTTTGGCATAACCGCGATAAATGGCAAACCAAGTAGGCGCGCGAAGTACGCTTCAGAAACGGCAGTACTGCCTGATGATGCTTCGATCACTGTGGTTTCTGGACCAACCCAACCATTACAAATCGCGTAAAGGAATAGCGAACGCGCCAAACGGTGCTTCAAAGAGCCTGTTGGGTGTGTGCTTTCATCTTTTAGATAGATGTCGATGCCTTCGAGAGATGGTAGGTCTAATTTGAATAGGTGAGTGTCTGCTGAACGTTGAAAATCTGCTTCGATTTTGCGTACAGCATTGTTGATCCAGTTGTGGTCAGTACACATAACGTGACTCCTCGAAAATTTGTAGGGTAGTTGTTTTTGTCTTTAGAGATAATCTACCTATAACTACAGAGAAAAACTTTGCTATTATTGTTTTGTTATTCACCTTTGGTAGAAAAGTTTTCTCTAAATCAGGAAATAGCTAGGAATGAGCTTAGACAAAATCGACAAACAGTTACTTTCTTTACTACAAAACGACGGAACCTTGTCATTAAATGACTTGGCCGAGCGAGTCAATCTCACCACCACACCTTGCTGGAAGCGTTTAAAAAAGCTCGAAGATGAAGGCTATATCGAGAAGCGAGTGGCGTTGTTAAGTGCTGAGAAGCTGGATTTATCGTTTATTGCATTTGTGCAGCTCAAAACCAGCGACCACTCAGAAGATTGGTATCACCATTTCGTGACGACGGTCAGTGATTTCCCTGAAGTGATGGAGTTTTATCGCATGGCGGGGGAGTACGACTACATGATGAAGGTTGTGGTAAAAGACATGAAGCGTTTTGATGAGTTCTATAAGCGACTGGTCAACAGCGTAAAAGGCTTATCCAATGTGACCTCTACTTTTGCGATGGAGCCGATCAAATACACCACCGAACTGCCATTGTACGGGGTTTGAGCCAACCCAACAAAAAAGGAGTACGCTGGTACTCCTCTTAAGTTCAATACGATGCGTTATTTGGTAAAGCGCATCACACCTTCCTGAACTGCGGTCGCAACAAGGTGGCCTTGCTGGTTGTAGATCTCACCACGAACCAAACCTCGCGTATTGCTCGCTGTCGGGCTTTCAATTGCGTACAGTAACCATTCATCCATCTTAAATGGTCTATGGAACCAGATAGAGTGGTCAATGGTGGCGACTTGGAAGTTTGGTGTCATTAAAGACACTTCGTGTGGATGAAGTGCGGTGGTCAAAAATCCCCAATCGGATGCGTAGGCCAGCAGGTATTGGTGAATCAGTTGGTTCTCTGGCATCTCTCCGTTAGCGCGAATCCAAAGGTATTGCTTTGGTTCGGTTTTCTTTGGATTGAGTGGATTGACGATGTTAACCGGGCGAGTTTCGATCGGCTTTTCGCCACAGAATGTTTTGCGTAGGCGCTCGGGAAGGAACTCGGCAATATGGCTTGCAAGCTCGGTTTCCGAAGGGAAATGCTCTGGCCCAGGAATATCAGGCATGGTGTTTTGGTGATCAAACCCAGGTGCATCACCATGATAAGACGCCGTTAGGTAGAAAATCGGACGACCATTTTGGATCGCTTTGACTCGACGAGTGCTGAAGCTGCGGCCATCGCGTAGGTTCTCAACGTCATAGATGATTGGTTTCTCTGGATCACCAGGGTACAAAAAATAACTATGGAAGGAGTGTACGGTGCGCGCATCTTCTACGGTGTAACGCGCTGCAGATAGCGCTTGTCCAATAACCTGACCACCATAAACTTGAGGTAAACCTAGGTTCTCGCTTTGTCCGCGGAACAAGCCTTCTTCTAGTTTTTCGAGTTGTAGTAGGCTGAGTAGCTCTCTTAATGGTTTACTCATGATGTGTCCTCACCTTATTTTTATCGTTGCTTCAATTATGAAACAAAATCAACTGTTTGGTAATTTCTAACTTAGTCAAACTATTGTCAAATACATCGTCGTACAGCAGACAGTTTTATAATCTCCCTCTATAATTAGCGCGAATTGATACACCCGTTGAGGAAACTATGAAAAAAACACTACTACTTGTTACTTCTTTACTATTCGGTGCTGCACTAGTGGGTTGCCAAACTTCTCAAACAACAGAAATGGAATCAACTGAGGCGTCTATGAAGACTATTACAGGTACAGTGGCTTACCGTGAGCGTATCGCACTGCCTCCACACGCAGTTGTGACCGTCGCGCTAGAAGATGTTTCTTTAGCGGATGCGCCGGCAAAAGTGCTTGCGAAACAAACGTTCGAAACAGAGGGTAAACAAGTACCTCTAGCATTTGAGCTAAGCTACAACAGCAACGATATTCAACCAAATCACCGTTACAGCCTGCGTGCTCGTATCGAAGTGGATGGCAAGCTACGTTTCATAAATGATACAAACATCCCAGTGATTACTGATGCTGAGCAAACGCATGAAGCAAATATTCGTCTGGTTGGTACACGTTAATAGTTAACTGTTAACCCAATGGATTTGAAAATGGCAGCCTAAGGCTGCCATTTGTATTTTCTGAGCGACACTTTTCCGATTTCAGACACTTCAATGCCTTCCGCTTCAAGCTTTTGCTTTTGTCTTTCAAGGTCTCGGCCTTTTAACGAAATCTTGCCCTGACTGTTGATGACGCGAAACCATGGCAGTTTGCTGCCTTCCGGTAAATTTCCAAGCGCTTTACCGACGTGTCTTGCGTAGCCCGGATAGCCTGCCATTTTTGCGATCTCACCGTAAGTCGAAACTCGCCCGTTAGGAATTTGGTGAATTACAGCAAAGATTTGCATTAAAAATTGGTCCATACTGAAGGTGTCCACTGTTGTTTACCAAGGAATGGTAATACACAAGACTTGTACTTCGCTATCAGTTCTTGCTCCTTAACATCATTTGCTGCTCATCTCTCTCCGCCGTTTTTGTTGTTTCTTTTTTGAGCCGCAATTGATCATTCGAGTAAGTTAGAAAGACAAAAACAAGCTCTCGCTTAGTTTACATATAGACCCGCTCAACGATTTTTAATGCCCAGTTTGACATGCCGTTGAGTTACCAAGTTGGTTGGGGAAGCCAGGAGGCGCTATGATTTTTTCGACACTTCAATTTCTTGTTACGACTCTTCTTGCCGTGGTGTGCGCTCGTGCCATCAGTTTGAGCGAAGGAGAGATTCCGGTTCTCGCCTTAATGATTCCCGCATTGTGGATATTACCGCAAGGTGGCCTTGCAGGTCTGATTCTGCTCGGCGCCATGACTGTTTATGGCGTGACCTTATCAATGCAGCCGATTGCGTTATCGGTGGGCGTCCTGATCCTTTTCCCTTTACTCATGGTGGTTTTCTCTCGCCGCAGTTCGTTGGGTGTTTTACTTACGGCAGGCTTGATAGTGCTGACTTTGCAAGTGGGCATTATGGTTACGCAGCAAGCAGGCAAGTTAGATGGCTCTGCTTGGCTCACGATGGTGCAAACCCTTTCGGTGATCGTCATGTGGTGGGCGGCAAATCATTGGAAACCTTCAGAGAAGCATAGCTGGTGGTCATTACTGTTACTCTTGCCGTTGTGGCTGGCTGATCTGCCTTATGCAGTTCTGGTTGCACTGAGCATCACTGGTATTTTGGCGTCGATGGAAGCGCTGACGAAGATTAAAAATTCAATGCGCTGGGGGAAACTACTTTGCTGGACATTACCGACGGTCGGCTTTGCGGCCTTGGTTGTCAGCCCAAATATTGATGTGCCAAACCCTGTATTCGTGGTTTGGATATGCTTACTTGGTACCGCTTGGATGACGGACTACATCTTACGTAGTAGTGATGAGCAAGCGGAATTATAAAATAGTTGCAGCTGCACTGATTAAATAGTGACCCGTGCGGCAGACTATTGATTTGTTTATGAAATAATAGGCCGGATGTTATATGTTCGGCCTTTCATATTTATTGTGTATTTAATAATAAAAATTCAATCTTAATCCCAAGTATATTGGGTCTTTTAGAAACGTTAGTCATGGTTAAAGTAGTTCAAAGGCTGTTGGTTTTTGCTTGCTTTCTATTGAGCCTGAGTCTCAAAGCAGAACCAGAGCATGTCTCCCATTATAAGGTAGCGACAGAAGCGGATGATGTCGTTACACGTGTCCTGTTTGATGCGGTGGCGGAAAAATTTGATGTGTCAATTGAATATGTTAATTATTCGAGCTTTGATGGGATTTTAGATTCTGTTGCCCGCGGTGATAGTGATTTCGCTGCGAATATCACTTTCACTCAAGAACGCGCTCAGAAGTTCAGTTATTCACGCCCAACCAATATTGAATACACCTATCTTTATGGTTTGAGCGGCATGACGCTGAGTGAAGCGAATGTTGTTGGTGTGCCTAAAGGCACCATCTACGAAGCGCTGATCCAGCAAAACTATCCAGAGTTGCTCCTAGTACCATATCAAGGGCATGAGGAAGCGGTGTCATTGCTTCGCTCTCGTAAGGTTGATGGCGTAGTGGATGCCATCAACCAGCTCAAGCCTATGCTATTAGAAGGGTTTGATGCGACACTGCTGAACGACCATATCTCAATCAAACCCGTTTCTATTGTGAGTCAGAAAGGCGCACACCTTGAAGTTCTTGCACAGTTCGCTGACTTTATTCATAGCGAAGACGTTCAGAAATTGCTGCGAGAGAAGGTAGCCTTGTACCAATTCAAACTGAGACAAACCGCGTTACGTGAATCAATTAAGCAGTTGCCTATCGATCTCGAAAAACCGTTTACGATTAAATTTGAATCTATTTTCCCTTATGTGGTTTATCGCTCGGATGGAAGCGTAGAGGGGATGACCGCCGATGTGGTGCTTAAGAGTTGTGAAATCTTGGCTCTGAATTGCGTGGTGATCAGCAAACCAAACGAGAGCTGGGAATCGATGTATAACCAGTTCATTGAAGGGGAGTTCGATATGCTTGCGCCGCTGACCATCAGCCGTGAGCGACGTGCGTTCAGTTACTTCCCTGAGTACCATTATCAACCAACCTCTGTGATGGTAAAACGCCTTGGATACAAGCCAAATGTGTATTCTCATGTGTCGCAATTGATATCAGAGCGCATTGGTGTCGTGAAGGATGATTTCTTTGATCAGATGCTGACGCAAATGTTGCCATTAAAGGAACTCAATCGTTTTGATTCACAGCAGGCGATGTTGGATGCGCTACTTGCCAGAGAGATTGACTACATTGCAATGGACACCGCGATGCTCAATCACTTCCTGCGTCTTAGTGAATTGATTCCTATTGAACAAGATGATGCGATTGGTGAGTTCTACCAGTCTGAATTGTCTGTTGGTTTAACGAATAATGAACGTGGCAAAATTCTCGCTCCGTATTTTAGTCGTGCGATTTCTATGTTGGATCTGGAAAAGATTGTTGCCCAATACGACTTGAGGCCAGACTGGCGCACGGCATTGGAGTACGAAGTTCGCTTAGCCACCCAAACGCAAGCGGTGTTTATTTTTGTACTGGTGTTCGCTCTGGGTGTCAGTCTGTATTTGTACCGTCAGTCGAACACCGACAATTTAACTGGGCTTAGAAATCGCCGCTCTTTACAGGTGAAATACCGCCAAGGCGTACCGAAAGATCTTGCTATTTTGTACCTTGATATCAATAAATTTAAGCAAATCAATGATACTTACGGACACAGAGCCGGGGATAAGGTACTGCAGTTGCTGTCGCTAAAAATACATCGTGTATGGACGGGCAGGAGCTATCGTATTGGTGGTGACGAGTTTATTTTGCTCGGCTATCCGACGGAGATGCAGTTAGCGAGGGCAATAGAAGAGCTCAACTGCCTGGAGGTAAAAGAGGAGCTATTTGGTGATTTAAGCCAAGTAACGATTTCAGTTGGTGTTTCTGCTAAGCGTGAGCGCAGTGTTAGTCTTGAACAAGCATTGCACCTCGCAGATGAAGATATGTACTCAAGTAAGCAAGCCTCTCGTGATTGCAAGGAATCAACCCCTTGTCTAGTTTGAACCTAATGCGCTGAATTGACCGAGTTTTGTCCAAACGGAAGTGAAAAGGAGAAAATCGTCGCTTTAGCCCTTGCAATCCGACAGGCGATGCTGAATAATCCTCACATCATTTGAGACATGCTCTCAAAACAGAATTATGGGGCCTTGGTCCTCTCGCAACAATAGCTCGTGAACTCGGTCAGGTCCGGAAGGAAGCAGCCGCAGCGTGTGACTTGTGTGCCGGGATGTGGCTGGGGTCCCACCCTTTAAAAGCCTCGCTTATACAGCGAGGCTTTTTCGTTTCCGGCGTCTCTTTTTGTTCATTTCACTTTATTCTATAATCTGGCGCTCTAGTTCATGCCATTTTCACCTGGGATATTTTCATGATTTCAAAAAACCAACTAAAACTGCTTCGTGCTTTGGGTCAAAAGAAGCAGCGTAAAGCGCACGGCTTATTTCTGGTTCAAGGTGAAAAGAATGTACTGGAATTGGCGAACAGCTCGTTAAGTGTAAAGCAAATCTTTGCAACCGCTGATTTTCTAGAGCAGCACAGCCAAGAACTCAATGGTTTCGAGTGCATTGAAGCGTCACTGGATGACCTAACCAAAGCAAGTACGCTAGTGAGCAACAATGCAGCCATTGCTGTGGTTGAAATTCCAAACGTAACAGTGCCACAGGCAAAAGGCTTGATGATCGCATTGGATGGCGTTTCTGATCCGGGCAACCTAGGTACGATCATTCGCGTTGCGGATTGGTACGGTATCAAGCACATCATCGCGAGTACGGATTGTGCCGACCCATATAACCCGAAAACCATTAGCGCAACCATGGGCAGCTTTGGTCGTGTGCAAGTGAGTCTAGTGGATTTACCAAGCTACTTGGAAGATGCAAACTTGCCGGTGTATGGCGCTTTCCTTGAAGGTGAAAGCGTGCACAAAACGGAATTCTCAGCAGACGGCATTTTGTTGATGGGTAGTGAATCTCATGGTGTACGTGAGGCGGCATCGAAGTTTGTGACCGATAAAATCACTATTCCAGCGTTTGGTGGTGCTGAGTCGCTAAACGTAGCAATGGCGACAGGTATTATTCTGGACAACATGCGTCGTCAGAACAGCTAGAAGAAACATTCGATCAGAGAAACGAGATTCCCGACTGAGCTCCTTCGTCGCTATCGGGAATGACGAGCCTGTTTTTAATCGGGGTCAAATGGGAAGCTAGGTGCCGTTGCTAAACGTATCCTAGGCAAATCATCGAAGGATTTTGATGGTGTTTGTGTTTACCCATCGAAAAGATCACCCCGCCTCTGAATGTCATCCTCGAGAGGGAGGGACGACCGAGTCGGGGATCTCTTGCTTGCGGCTTATTTTTCTAGCATGTCCAACTTGTTCGGCACACCATTCCACTTTTCTGCTTCATCCATTGCTGGCTTCACTTCGGTTTGTACCGGCCAGATTTCAGCAAGTTCTGCGTTGAGCTCTTTGTAGATCACTTGATCTTCTGGTAGCTCGTCTTCTTGGAAGATGGCGGCAGCGGCACATTCGTCCACGCACAAGCCACAGTCGATGCATTCAATCGGATTGATTACCATAAAGTTCGGGCCTTCGTGGAAGGCATCAGCAGGGCATACCGCGACACAGTCAGTGTATTTACATTGGATACAGTTATCGGTTACGACAAACGCCATGATAATCAGCTCTTAAGTTAGTCAAAATTGAAGAATGGGGATAATACTCATCCCAAGACAAAATTCAACATTCGCTACGTTAATTCCGCCGCGCAACTTGGATTTAGTATGACAGACAAATCAATTTCTCGTAAAATGCGCGCCATTGTGAGCTGACCATCTTTTTTCTCCTTAGATATGGAGGGAAACGTGTGGCTTTGGCTAAGACACCTACCATAACGAGACATCACATGATTCGTATTAATGAAATTAAACTTCCTCTTGATCATGAGGAAGGCGCGCTATTGGACGCGATTACTAAAAAGCTTGGCATTGCTGCTGAGAAAGTTATCTCTTTTAATGTCTTTAGACGCGGCTACGATGCTCGTAAGAAAACCAATATTCATCTTATTTACACGCTAGATATCATCGTTGAAGGTGATGAAGAAGCGTTGCTAGCGAAATTTGAAAAAGATCCGCACGTTCGCCAAACACCAGATATGGAATACAAGTTTGTAGCGAAAGCACCAGAGAACCTAACAGAGCGCCCAGTGGTGATCGGTTTTGGTCCTTGTGGTCTATTTGCAGGCTTGGTTTTGGCTCAAATGGGCTTTAACCCAATCATCGTTGAGCGTGGTAAAGAAGTACGTGAGCGTACTAAAGACACGTTCGGCTTCTGGCGTAAGCGCACACTAAACCCAGAATCAAACGTTCAGTTTGGTGAGGGCGGTGCAGGTACTTTCTCTGATGGTAAACTTTACAGCCAAGTGAAAGATCCAAACTTCTACGGTCGTAAAGTGATCACTGAGTTTGTAGCAGCAGGCGCACCAGAAGAAATTCTATACGTAAGTAAGCCGCACATCGGTACCTTTAAACTGGTTACCATGATCGAAAAGATGCGCGCGAAAATCATCGAACTAGGTGGTGAGATTCGCTTTAGCACTCGTGTTGACGATCTGCATATGGAAGATGGTCAAATCACAGGCGTAACGCTATCAAACGGTGAAGAGATCAAATCTCGTCACGTAGTACTAGCGGTAGGTCATAGTGCTCGTGATACCTTTGAAATGCTGCACGACCGTGGCGTTTACATGGAAGCGAAGCCGTTTTCTGTTGGTTTCCGTATCGAGCACAAACAATCGATGATCGACGAAGCACGCTTTGGTCCAAATGCAGGCCACCCAATTCTTGGTGCGGCAGACTACAAACTGGTTCACCACTGTAAGAATGGCCGTACGGTTTACAGCTTCTGTATGTGTCCAGGTGGTACTGTTGTTGCGGCAACTTCTGAAGAAGGTCGCGTAGTAACTAACGGTATGAGCCAATACTCTCGTGCAGAACGCAACGCGAACAGCGCAATCGTTGTGGGCATCTCTCCAGAAGTCGATTACCCGGGTGATCCGCTAGCGGGTATCCGTTTCCAGCGTGAACTAGAATCGGGCGCTTACGCACTAGGCGGCGAGAACTACGACGCTCCAGCACAGAAGATTGGTGACTTCCTTAAAGGTCGCGATCCAAGTGCGCTGGGCGATGTTGAGCCATCATTCACTCCGGGCATCAAACTGACTGACCTATCAAAAGCGTTACCGGCGTTTGCTATTGAAGCGATTCGTGAAGCAATTCCAGCATTCGATCGTAAGATCAAAGGCTTTGCTTCTGAGGACGGCCTACTGACTGGTGTTGAGACTCGCACGTCTTCTCCAGTTTGCATCAAGCGTGGTAAAGACTTCCAGAGCATCAACTTGAAAGGCTTCTTCCCTGCGGGTGAAGGTGCTGGCTACGCGGGTGGTATCCTTTCTGCGGGTATCGATGGTATTAAAGTAGCGGAAGCCGTTGCTCGTGACATCGTTGAAGCAATGCAAAACGCATAATTTTATTGCGTGATAATACAATGAAAGCCAGCCTGATTTGGGGCTGGCTTTTTTGTTTGTACTGCATAGCTAGTTATTTCTTTTTGGTCTTTCTGTGTTGACTCGTTTCTGACTCGAATGATTTCAAGCTTGTATATTCTTTGCTCGCAGCGAAATAGTTTTTCCACGTGACTTTAAATAAATATGCAACTGTATATCTATAGGTTTGTGTTATGTATTGATTTGGATAAAGATCAATAGACAGCACCTATAAATAAAATTGCTAATTTCCATTTAGTAAAATCAAGAAATTAGACGACACTTATCTTAAAGGCAGCAAAAACGTGCCGCTAAGGAGATAAGAATGCACTCACTTAAAGTTAAAGATTATATGACGTTACAGGCGGTGACTTTCACCAAGGACATGTCGTTGACGGCGGCTTTGGACAAGGTGATGCAAAGTGTTACTCTAGGTGGACCTGTGATTAACGAAAACGAGAAAGTCATTGGATTCCTTTCTGAGCAAGACCTTTTAGACAAACTCGTTAAAGCCAGTTATCACTGTCAGGATACACACACGGTAGAAGAGTGTATGCATGACGATGTTCTGTCTGTGTCGCCAGAAATGTCTATTATCGAACTGGCTGACATGATGCAGATAGGTAAACCTAAAATGTATCCTGTGGTCGATGATAAAGAGAAGCTCGTCGGTGTGATTACAAGACGCGATGTATTAAGAGCTATCGGCAAAACGCTAAACGAATGTTTCCAACATCCCGTTTAATATCAAAATAATAAGTATTAAGACGAAAGACGCTTCGGCGTCTTTTTGTCGTTGAGGAAGAGTATGTCTACGCAAGACGCGAAGTTTGTCCAAGGTTCTACGATGCGCCACATTCTGGTGATGTCTGGAGCCGGTTCCGTTGGTTTGATGGCTCTGTTTGTTGTCGATTTACTCGATATGCTTTTCATCAGTATGCTGGGGCAGGTGGAGCTGGCTGCTGCCGTCGGCTTTGCAGGAACGTTGATCTTCTTTTCCACTTCAGCCTCTATCGGCACGTCGATTGCCATGGGCGCCCTGGTATCTAAAGCGATTGGCGCAAAGGACTTTGAACGCGCTAGGCTGACCAGTGGCAGTATCATGTTGGTTGCTTTTATGATCAGCTTGGTCATCACCATTGGTATGTACATTCATATCCCAGAGCTATTAACGGCCATCGGTGCTGAGGGTGTTGCTGCTGAGCGTGCTGAAGCGTACCTCAACATTCTATTGCCAAGTGCGCCGATTCTGGCATTGGGTATGTCGGCAGGTGCCGGTTTGCGAGCCGCGGGTGATGCAAAGCGCTCTATGTGGGCAACTTTGGCTGGTGGTATTGTAAACGCGATTCTCGATCCATTGTTTATCTTTGTCTTTAAATGGAACGTAGAAGGGGCTGCAGCGGCTTCGGTGATCGCCCGTTTCACAGTATTGGCTTTCTCCCTTTATCCGCTGATCAACGTGCACAAATTGGTGTCTCTTCCAGACTTCGATATCTTCAGAAATAATCTCAAACCTATCTTGGCGATCGCTATACCGGCCATTATCACCAATACTGCCACACCAATTGGTAATGCGATTGTGACCACTCACATTGCACAATTTGGTGAAGATTTTGTGGCAGGGTTTGCAGTGATTGGACGTTTAACGCCAGTGTGCTTTGCTGTTATTTTTGCGCTTTCTGGCGCGGTTGGCCCGATCATTGGGCAGAACTTCGGTGCGGAGCGTATGGATCGTGTTAAGCGCACTCTGACCGACTCTTTACTGGTGACTACGATTTACACCCTAGGTGTTTGTGCTCTGCTTTATGTACTGCAAGATTACATCGTAGCGATGTTTAGCCTAACGGGGGACGCCGCGATTATTGTTATCGCATTTTGCACCTATGTTGCCATTACGTTTGTCTTCAATGGGACTTTATTTGTCGCCAACACTTCTTTCAATAATCTCGGTAAACCGCTTTATTCCACGGCGTTGAATTTGGGTAAAGCAACAATTGGTACTCTGCCTTTTGTTTACTTTGGATCGCAATGGTATGGCGCGCTTGGTGTGTTATATGGGCAAGCAGTGGGTACGATAGTGTTTGGGTTGCTGGCGCTAGTCGTGCTGAACAAACACATTAAAGATCTGATGCAAAACTTCGGAGAAGAAGACATTGAAGACGATCCTGCGATCACTTGCGTCAATACTCAGCCTTTTTGTTCCCATGATGCGGTGTTGATAGATGAAGTAGCGACCGCTTTGGAAGATGAGAAAGCATAAATTTCGTGAAATGCACATAAATACACTTGACCTTGGAGTTAGCTCTAAGGTTTATTCTTAGTGATAAATAGAGACTTATCACCAATAAGGAAAGTGAATTATGTGTACGAAACATCAAGGTTGCCAAACAGGCAAAGTCAAATCTGCGGTGGCGCTAGGAGCAAACGATTCTTGCTGCGCGCCAGCAAAACCAACGCTTAATATTACGCAAGCAACCGTCGTAACTTCTGAAGATTCTTGCTGTAGCGGCGGAAGCTGTAGCTCGGATTCTGTTGAAGACGAAGGCCCTGCCGAACCCCTTGAATCCTCCATTCGTCATAGTTGGCTAGTATCGGGCATGGATTGTCCGGCCTGTGCTCAAAAGCTAGAAAAGGCCATTTCTTCTGTTGAGGGTGTCACAAATGCCAAGGTCTTGTTCGCGACAGAAAAGTTAGTGGTCGATTTTGATAATCGTGCGTTGGCTTCTGTCATCGAGCAGGTTTCTCAGCAAACTGGCTTCCCACTGACATCGACAGATGCGCCCAAACCAAAAGCAGAGAAAAAGGGTTGGTTGGGCGTTATTAAAGACAATGTTCAAATCCTATCCATTGCAGGTGCGATGGCGTTTGCTGGCATCATTTCTGACTTCAATCCAACGCTGAGTACTTGGCTATTTACTTTAACCTGTTTGCTCGGCTTATACCCTGTTGCGATGAAAGCGGTCAAGTTGGCTCGTACTGGTACGCCATTTGCGATTGAAACATTAATGAGTGTGGCGGCGTTAGGTGCGCTTTACCTCGGTGAAACCGCTGAAGCGGCGATGGTGCTATTGCTTTTCCTTATTGGTGAAAAGTTAGAAGCATATGCATCATCTCGTGCTCGTAGCGGTGTTCAAGCTTTGATGGATCTTGTTCCAGAGAACACAACGCTGATTGTAGATGGTGAACGTCAAGAAGTGCCTGCGTCACAGCTACAACCGGGTGATGTGATTGAAGTTGCGCCTGGCGGTCGTATGCCAGCTGATGGCCTGCTGATGACTCAAGCGGCGAGCTTTGACGAAAGCGCATTAACGGGCGAGTCCGTTCCAGTAGAGCACAATGAAGGCGGTAAAATCATGGCAGGTGCCGTGGTTGTCGACAAAGTCGTGCAAGTGAAAGTGACCTCTCGCCAAGGTGAGAACGCGATTGACCGTATCCTACATTTGATTGAAGAAGCGGAATCACGCAAAGCACCACTTGAACGTTTCCTAGATAAGTTCAGCCGTTGGTACACACCATTGATGATGCTTGTTTCTCTATTAGTCATCATCACACCGCCATTGTTGTTTGCTCAACCTTGGGAGACGTGGGTATACCGTGGCTTAGCATTGCTGTTGATCGCATGTCCATGTGCGCTCGTCATCTCTACACCAGCGGCGATCACTTCTGGTTTGGCGGCAGCGGCAAAACGAGGCGCACTGATCAAAGGTGGTGCAGCGCTTGAACTATTGGGTCGTGTTGAATCTGTAGCATTCGATAAAACTGGCACTCTGACACAAGGTAAACCGCAAGTAACTGATGTGGTGCCGTTTGATGTGACGGAAGAACAACTACTGAGCTTGACCGCTTCGATTGAGATTGGCTCAAGCCACCCGCTAGCAATTTCTTTGGTGAACAAAGCGCAAGAGCAAGGCATCAACATTCCTGAAGCTGCAGACAAAACCGCGCAGGTTGGTTCTGGTGTGACAGGGCTTGTTGAAGGAAAATTGGTTCAAGTGATTGCACCATCGAAAGCTGACTTCCCAATCTCACAACAGGTAGAGCAGCAAGTCTTGGCGTTGGAAGGACAAGGTAAAACCGTGGTTATCGCACGCCACGATCACGAAGTGATAGGTTTGATTGCTTGGCAAGACACGCTTCGTCAAGATGCTCAACAAGCCGTTGCTGCATTGAAGAAACTGGGTATTTCATCTGTGATGCTAACAGGTGACAACCCTCGCAGTGCTGAAGCAATTGCGAACCAAATTGGCCTTGATTACAAAGCAAGTTTGCTACCAGCAGACAAAGTGCACTACGTAGAAGAGATTTCAGCGCAGCACACGGTTGCGATGGTAGGCGATGGTATTAACGACGCACCAGCGATGAAAGCTTCAAGCATTGGTATTGCGATGGGCGGTGGTACTGACGTTGCACTCGAAACTGCCGATGCCGCGCTGACTCACAATCGTTTGATCGAGCTAGCTGGTATGATCGAGCTATCTCGTGCGACGCTGAACAACATTCGTCAGAACGTGGCGTTAGCATTAGGCCTAAAAGGTGTGTTCTTAGTAACAAGCTTACTGGGTATTACCGGTTTATGGGTTGCCGTTCTTGCCGACAGTGGTGCTACGGCACTGGTCACACTGAATGCACTGCGTCTGCTTCGCTTCGAATCAAAACAAGTGAAGTAGTATCAACCTTTCGTACATCTTTGAATGTTGAATAAATAGCCCGAGGTCATCGTACCTTGGGCTTTTTTCTGTCCTGAAGGTGGAGATAACAAAGGTGAATGATTCGTTTGGTAAATCACTCATTGGTATGCAACGAAATGATCTTATGGCTCCAAAAGTGTGATCAAAACCGTTTTTATTTGAAAGTGTAGATTTATTACATTGTTTCATTGTGACTGTGATCACTCAATGTTAGTGAAAGGTTCGCTACAGTGCATCTGTACCCAACAACTTATTAATGAGCTTATTGTTTACAAAATAAGCCACAACAAGGAGCGACTTATGTCTCAAGCTGTATTCCATTTAGGTGTTACTGAAGCGGATCTTAATGGTGCTACTCTAGCAATCATTCCAGGCGATCCAGCACGCGTACAAAAAATCGCTGAAGAAATGGAAAACCCAGTATTTCTAGCAAGTCACCGTGAATACACGCTATACCGTGCAGAGCTAGACGGTAAACCTGTTGTGGTTTGTTCTACTGGTATTGGTGGCCCATCTACTTCTATCGCAGTAGAAGAGTTGGCACAGCTTGGCGTTCGCACTTTCCTACGTGTAGGTACTACTGGTGCAATCCAACCACACGTAAACGTGGGTGACATGATCGTTACTACAGGTTCTGTTCGTCTAGACGGTGCGAGCCTACACTTTGCTCCAATGGAGTTCCCAGCAGTAGCAGATTTTGAAATCGCAACAGCAATGAAGGCAGCGGTTGAAGAGTCTGGAGCAACAGTTCATATGGGTGTGACTGCTTCAAGTGACACTTTCTACCCAGGTCAAGAGCGTTACGACACTTTCTCTGGCCGTGTTGTTAAGCGTTTCCAAGGTTCTATGCAAGAGTGGCAAGACATGGGCGTTCTGAACTTCGAAATGGAGTCAGCAACACTGCTAACTATGTGTGCAAGCTCAGGCCTGAAAGCAGGTTGTGTGGCGGGTGTAATCATCAACCGTACACAAAAAGAGATTCCAGATCATTCAACGCTGAAAGAAACGGAAGCTCGCTCAATTAAAGTTGTAGTAGAAGCAGCGCGTAAGATGCTTTAAGCACAACATTTAGTTGGCATTTAAACAAACGGGAAAAGCCAGAGGTTCGCCTCTGGCTTTTTCTATCTGGCAGTGTTGCCGGAGTATTCAAACAACAAATCTGCCGCAATAAAAAAGCAGCTCGAGGCTGCTTTTTTTTGATCGGATGTTAACGATTAGATTTCGTCAGAACCGCCAGCGGCTTTAAACCATGCGGTTAGGTGCGTTTTGAGATCTTTCAGCTCATCAGGGCCGATCAACGCTAAACCTAAGTCCTCTGCACGAGTGATGTCGTTGTGACGCAGTGGGCGGAAGCTAACTAGCATCGCTCGCGCTTGCAGGCCGCCTAATAAGTCACGTAACGATTCCAGCTTGTACAGGGTGTCATCGCCATCATCACGCATGCCTTTCGTCTTACATTCAATGATGTGAAGCTTGTTGTTTACCACCGTTGCTACGTCAAGTTCATTGCGCACTTCGCTTTCACCGAGTTTGCGGTAAACCTGCACATTCAACGAACGGTCTTGGATCGTCGGCATGGTGTCTTGGATTTGTTTCACTGTGCTGTGCACCAGCGTTTCTAGCCATTCACCGTTAGAGAAACGGCGAGCATCTTCGTCAGCGAAGGTTAGAACACCGTTTTCGTAAGTGGCGATTTGCGCTTCAACCAAATCGGTCAGTAGCATGTTCAGCTCACGGTAGCCTTGTTGCTTCTCTGAAAGCTCCACATCCAGCTTTTGTTCTTTACGACAAGTAGTTGCAAGGTAGTTCAGTGTTGCAAGGCCAGGACCAAGCTCCAGCGCGTTAGATGCCCAGCGTTCACCCAGTTCGTAAAGCTTTTGATCGAGTTGAGGTGGGAGGTCTACGTGGTGGAATTCACCGCGTGCACCGAAAATAGTGAGGTAATCAGAAATCGTAATGTGGTCTTCCACTTGCGTGTCTTCTTTGCCATCTGGGTAAAGCCAGCACAGTTTGTCGCTGTTTGGTTCTACTACGAAGATTGGCCAGCGGTACGTACGGAAGACTTCGTACACGGAAAGCAGTCGGTGACGGAGGCCACAGCTTGCATTGAGTTTTACTTCTTCACCTCGGTCATGGAGGTCTTTTGCCAATTGATGGACAGATTGTTTGATCAGAGAAGTGTTTACTGCAGAAGGAATTTCAAAGAATTCAGACGTAATTTCTCGCTGCTCTAATACTGCGCTCAGTCGCTCGTACATATCGGATTGGCTTTTGTCGCCGATGAAGACGATATGTGTACTTACAGTGCGATTATCCAAAAGAGGAGTGACTAATCTCACTGGATCTTGGTCGATAATACCAACATGAACAGCCATAGGTTTTCCTTCTTATTTGGCTTGCTCGAAAAGAGAAAAGAAAAGGGATGAGCAAGCCATATAAACCATATGTAGACACAGCTCATAAAAAACAAGGGCGACTTCAATAAAAAGTCGCCCTTATACAGTTGGTTGCAATGAATTTTCTAGTTTTTACATAAAACTTTATAGTTTAAATCGATGAACCAGTTCGTTTTGTTGATGTGCCAGTTGAGTCAAAGATTCACTGGTTTGCGCGATGCTCGACATCGCATGGTAGCTCTGGTCAGCAATGCTATTGATGTCTTCAATGCTGCGCGCAATATCCGCAGAAGTCTCGCTCTGCTCAGCTGCCGCTTGGGATATGTGGGTACTCATCTGACTGATTTCGATGATCAGCGCTTGGATTTCTTCCATTGAGCTGTTTGCCTTAGAGGCTTGCTCAACAGACATTTCCATATCACTCATGCAGCTTTGAATAACTTGGTTAGCAGACTGCGAACTGGATTGAAGGTTACTGATCATTGCTTCAATCTCAGTTGTCGATTGTGTGGTCTTGGAAGCCAGCACGCGAACTTCATCTGCCACTACCGCAAACCCGCGCCCCTGTTCACCAGCACGTGCCGCTTCGATCGCCGCATTCAGCGCAAGCAGGTTAGTTTGTTCGGCAATATTACGAATCACATCCAGAATCGAGCCGATTTGGCCACTCATTTTTTGTAGCTCAGAAACCGCAGAGACGGATTCGTTTAAGCGTGTCTCAAGCTGGTTGATGGTCGAGATGTTGCTGTTCATGACGTTACGGCCTTGATCTGAAGCCGTCTCAACACGCTGTACCATCTCTAACGAGCCTTGAGCACTTTGCGCGACTTCTTGCACTGAGTGAGACATCTCTGTCATTGCCGTGGCTACGTTTGCGGTTTGCTCACGCTGAGAGTTCAACTGAGCTTGTGCTTGAGAAGAAGTCTGCTCGTTCGTCGAGGCTGTAGACGCTAGGTTTTCTGATGCGTCGTTCAGCTTAACAAGGATGTTATGTAGGCTGTCTGCCAGCGTATTGATATGGCCACTCACACGGCTGAATTCGTTGTTGTAACGAATATCAATGCGTTGCGTCATGTCGCCTTCTGTCAGACCTTCTAATGCCTTCAGAATACGAGTCAGTGGCTCACGAACACTATGAGCAATGTGGTAACCGATAGCCGTTGCAAACAACACCACAATGACGCCAATCACAATCGCTTTGGTAACACCTGCTGAGTAGATGTCGCCTGCGTCTGCAAGAGATTCGTTCAGCTTATTGGTTGCGGTTGTAGTGAACTGCTCAAGAATCGACATGCTTGAGTCAACTTTGGTGGCAAGGTTAGCGATGTTGTTGTAAAGCGCCGCACGTGCCGATAGATAGTTATTGTGTTGGTCTAATACACCACCACGCATACCTACGTCACGGGTAAATTGTTCAACAGACTCGCCGAAGGCTTCTTTAAGTTCAGGAAGTTGAGTCACCAAACCGCGGAAAGCGTAATTCAGATGCGTCACCGCCTTGCGGTTTTTTGCTACGGCTTGCGTTACAAACTCAGGATTTGAGCTTGCCAGCGCATCTGACGTAATCACTTCTGCATCTTTCAGCTTAATGAAGTAGCTTTTCGCCATCACTTTAACTGAGATGCTGGATTGATCCGCCACGTATTCTTTTAGACCCACAGATAGCTCAGTATTGAGTTGTTGGAAGCGACGAGAAGATTTTTGCACTTCTTCTTGTGCAGCGAACATCGCTTCGTAGTTATCCATGGCTTCCTTTGCTTCGGTAAAGTAGCTCTGCTCAAGTTCTTTAAGCTGAGAAAAAGGTTCGGCAAGGGAAGGGTAGATTTGGCTTGCAACTTCAAGTTGGCTCAATGTTGCTTCGAAGCTTTGTTGAGATTTGGCAAATTCCTGACGCATCTGATCCATGCGTTGTTTATTCTCGGTGGTCAGGAAGTCTTTAAAAGATTTGTCGGCAGAAAGAAGCTCTACACTGGTTTGGTTAGATAAAGAGACAAGCGGCAGAGAAGACTTGGATACAGTCTCAAACTTACCGTGAATATCATTCATGCCCCCCATCATAATGGCAATCGTGACTGCGAATAAGACGATGATCAGCGCAAAGCCTGCATACATCCTTTTAATTACTGAACCCCGCATAAGTGAGCTTCCTCTCCCAAAAATAGACAACATAAATTAGAATTGTCTTAAAAAAGTAACAAAATTCATCGGATTGTATTGAGTTTGCGACGCACGTTTTATGACGCACACGACAAAAAAAGCTTCAACGTCACGACTTATATTGATAATGTTAAGTGAACACTGTTTTTTATTGAGCTCGCTTTTGGCTTAGCGCATACTAAATAGGTTACACACCTTATAAAATGGAGTACCCATGGCGGAAGAAACCATCTTTAGCAAAATTATTCGCAAAGAAATCCCAGCAGATGTCCTTTACCAAGATGATTTAGTAACGGCATTTCGTGATATCAATCCGCGTGCGCCAAGCCATATCCTTATCATCCCGAACAAGCTGATCCCGACAACCAATGACGTGGAAGTGGAAGATGAGGCAATGATGGGCCGTATGTTCACGGTTGCGAAGAAGCTCGCTAAAGAAGAAGGCATTGCAGAAGACGGTTACCGTTTGATTGTAAACTGTAACTCACATGGCGGTCAGGAAGTCTATCATATTCATATGCACCTAGTGGGCGGTCGTCCTTTAGGCCCTATGGTATTGAGTTAATCTTTTAGGAGTGGGTGAGGTGATTCATCCACTTCTTTCTTCCTTGAACAACACATTTGTGGAGATAAATGTGAAACATGGTGTGAAGCTATTCGGATTGATGAGCTGGGTCCTGCTTGCTACAGGATGTGCAAACTTATCCGCTGGCAATCTGTTCAGTCATTATAGCGACCAAAATAAAGAAGTTTATCAAGCTGTGGTTGCTGGCGAATATGCCAAAGCTGAGCAACTGCAATCTAGTGATGTCGGTGGCGAAATACTTGGCAACTTTGAACAAGGCCGAATCTCGTTTCTTGCGCAAGACTACCCAACCAGCCTGAGTTCACTTGAAGACAGCGATCGTGCAGTACGCAAACAACAAGATCGCGCTACCATTTCTGTTACGGAAACGGCGACCAGTGTGGGTTCTCTTGCCGTTAACGACAATTTAAACGAATACCAACCTGCCGACTATGAACTCGGCTTTTTGCATTTGTACCTTGGTCTGAACTACCTACAAAAAAATGACCTTGAGGGGGCGCTGGTTGAAATGCGCCGCGCAAACCAAGTGCAAGAGGCGGCAAAGAAAGCACGTGAAAAGGAACTAAACCAAGCAGAGAAGGATCTTAAGAAGCAAGGTATGTCAGCGAACTTAGGTAGTGTGCTAGCCAACTACCCAGACGCAGGCAAAAAGCTGAGCTCTGTACAAAATGGTTACTTATTCTACCTTTCTGGATTGCTGTATGAAGCGTCACGAGATTTGAACAGTGCGTATGTAGACTATCGTCGTGCACTTGCAGTGATGCCAGATAACAAGCAAGTTATTGAAAGCACCATGTATGCCGCGAAAAAGCTCGGTATGCGTCAAGATCTTCGTATGCTAGAGAAGCGCTACGGCAAAGCACCATCAGGGCTGAGTAAGTCGCAAGGTCGCGTGATTGTGATTGATGAGCAAGGTGTGGTGGAAGCGCTACAAGGTTGGCGTATTGATTTACCAATCTATGACAGCCGAGGTGATGGCGCGATCTACTCGCTCGCACTGCCTTATTATCCGAAGCGCGGTACACAACGTTTTGGTGATGTTGCGTTGAATGGTAAAAAGCTACCTTCAAGCACATTGGCTGATGTGAATGCCATGGCACAAAACGATTTGCATGAGCGTTTAACGACGATTGTGATTCGTCAGGCAATTCGTGTTTGGGCCAAAGATAGAATTCGAAAAGAAGCGGCGAAAGGTGATGATGTCGGCAACATTCTTTTCAACGTGTGGAATACACTAACTGAACAACCTGATACCAGAAGTTGGCAGACACTTCCGGGCACGGTGAAAACGGCGTCGAAAGTCGTCAAGCCGGGTCAGCAGAGTCTGAACGTTGGTGATCAGGTGTATCAATTCGAAGTGCCAGCACAGCAAACAACGTTGGTTTGGGTTTCTCGTCAGGGAACACATTCTACGGTGTGGCATAAACAGCTAGGGAGGTTGTAATGAGAGCATGGCTTATAGGTTTGGCAGTGATAGTAGGTTTAGCAGGTTGTGCAGATAACACTGCGGGAATCCGAATCGATGGCCAAACGCAAAAGGTTTTCTTCCACGATAACGTCATGGGTAGTCGCCTGTTGGTAGACAATATTACCACGACTTATGTGGATGACCGTCCACGCGGTGTTGTTCAACTGAGCAGCAATTACAAAGGCGATCAAGAGATTCTTTATCGTTTTTACTGGTATGACAATACTGGATTAGAAGTGAATACCAAACCAGGTCCATGGCGCAAAATGATTGTGCGTGGATTTGAACAAGTGACTTTGTCTGAAGTGACGGTGAACCCGAATGGGACTCAATTCCGTGTACAAATTCGCGAAGCACAAGATAACTAACCCAAGCTTTGGGATACATATTTTTTAGGTAGCTATGCTGCTTTCCCAAGATGGAGACATCTCGGGACGAAACACAAACTAAGGAACTCTCATGAAAAAAAGTATTATTGCTCTTTTAGGTCTTGCCGTCATTCTGGGTGGTTGTTCAAACAAAGTCTCTTACGGTGATGCGCAAGCGACTGAAACCACAACGATCGACTTCGGCTCGACGGATCTACAAAAAATTGCTGGCGAAATGGTCGACAGCATGATGATGTCAGGTTCGGTGGCAGCAATTACTCGTGACCAACGTCCTATCGTGTTTGTTGAGCGTATCAAGAACAAGACAAGCGAACATATTGATACGGAATCAATCACAGACACTATCTCTACTAAGATGCTGAACTCTGGTAAGTTCCGTTTCGTAGATATGGACCGCGTTGAGTCTGTTCGTGAGCAACTTAACTTCCAAAACACTGACGAGCTAGTGAACCAAAGCACGGCAATCCAATTCGGTAAAATGGTCGGTGCGCAATACATGCTTTACGGAAACCTTTCTAGCATCGTGAAAAATGCAGGTAGTGACAAAGACGTTTACTACAAAATGACCATGCGTCTAATGGACCTTGAAACTGGTTTGATTGAGTGGGCGGATGAGACTGAAATCCGTAAAGAACAATCTAAGAGCCTATTTGGTCTTTAATTGATTCTGTTTGGTCTTATGACCTGAGTGGAGAAGTCATTCATGGCGTGGTTTTCTTGGCAACAAGCGAAACAATTAGACCCGAGTTTAAATACTCTTGATGGCTTCTTTACTTCGCCACCAGTGAAGGTTCAAACCGTCACTGGAGGGTTGACCAATCGCTGTTGGCGGTTGGAATCCTCTGAAGGCCTTGCTTACGTCTGGCGACCGACCAGTAATGTATGCAAGGCCTTTGCTATATCTCGCCACAATGAATATCAAGTTCTCAACGCGATTGCTCCGCTCAATTTAGGCCCGAAGCCCGTGTTTGTTCACGAGCAAGGTTTATTGGTGGAGTGGGTGCCGGGTGAAACTCTCACCAAACCGGGAATTGATATTGAAGAGTTACTGCCAATAGCGGCTGCAATCCACGAGTATTCAGCAACGTCGATTCCATTAGTGCCATTCTCTTATCTCTCACGTATCGATCATTATTGGTTAGAGCTGGGGGGCAAGTACGTAGGCACTGAGTTTGAGATGTTGTATCGCAAGTGGCGTTCTGAACCAAGCGTAGAACAAATCCCAGCAGCACTGTGTCATTTTGACCTTGGTTGTTACAACTTAGTGCGCGGCCAAGACGGTGTGAAAGTCATTGATTGGGAATACGCAGGCTTAGCGGACCCAAGACTTGATCTCACCCTTATTTTGCAACTGGCTGACGTACCAATTGAAGATGGTGTCGTCAGGTATTGCCAAGTTCGTCAAATTGAAGACGTGGATTTGTGGCTAGAAGGCGTTCAAGCTTGGATGCCAAGAACTCGAATGATGGCAATGCTATGGTATTTAGTCGCCTACAAATTGTGGGATGATGAACAATACTTAGACAGTGCTCGCGAGTTTAAAGACTTATTATGTATTGAAGATCACTGTTTTGATAACTCATGACTTTTTCCTCTTTAACCATAAGGAAATAGTGGTAGTTTAAAGTGAAGTACCAGCAAGTCACAGGGAGAGGTACACATGATTATTTACTTGCACGGCTTTGATAGTACAAGCCCAGGTAACCACGAAAAAGTTCTTCAATTGCAGTTCATCGATGATGACGTTCGTTTCATCAACTACAGCACACTTCATCCTAAGCATGACATGCAGCACTTATTGAAAGAAGTGTCTAAGGTCATCGACCAAGCGAACGATCCAAATCCACTGATTTGTGGTGTGGGTCTTGGGGCTTACTGGTCAGAGCGAATCGGTTTTCTTTGCGGCATCAAACAAGTGATGTTCAACCCGAATTTGCATCCAGAGAAGACGATGGCAGGGCGTATTGATCGTCCAGAAGAGTACGAAGATATTGCCACCAAATGTGTCGAGCAGTTCCGTACGAAAAACCAAGAGCGCTGTTTGGTTATTTTGTCGAAAGAAGATGAAATTCACGACAACTCAAAAACCGCAGCAGAATTGGATAAACACTACCAAATCATTTGGGATGAAACTCAATCGCATAAATTCAAGAAAATCTCTCACCACTTGCAAGCGATGAAGGCATTCAAAAACGCTTAACTTGCCCCAGAGCAAATGATTTAACTATCTTTAAACGGCACTTTTCGAAGTGCCGTTTTTGTTTCTGGCTTTGCCCAACTTGATAATAATAATTCTGTAGAAATTTACATTTTGTAGCTATTTATTATCTTGATTTATTGTTTTAACCTTTTGTGGCACGAAAACGATACCGTTAAGCAGATGAAAATTAGCCAATCCGTATCTAGAGTAAGGATTTTTGTTGCCATCAAAAGATAGCCCTATATAATGAACTTCGTAAAAATAATTTGATAAATATCAAAAAAAATTGAGAGCGAGTAAGAAACTTGCCCATTTTTTGTCTGAGATCGCGTGTTTCAGACCAAGAAACCGATGCACATCAACAAGCAAATGAAATAAGAAGCAAAAACAAGATGGTATCGGCGTTTATCCAAAAGTGAGCTCACCTCTAGAGACCAAAGAATTCATCGGTTGGATGTATGACCGCAGAGCACTGTGAGTCAGCATCGAGCTGAACCCATATATTCATTTTTGTAGAGGATAACATTGTGACACGCATTATCGTTGTAGGCGGCGGTGCTGGTGGCCTTGAGTTGGCAACCAAACTGGGCCGCACTCTGGGTCGTAAGAACCGTGCGCAAATTACACTGGTAGACCGTAAAGCGAGCCACTTGTGGAAACCATTGTTGCACGAAGTAGCAACAGGTTCTTTGGACGAAGGTGTGGATGCACTGAGCTACCGTGCTCACGCAAAAAACCACAGCTTTGACTTCCAAATGGGCAGCCTTCAAGACATCGATCGTGAACGTAAAGTGATCATTCTAAGTGAGCTTAAAGACGAGCACGGCGAACTTCTTATGCCAAGCCGTGAACTAGAATACGATATTCTGGTGATGGCAATTGGTTCTACATCTAACGATTTCAACACTCCTGGTGTTCGTGACAACTGTATCTTCCTAGATAGCCCAGAACAGGCACACCGTTTCCGTAGTGAAATGAACAACGAGTTCCTAAAACTGCACGCGAAAAACGGTAATGGCACGGTAGATATCGCGATTGTTGGTGCGGGTGCGACTGGTGTTGAGCTCTCTGCTGAGCTTCACAACGCGGTGAAAGAGCTGCGTACTTACGGCTTTGGCGACCTAGATTCTAGCAAGCTAAACGTAAACCTAGTTGAAGCGGGCGAACGTATTCTTCCTGCGCTTCCTCCACGTATTTCTTCTGCGGCACACCAAGAATTGGTTAAGTTGGGTGTCAACGTACGCACAGCGACCATGGTGACGCAGGCGGACAAAGACGGTCTGACGACGAAAGACGGTGAGAAGATCCCTGCGCAAATCATGGTATGGGCTGCGGGTATCAAAGCGCCTGACTTCATTAAAGATATCGCAGGTCTAGAGACGAACCGTATTAACCAGCTTGTAGTGAAAAACACGTTACAAACCACACGTGATGACGACATCTTCGTTATTGGTGATCTAGCACAATGTACTCAGCCTGATGGCTCTTTTGTTCCGCCACGAGCTCAGGCTGCGCACCAAATGGCTAGCCAAGCGTTTACTAACATCGTTGCTAAGCTAAATGGTCGTGAACTGAAAGCTTACGAATACAAAGACCACGGTTCTCTGGTTTCTCTAAGCCGCTTCTCTACGGTTGGTAGCTTGATGGGTAACCTAACCAAAGGTTCGATGATGGTTGAAGGTCGTATCGCTCGTGTGGTTTACATTTCGCTATACCGCATGCACCAAATGGCGCTGCATGGCGTGATTAAGACAGGCCTGATGATGCTGGTTGGCCGTATCAACCGCGTACTGCGTCCGAACTTGAAGCTGCACTAATATTTGATGATTTGGCTCTTTAAGCTGATTTGGTTGAGAGCGAAACAAAGGTCAAAACAGAAGCCACCGCATATCGGTGGCTTTTTTCATTCTAAGTCACTAGGAAGCAGTGAATACACTACGCCATCCTTTGGCTTGCCATGGAAGATAAAACGGTTTCTGGCAATGGCTTCTTTTTGTGCGCCAACGGATTCAATTAATGCCTGACTAGCGGTGTTATCTGGATCGCAGACAATTTCCACGCGAGTTAAATTGAGTTTGGCAAAGCAGAACTCTGCCAGTGAGCGAATCGATTCTTGTGCATAACCTTTGCGCTGATAGCGATCGGCAACCCAATAACCAATGCTTGCCATATTGAAGGTATGGTAAAGCTCATTAACCGCCGCCATGCCTACGAGACTGTTGCTCTCACGCTCGTAAACGCCAAAACCAAACGCCTCGGTTTTGACCCAATTTAAGCGAGTTGCTAACAAGAAATCTTGAGCGTCTTTTAACGTAACGTCTTCATCGCACCAATCTAGCCATTGATGCAGAGAAGGGGATTCGACTAGGAGTCGCTGCAAGGTGTGAGCGTGTTCTGAAGGAATCAGTCGCAGCGCTAAACGAGGGGTGATGATTTCAAAATCTGGACTCATGAATTGATACAACTTCCATGTGAGACTCTAGATAAAACAAAGCGCAGCCAGTGCTGCGCTTTTATGTTGAGGTGGCTCTTATCGAACTCGACGAACTTGAATGATCATACCCATCAATGGGTTGTCTAGGTAGTGGGTTTCGCCACTGCGCATACGACGCTTTTGATCCATTCGGAAGCTCTTCAAAAACTTCTCTTCGGTCACGGTTGGGGTGACTTCCGCTAAGTTGCCAACTTGTACGTTGCCATCGACTTCGCCAAATTCATCAGATAGCTGTTCAGAAGGCTGTGACGCTAGGTGGACTTCACGCACGCTTGGTTCACGAATATCGATGGTTGTTTCAGCAAACAAGTAGTGCTGAACATAGATTTGTAACTTACCGTCTAGTTCGTACAGTGGGCCATTCACGCTCTCTTCACTGTAGCCATCGGTTGATAGTGATGTGCTGCTGCCGACAGGGCTGCCATCTGCATTGTAAGAACCAGAGAAGTCTCTGCCACCAACCATACGGAAGATTGGTGCACTGGCTTTACCACGGTCACCTTGACGCCATGCCACGTGTTTTAGCACTTTAAAGCCTGCGTGGTTGTTCAGCGCAGCTTCTTGCGCGTTCAATCGGTAAGAAGAACGTGGTAGAAGCGTAACGCCTTTTGACTGGCGGTAAGAATCGCTTTGTAGGCTGCCGACGTTACTCATTTCAATAGTTGGCAGTTCATTTGGCCATGATTCACTGGTATTTTCAGCGTTGACTGCTCGCTTGAAAATAATTACTTCAATATCAAATTGACGCGCAGCCCAAGATGGCATTGAGACACAAAGAAGCAATAATGGGATCAGTATTCTCATTCGACTATTAGCTCGTTGGTAATAAATTCTGTTTAAAATCATTCAGTAAGTCTTGAACAAACTGGATGCGTTTACGTCGGTCCGTCAATGGTACGCTAAACTTGAACTTAGTTGGACCTTCCATTGCAAATTTTTGCGGCTGTGATTGCAGGAGTTTAACCAAATACGCTGGATTAATGTCAGCATCAGGGTAAAACTCAATGAATCCGCCCTTATCATGCGCCTCAATTTTCTTCGCTTTGAGACTTCCTGCCCCAATTTTCAACTCTGAGACAGATAGGAGGTTCTTGGTTGCATCTGGTAAAACACCAAATCGGTCAATCAGTTCCACTTTCAGTTCAGACAAACCTTCGTTATCCGTCACGCTTGCAATACGTTTGTACATCGATAGACGTGTGTTCACATCTGGAATGTAGTCATCCGGCAATAGCGCTGGGATACGCATTTCAATTTCAGTTTGTTCGCGAAGCAGATCATCCAATGATGGCTCTTTACCTTCTTTCAATGCTTCAACCGCTTGTTCAAGCATCTCCATATACAGTGTAAAGCCAACAGATTGAATTTGACCACTTTGTTCGTCACCTAATAGCTCACCCGCACCACGAATCTCAAGATCGTGCGTGGCCAGTGTGAAACCTGCACCGAGATCTTCCAGCGAAGCGATCGCATCAAGACGCTTAATCGCATCTTTGGTGATGGCTTTTGGATGTGGCGTCAATAAGTAAGCGTAAGCTTGGTGGTGTGAACGACCAACGCGGCCACGAAGCTGGTGCAACTGCGCTAAACCGAGGTTATCGGCACGATCCATAATGATGGTGTTGGCCGTCGGAACGTCGATACCTGTTTCTATGATGGTGGTACACACCAGCAGGTTGAAACGCTGGTGGTAGAAATCGTTCATGATGCGCTCTAGTTCGCGTTCACGCATTTGACCATGGGCAACGGTCACGCGCGCTTCAGGAATCAGCTTTTGTAGGTCTTCAGCGGTTTTTTCAATGGTTTCTACTTGGTTGTGTAGGAAATAAACCTGACCACCACGCATGATTTCACGCAGTACGGCTTCGCGTACCACAGAGTCTTCACGTTGACGCACAAAGGTCTTGATAGCTAGGCGACGCGCAGGCGGTGTTGCGATGATCGACAAGTCGCGCATGCCACTCATTGCCATATTCAATGTACGAGGAATAGGGGTTGCGGTCAGCGTTAGGATGTCGACATCAGCACGCATCGCTTTCACTTTTTCTTTTTGGCGTACACCGAAGCGGTGTTCTTCATCGACAATCAACAAGCCAAGATCTTTGAATTTGATGTCGCTTGAAAGTAGCTTGTGAGTACCTACGACAATATCCACTTTGCCATCGGCGACGTCTTGAAGAATGACTTTTTGCTCTTTTGCCGATTTAAAACGCGAAAGTACTTCTACGCGAATTGGTAAGTTGGCAAAGCGGTCACGGAAGTTTTCAAAGTGTTGCTGAGCAAGTAGGGTGGTTGGCACCAATACCGCGACCTGCTTACTGTTGTCTGTAGCAACAAACGCAGCGCGCATCGCCACTTCTGTTTTACCAAAGCCCACATCACCACATACGAGACGGTCCATGGCTTTTGCTTGGCACATATCGGATAGAACCGCATTAATGGCAGTTGACTGATCATCGGTTTCTTCAAACGGGAAGGTGGCTTTAAATGTGGCGTATTGACCACGGTCCAGCTCAAACTTGTAGCCCGGTTTCAATTCACGCTTAGCGTAAACATCAAGTAGCTCTGCCGCGACGTCGCGTACTTTCTCAGCGGCTTTACGACGAGCCTTCGCCCATGCTTCACCACCCAGTTTATGCAGCGGCGCGCTCTCTTCGGCACCACCAGAGTAGCGGCTGATTAGGTTTAATGAAGAGACGGGAACGTAAAGTTTGGCATCATTTTGATACTCAAGGGTTACGTATTCCGTTTTCATGCCGCCCGCTTCAAGAGTCTGTAAGCCAATATAGCGACCGATACCGTGATCGATGTGCACAACGGGCTGACCCGGCTTAAGTTCAGCTAGGTGACGAATAACGGTGTCACTGTTTACCGCTTTCTTGTCTTTGCGGCGACGTTGAATCACACGATCGCCCAGCAGATCGCTTTCACAGATCAGGGCGAAGTTCAGGTCATCATGAATAAAGCCATGTTCTGCTGCACCTAAGATCAAACTGAAACGATCATCAGAATCCAGTGCTTGGTAGAGTGAACCATGCACGACAGGACGCACTTTAATGCCTTGCAGCAGCTCTGTTAGTGCTTCTCGGCGGCCTTCCGATTCCACAGAGAAAATGATTTTACCTGTGAATTGTTCACTGAATTGACGTAAACGCGCTAACGGCTCTTTGTTCTGCTGTTGAACACCAAGCTCGGCTAGAGATTGAACTGTGAGATTCTGGCGACCAGCACGCTTAACGATTTTCTCTAAGTTCAGCTGCGCCTGTGGCAGGCGTTTGAAGTGAGTAAATAGTTCGTCTTTCTTCAACCACAATTCATGTGGCGCTAACAACGGACGCATCGGATCGATTTTCTTTTGATCGTAGCGGTAATCTACGTCATTCAAGAAGGTATCCACTGAGGCTTCAATATCACCGTATGTGATCAGTTGAGAGTCTTCTGGCAGGTAGTCAAACAGTGTTTCGGTATGGTCGAAGAACAGTGGTTGCCAGTACTCGATACCTGCCGGCCAAGTACCTTTGGTGACTTGCATGTAAATCGACTCGGGCTCGCGGCGAGCTTCAAACTGAGAACGCCAGCGAGTACGGAAATCTTCAATTGCCGCTTTGGTTGTCGGGAACTCATGCGCTGGTAGCAATTGGATTTGCTGAATGTCTTCGATCGAACGTTGGTTTTCTGGGTCGAAGGTACGGATGGTGTCGATCTCGTCATCGAAGAAATCAATGCGGTATGGATCTGAGCTGCCCATTGGGAACAGGTCAAGGATCGACCCTCGGCTCGCGTATTCACCCGGACCAAACACTTGATCAACGTGACGGTAGCCTGAGTTCTCTAGCTGCACACGAAGCTTATCTAGTGAGAATTGGTCGCCCGTTTTCACCATCAAAGTGTGTTGCAATAAGAAATCACGTGGAGACTGACGCTGCAACACCGTACTTACTGGCACAATCGTTACGCCATTACTTTGAGTCGGCAATTGGTATAAGCGTGCAATACGGTCTGAGATGATCTCTTGGTGCGGAGAAAAGTTGTCGTAAGGCAGTGTTTCCCAATCTGGAAATAGGCTGACTGGTTGTTCGGTAAACTGTTCAATTTCCGCTTGTAGCTTGAGTGCGATTTGTGGATCTGGCACTACAAGCAAAGAGTGACTTGAATGCTGTTTGGCTAGCTCAGCGATTGCCATTGCCAATGCTGCACCAGGTAGGTTGCCAAGTTGTTTTTTGTCGCCACGCTCAGATGGATTCGTGACGGAAAGAATTGTTGCTTTTGTCATGATAGTTATTTAAGGAGCATGAGGGTTATTTGTTTTCTCGCTCTAGTGAGCGCTGACGGAGTAATTTTTGCTGTTGGTATAGCGCGGCTTTGATTAATAAATCTTGGTCAGCTTCTCGAAGCAGTTTGTACTTGAGTGTAACCACATAACCTTGCTCTGATTGTTCACACTCTACTACCTGAGCGTAGCAGTAAATCGCTGCGGCAGGATGATCTAAGAAGAGTTTCACTCGAACCAGTTGGTCTTTTTCTACGGCAGAAGCGCTGCGATAGCTCAGTTGGCTTGCACCGAATTGCGTGGTTTGAAAACGCAGTGCAATATCATCTTGCTGAGAAAGCATAAAACTCAGCAGTAAGTTGAGTTTTGAGTTTTGGGTATCCAGCAAGCTGATGACGTGTTTCAACTCTTTATTTTGCAGTTCCAGTCTCGCGTTATCCGCTAACATATCTAAGTGACTGAATTCACTTGCGACGATGAACGGTGCTGGAATTTCAGATACAAAAGTGGCCTCATCTGGCAGAGCAAAGTCCGTCCCTAACGTTTCGACGTTAATCGTCAGATTGTGGTGCACGGTGAAGTATTCTTGCTCTGTCATAATTTGGTCCTTTTCTGCCATCGAGCGCTCTCATTTCATTGAAGAATGAGTAGGATAGGGGAGTGATTATCGCTAATCAGGGTAAGTTATCAAGTTTACCTGTTTTTATGGCTGAACTTTTTGCAGTAAATGGGGACTTATTGCATGTCGTTGACAAATTTAGCGATTATCTTGTCTTCTTCATAGTAAGAGTAAGGTAAGATAACCGCTATTAATTAGCTAAGTATTGGCTCCATTATTAGAAAACCAGTTGGTTTGTCCTATATGTATCATCCTATCTCTTTGTTTATTGGCTTGAGGTATCTTCGGGGACGCTCCGGGGATAGATTCAGCCGATTCGTTTCTTACATGTCGACCGCAGGTATCACGATTGGTGTGATGGCGTTGGTGACAGTACTGTCTGTGATGAATGGCTTTGAAGCTCAGCTTAAAGAGCGCATTTTAGGCGTACTTCCTCATGCTGTCGTTTCTCAGTATGATGGCAAAACGCCAATGAGCGAGACGGCGCCCCAATTCATTCAAAATATGTCGACCATTGCTGAGCCAGAGCCGATTGTGCGTGGTGAAGCGGTGATCCAAAGTTCCGCGCAGCTAACCGCTGGTTACTTGATTGGTATCGAGCCTAAACTTGGTGATCCTATTTCCAATCACTTGATAGCAGGTCGCTTATCTTCGCTACAAGCGGGTGAATATAAGGTTTTCCTTGGTCACAGTTTGGCGCGCTCTCTTAAAGTATCGATGGGTGACAAAGTCCGCTTAATGGTGACCAATGCGACGCAATTTACCCCATTAGGTCGAATTCCAAGTCAACGTAACTTCACTGTGGCGGGTATCTTTAATACCGGCTCAGATGTGGATGGTCAGCTTATGATCGTCAACATGACTGACGCTTCTAAATTGATGCGTTTACCGAAAGATACGGTATCCGGTTGGCGTGTGTTCTTCTCTGACCCATTCATGGTGACGGAATTTGCAGATAAGCCAATGCCGGAAGGTTGGCAATGGAGTGACTGGCGTGAGCAGCGTGGTGAGCTTTTCCAAGCAGTAAAAATGGAAAAGAACATGATGGGCTTGATGCTGGGGCTGATTGTTGGCGTAGCAGCATTTAATATTATTTCTGCGTTGATCATGGTGGTGATGGAGAAGCAATCGGAAGTCGCGATTCTCAAAACTCAAGGCATGAAGCAATCTCAAGTGATGGCGATTTTCATGGTGCAGGGCGCGAGTAGTGGTGTGATTGGTGCGATTGTTGGTGGCGCGGTCGGCGTTGCTTTATCGCTCAATCTCAATGCGATTCTGGAAGCGGCAGGCGTTGCCTTGTTTAGCTTTGGTGGTCACTTGCCAATCGTGATTGATTCATTCCAAATTTTATTAGTGGTAGTGCTGGCGATTGCTCTGAGTCTAGCTGCAACTGTTTACCCGTCTTACCGAGCATCTTCTGTTAAACCTGCTGAGGCACTTCGCTATGAATAAGCTATTAGAATGTCGTGATATTCGTAAAGTCTACCGAGAAGGCTCGTTAGATACGGAAGTGTTGAAAGGCGTGAGTTTTGATATCGACAAAGGTGAACTGGTTTCTATTGTTGGCTCATCTGGCTCAGGTAAGAGTACGCTGCTTCACATCCTTGGTGCTTTAGATGATGCATCTCAAGGTGAAGTGGACTTTCTAGGGCAGAACTTGTCTGCGCTAAGTTCAAACAAGCAAGCGGCACTACGAAACAAACATCTTGGTTTTGTCTATCAGTTCCATCACCTATTGGCTGACTTTACCGCAGTAGAAAACGTTGCGATGCCATTGTTGATTGGTGGCGCAAAAGTAGCGGATGCCAAAGCGGAAGCAAAAGCTCTGCTTGAGAAAGTTGGCCTAGGGCACCGCATGGACCACCGTCCTTCGGAGCTATCAGGTGGTGAACGCCAACGTGTTGCGATTGCGCGTGCTTTGGTTAATAAGCCTGACTTGGTTTTGGCTGATGAGCCTACAGGTAACCTAGACCACAACACGGCATTGGCGATTTACGACTTAATGCGAGAGCTAAACCAGGAGTCAAACATCGCTTTCTTGGTGGTGACCCACGATAACGAGTTAGCTGCGAAAATGGATCGTCAAATGCACATGCAAGATGGTTTGCTGGTGGATCGCTTCACGACTCAAACAGCGGCTGCGGAGGGCTAATTTTGTTTTCATCTTTAGCATTGATGATCGGTGGCCGTTTTAGTCGCGCGAAAAAGCGCAACAAGATGGTGTCGTTCATTTCTCTCTCTTCCACTATTGGTATTGCGGTTGGTGTTGCGGTGATCATTATAGGTCTATCCGCTATGAACGGCTTTGAGCGTGAGCTGCAATCGCGCGTACTTTCTGTGATTCCGCACGGTGAGTTAGAAGGGGTGAATGGACCGCTGCATAACTACACCAAAACCATGAACCAAGCCTTGAGTCATGAACACGTCGTCGCAGCGGCGCCTTATGTCCGATTTACGGGATTGGCAGAAAAGGGCAGCAAGCTTAAGGCGATTGAAGTACGTGGTGTGGATCCTGCTTTTGAACAAGCGGTGTCGAGCATGTCGGAATTCATTGATCCAAAAGCATGGCAGAACTTCTATGCGGGCCAACAGCAAGTCATTTTGGGGCGTGGTGTAGCGAATGAACTTAACGTCGACGTAGGTGACTACATTACATTGATGATTCCGCAAACCGGAAGTACCAATAAGGTTCAAGCGCCGAAACGAGTTCGCGTGAAGGTGGCTGGATTCCTAACACTCAATGGTCAAATCGATCACTCATTGGCTTTGGTGCCGCTGAAAGATGCTCAGGCTTATGCGCGCTTAGGTGATGGCGTAACAGGTATTTCGCTCAAGACCGATGATGTGTTAAACGCACCTTCCATTGTGCGTGAAGTGGGCAATCTGATTGATGTGTATGTTTACCTGAAAAGCTGGCAACAACAGTTCGGCTTCTTGTATCGCGATATTCAGCTCGTTCGTACTATCATGTACTTGGTGATGGTTTTGGTTATCGGTGTGGCGTGTTTCAACATTGTGTCGACACTGATGATGGCGGTGAAAGATCGCGCGGCGGAAATTGCGATTCTTCGTACGATGGGTGCAAAAGATGGTTTGATTAAACGTATCTTTGTGTGGCAAGGCGTCTTCTCTGGCGTATTCGGCAGTCTTGCTGGCAGTGTCGTTGGCGTTCTTGTCGCTCTCAACCTCACACCGATTATTAAGGGGCTGGAAGCCTTAATTGGTCACCAGTTCCTTTCGGGAGATATCTACTTTGTCGACTTCTTGCCATCGCAGTTGCACTGGCCTGATGTCGCTTTAGTTTCCATTACAGCGATTGTTCTGAGCTTGCTAGCTACTTGGTATCCCGCATCTCGTGCAGCGAAGCTTAACCCAGCGGCGGTATTGAGTTCAAAGTAGTGGATAGAACTTAGCGAAGCGCTGGCCACTCACTGACACAAAAAAGGGCCGAATCTCGGTCCTTTCTTTTATCTGTAATCTAACTATCTCTGCGGTGGCTCGGTAGCTTTCATACTTGAGTTACATCGCCTTTCATTTCGAACGTTAACTGTTCTCCATTCGATGTTCTGCGACCTGCCAACTGAAAGATAAGTACTTATCTTATCTTATCTTACGTTTTTGCCAGCTTCTGACCACTGAGTAACGCCATAATCCACGTATACCAAAATAGCCTATGATGGCTGATACCACGCCACAGATTGCGCAGCCTAGTAGGAACGGAGGCCCAATGGTATTCATTTGCTGCATGATGAATTCCCACGACAACTCAAAGTGGAACGGTTGTGGTGGTACATGCATGACCAATGCGCCAAGTTTGTATGCGAAGTAGAACAGCACCGGCATGGTGATTGGGTTACTGATCCAGACAAGGGCAACAGATAGAGGCAAGTTAACACCAAGCATGATGGCGAGACCCGCCGCCATGATCATCTGGCTCGGAAGCGGAACAAACGCCATAAACAGACCAACAGCAAAAGCACCTGATGCAGAGCGACGATTTAAACACCACAAGTTTGGGTTGTATAAAACGTTGCCGAAGACCTTCAGTGCTTTTTGGCGTTTGATCATTTCATGATCTGGCATGAAGCGTTTTATCAGCTTTCTAGGCATAGGACGACATGACTCTCTTAGAAAAAAGTTTGACCTTGGCGTTATTTGTAGCGAGCGTTATATCGTCTGCGTGGTGGCCGACGATGCCTGATTGGCGATGGTTGCTGCTGGGAATAATTGCCACTGGCTCGATTATCAAATTACGTCGTGGCTTATTGAGCATAGGCGTAATTTGGGGCTTTATGGTTGTCATTATCCACGGCAATGTTATGGAGCATCAAAGACAAGCCCTGTTTCGAGCAGGGGTGAATATTACCATAAATGGCAAAGTTGACAGCCCTTTTACGCAAATAAGTCACGGATATGAAGGAATTGCGCAGATCAATCAGGTGAATTCTCAAAACCTGTTACCTTTTCTTAAACCGAAAATCCGATTGATAACCGCTTTCCCACTGCCCGTTAACAGTGAGTTCACTACTCAGGTGACGATCAAACCGATTCTGGGTTTGAAGAATGAGGCGGGGTTTGATGCGGAAAAGCAAGCGATAGGTAAGGGTATTACCGCTAGAGCTGTCACACCTGATGACGCGAAATGGTTGATTCGTACACACTCTTCATTTCGACAGCAAATCATTACGGCCGTTGATAGTCATATTGCTGAGCTTGACCATTTCCCGTTAATCAGTGCATTAGCATTTAGTGACCGCTCCCTGCTTGCTAAACAGGATTGGCAGTCTCTGCGAGATAGCGGGCTGCTGCATTTGGTCTCAATCTCTGGTTTGCATATTGGAATGGCGTTTGCGTTTGGCATGAGTTTGGGCTTTGTCATTCGGCTTCTATTCCCCAAATTTGTTCACCTTCCTTCCGCTGTCGGTTTATTGGCAGCGCTCGTTTATGCGTGGTTGGCCGATTTTTCTTTACCTACAACCCGTGCTTTCTCGGTTTGTGTCATTTATCTCGTACTTAAAGCGGCGTTGGTTCATTGGAGCCCTTGGCGAGTGTTATTGCTCGCAGTCTCGATACAGCTTTTCATCGAGCCTTTTGCTTCATTCACGATGAGCTTCTGGTTGTCTTATCTGTCCGTGGTTGCCGTGCTTTTAGCCGTGAATGTGGTTCAACAGCGACGCGGCAATTGGCAAACGAAGCTGAGTTCACTACTAAAAATACAGTTAGTACTTACTTTGCTTATCGTGCCAATCAGCGGTGCGTTTTTCTCTGGAACAAGTTTGGTATCCATCGCTTACAACCTAGTTTTCATTCCTTGGTTTGGTTTTTTGGTCGTTCCTTTGATGTTCCTAGCGCTGATTGTAACCCCAATTGCTTTTCAGTTGGCTGGTGTGCTTTGGCAACTGGTGGATTGGGTGTTGTTGCCACTGACATGCTCATTACAGTTTGCGGTTGGGAGTTGGCATTTTGTAAGTTTGCCTTTGACCTTAACGATACTCGCAGTTGCCATCTGTGGATTATTGAGACGTTTTTTAAATCGGGGCTCGATCGTTACGTTAGTCATTCTAGTAACGGGTGTCGCCCTATTTTATGAGCGTACAACAAATTCTTGGCGAGTGGACGTGTTAGATGTAGGGCATGGCCTTGCGGTATTAATTGAGAAGCATGGAAAGGTGGCGCTTTATGACACAGGCAAAGCTTGGAACTCAGGGAGCATAGCTCAGCAAGTTATCTCTCCCGTATTACATCGCAGAGGTTTTGGCACCATTGATATGTTCATTATCAGTCATGCTGATTCGGATCATGCTGGAGGTAGGCAATATATAGAGCAGCACTTTTCGCCAGCGCAGAAATTCAGCAGTCAAAACTACGCTAACTACCAATCTTGTATTGCGGGTGAACGCTGGTATTGGCAGGCGCTTTATTTTGAAGTCCTATGGCCACCTAAGCAGGTAAACCGTGCTTATAATCCTCATTCGTGTGTTGTTCGAGTTGTGGATAAGGAATCGGGTTTTAAATTGCTTTTGACTGGCGATATTGAAGCCGTCAGTGAGTGGATACTTATGCGTGAACCCAACAAGCTAGAGAGTGATGTTATGTTGGTTCCTCATCATGGTAGCAAGAGCTCTTCGAATCCAAAATTTGTTCAAACTGTCTCTCCAACCTTGGCGATAGCCTCGTTAGCAAAAAGTAATCAGTGGGGCATGCCTGCTGAAAATGTTTTATCGGCTTATCAGGCAGCAAATGCCCACTGGCTGGATACGGGAAATCATGGGCAGGTATCGGTGTTTATTGAGCGAGACAATTGGTACTTTGAAGCTAAACGTAGTGAGACATTTGAGCCTTGGTATAGGCAGATGCTGCGTAAGGGAGTAGAATAAGAGTCTTAATGTAAGAAAATAAAGCACTTCTATGTCGATAAATACTGATGAAACGACCTGGCAGACGTTTAAGCGTCTATGGCAATTTATTCGCCTTTATAAGTCAGGTATTATCGTTGCCGTCATTGCATTAGTGATTAATGCACTTTCAGATACCTATATGATTTCTTTGCTAAAACCACTTCTTGACGAAGGTTTTGGTAATGCGGAATCGGATTTTCTACGCACGCTTCCATTGATTGTTTTCGCCATGATGTTCATTCGTGGTGTGAGCGGATTTGTCTCGACTTACTGCTTGAGCTGGGTATCCGGCAACGTGGTGATGCAAATTCGTCGCATGGTGTTTAATCACTTCATGCATATGCCAGTTTCTTACTTTGATAAAGAAAAAACAGGTAATTTACTGTCTCGTATTACTTATGATTCAGAACAAGTCTCTGCCGCAACAAGCCAAGCGCTGGTAAGCATTGTACGTGAAGGTGCGAGCATCATCGGTCTTCTTGTGTTGATGTTCTACAACAGCTGGCAGCTTTCTCTGGTACTATTTGCTGTTGCACCAGTTGTGGCTTGGGGTATTGGTATCGTTTCTAAGCGATTCCGTAAGATCTCTAAGAACATGCAAACAATGATGGGCCATGTGACGGCTTCTGCTGAGCAAATGCTGAAAGGTCACAAAGTCGTACTAAGCTACGGCGGTCAAGATATCGAAGGCAAACGCTTCGAAAAAGTCAGCAACCAAATGCGTCAACAAAGCATGAAGTTGGTGACAGCTCAAGCCGCAGCAAACCCAATCATTCAAATGATCGCGTCTATTGCGATTGTTGTAGTTCTGTACCTAGCAAGTATCGACTCAATCAAAGAACAGTTAACGCCGGGTACATTTACCGTTGTATTCTCAGCAATGTTTGGTTTGATGCGTCCGCTTAAAGCGCTGACAAACGTAACCTCACAGTTCCAACGTGGTATGGCAGCGAGCCAAACCTTGTTTGCCCTGGTAGACCTAGAGCCAGAGAAGAACGAAGGTAAGTTCACTGTAGAACGTGCAAATGGCGACGTTGCAGTAAAAGAAGTCAGCTTTACCTACGAAGGTGCAGAGAAACCGGCACTTGAGAACGTGAGCTTTGATATTCCAAAAGGCAAGACAGTTGCTCTTGTTGGTCGTTCAGGCTCGGGTAAGAGTACCATCGCGAACTTATTCAACCGTTTTTACGACGTCAGCGGTGGTTCAATTACACTTGATGGCCACGATATTCGTGACTACGAGCTTAAGAACCTGCGCGAGCAGTTTGCATTGGTATCGCAAAACGTACATTTGTTTAATGACACGATTGCAAACAACATTGCTTACGCGACAGAAGATCAATACACACGTGAAGACATCGAACGAGCCGCTAAACTTGCTCACGTCACTGAGTTCGTCAGCAAGATGGAAGATGGCCTTGATACGATGATTGGTGAGAATGGTGCGAGTCTATCTGGCGGTCAACGTCAACGTGTCGCTATTGCTCGTGCACTTCTTCGTGATGCCCCTGTTTTGGTTCTTGATGAAGCGACATCAGCTCTAGATACGGAATCTGAACGTGCTATTCAATCGGCGCTGGATGAACTGCAAAAAGACAAGACGGTATTGGTGATTGCACACCGACTGTCGACTATCGAGAATGCAGATGAAATTCTAGTGGTAGATGAAGGTTCTATCGTTGAACGCGGTAACCACGCGGAGCTGATTGCCAAGAAAGATGGCGCGTACGCTCAACTTCATCGAATCCAATTTGGTGCCTAAGAACTGTGGTTGAAAAAATCTGGTTCGAAAACCATCCTCTCAAATACCTGCTGTGGCCGCTTTTGTGGCCACTGAGCTTGTTGTTTGGTGCGATCAGTAAGTCTAAGCGTCAACAATTTCAATCAGGTAAAAAACAAGCTTACAAAGCGCCAGTGCCTGTCGTCGTGGTGGGTAACATTACGGCTGGAGGCAATGGTAAAACACCAGTTGTTGTTTGGCTGGTGGAGCAATTAAAACAGCTTGGTTACAAACCAGGCGTTGTGTCTCGTGGCTATGGGGCGAAAGCGCCGCAGTATCCTCTGGTTTTGGATGACAATACACCAGCGAAACACTGTGGTGATGAGCCGAAGCTGATTTATCGCCGCACTGGTTCACCTGTCGCCGTAGACCCGGTTCGTGCCAATGCGGTGAAAGCATTGCTTGAAACTGGCGTTGATATCATTATTACTGACGATGGCCTCCAGCATTACGCTCTAGAGCGAGATATCGAGTTCGTTATCGTTGATGGTAATCGCCGCTTTGGCAATGAAAGCCTTATTCCACTTGGTCCACTTCGTGAAGGGGTAGAGCGTCTTGCTGAAGTCGACTTTATCATCACGAATGGCGGTCAAGCTCAGCAAGGCGAAATGCCAATGTCTTTAGCGCCATCAAAGGCGATAAACCTGAAGACAAAACAACAAGTCGAGGTCAGTGAATTACGTGATCTCGTTGCGTTTGCGGGGATAGGGCATCCACCACGATTTTTTAATACACTTAATGCAATGAATGCAGACGTCAAAGTGACGAAAGGCTTTGCCGATCATCAAGACTTTGACCAGCAAGAATTACAAGCATTGGCTCAACAAGGAGCGAATGTGATTATGACAGAAAAAGATGCCGTCAAATGCGACAGTTATGCGCAAGACAATTGGTGGTATCTGCCCGTTTCTGCACAGTTTGAATCAAACGATGCAGAACGAATTTTAAATCGAATAAAAGAGGTTAAAGCGACTTATGGATCACCGTCTGCTTGAGATTGTAGCTTGCCCTGTGTGCAAAGGTAAGCTGACGTACGATAAAGATAATCAAGAGTTGATCTGCAAACTGGATCGCCTTGCTTACCCAATCAAAGAGGGTATTCCTGTTCTGCTTGAGCCAGAAGCACGAACCATGAGCATGGACGAGGGACGCTAATGTCTTTTACGGTTGTCATTCCTGCACGTTACGCGTCAAGCCGCTTACCGGGTAAGCCGTTGGCAGACATTGGTGGTAAACCAATGATCCAATGGGTATATGAACAAGCCTTACAAGCGGGCGCAGAAGACGTGATTATCGCAACTGACGATGAGCGCGTATCGGCGGCGGCAGAGCAGTTTGGTGGCAAGGTTTGTATGACCTCGCCAAACCACGAATCTGGCACTGAGCGACTAGCGGAAGTGGTAGAAAAAATGGCTATCCCTGCAGACCACATTGTGGTTAACGTTCAGGGTGATGAACCATTGATTCCGCCATCGATTATTCGCCAAGTGGCTGACAACCTAGCAGGTTGCGATGCACCAATGGCAACGCTTGCGGTTGAGATTGAATCGGAAGAGGAAGTCTTCAACCCGAATGCGGTGAAAGTGGTTGCGGACGAGCGTGGTTATGCCATGTACTTTAGTCGCGCAACGATCCCTTGGGATCGTGACAACTTTGCTAAGCAAGACAAAACCATCGCGAATCCATTGATGCGTCACATTGGCATCTACGCTTACCGTGCTGGCTTCATCAATACTTATGTGAATTGGCAGCCAAGCGCACTTGAGCAAATCGAGTGTCTAGAGCAACTTCGTGTGCTTTGGTACGGTGAAAAGATTCATGTTGAAGTGGCAAAAGAAGCGCCAGCAGCAGGTGTGGATACACCAGAAGATTTAGAAGCAGTACGAGCCATTGTCGCTAAGCAAGCACAATAAGCTTGGTATTGATTTCCAAATTAGAAAGGCTCCTCATTGAGGAGCCTTTTTGTATCTACGGTAGATTAGAAGCTGTATCGGTTAGATATTGGTGTCGTACTGATTACGTTTCGGACAGGTCGAGAGAATTTCTCTGTGTCCGGTGTCTTTCACTTCTTCTAAAATCACATCGAAGCCCCACAAGCGATACACATGCTTAAGTACCTCTTCATAACTGTTATCCAAAGGAATGCGGTTATGAGGGACGTATTGAAGTGTTAACGAGCGGTCACCGCGGACATCCACGTTAAACACCTGAATATTTGGCTCTAAGTTCGCCAAGTTATATTGCGCAGCCAGCGTTTCACGAATGCGTCGGTACCCCGTCTCATCATGAATGGCGGCAACTTCGATGAAGTTTTTACGATCATCGTCATTGATGGCAAACAACTTGAAATCACGCATGAGCTTCGGTGACAAGTATTGGCTGATAAAGCTCTCGTCTTTGAAGTTATGCATGGCAAAGTGAACCGCTTCCAGCCAGTCGGTGCCTGCTAGCTCAGGGAACCACTCTTTGTCCTCGTCTGTTGGCTCTTCACAGATACGTTTGATATCACGGAACATCGCGAATCCAAGCGCATACGGGTTGATGCCACTAAAGTAAGGGCTGTTGTAAGGTGGTTGTGCAACCACGCTTGTGTGACTGTGCAGAAACTCGAGAATGAACTTTTCAGACACTAAACCTTCATCATAAAGGTGATTAAGGATGGTGTAGTGCCAGAAGGTTGCCCAGCCTTCGTTCATGACTTGAGTTTGTTTTTGAGGATAGAAATATTGGCTCACCTTACGCACGATACGCACAATCTCGCGCTGCCATGGCTCAAGCAGTGGTGCGTGTTTTTCAAAGAAGTAGAGCAGGTTTTCCTGTGGCTCGCTAGGGAAGCGAATTTTGATGTCTTCTTCTTTGGTTTTCGATTGTGGAACGGTACGCCATAACTCATTCACTTGCGATTGCAGATAAGCTTCACGCTCTTCCTGACGCGCTTTCTCTTCGTTGATTGATATCTTTTCAGGACGCTTATAACGGTCGACACCGAAGTTCATTAGGGCATGACAGGAGTCGAGTAGTTGTTCGACTTCGTGCACACCGTAGCGCTCCTCACATTCTGCAATGTAGTTCTTCGCGAACAGAAGATAATCAATGATCGAACTAGCGTCGGTCCAAGTTTGGAACAGATAGTTACCTTTGAAGAACGAATTGTGCCCATAGCACGCGTGAGCAATAACCAGTGCTTGCATGGTGATGGTGTTCTCTTCCATCAGGTAAGCGATACATGGGTTAGAGTTGATCACGATTTCGTAAGCCAACCCCATTTGGCCGTGCTTATAGTTCTGCTCCGTTTGGATGAACTTTTTACCAAACGACCAGTGGTTGTAGTTGATGGGCATACCGATGCTTGAGTACGCGTCCATCATTTGCTCTGAGGTAATGACCTCAATTTGGTTAGGGTAGGTGTCGAGACGATAATGCTCCGCCACACGCTTGATTTCTTTGTGGTAACGCTCCAGCAATTCAAACGTCCAGTCCGGACCATCTGGCAGCATATTCTCTCTGCGTTTTTTCGAGGCTTCCCCCGAAAGGTTTGTCGTTGCGGTATTCATCGCTAGCCCCCTTACGCATTTTCTTTTTGGAATAGTTCACGGAAGACTGGGAAGATATCCTCCACAGAGCGGATGTTTTTCATGGCGAAGTTTGGAAAGGCTTCGGAAAGCTTTTCATACTCATGCCATAGCGTTTGGTGGGAACGTCTAGTGATCTCGATGTATGAATAGTACTGACAATTTGGCAGTAACTTATTGACGAGTAGGTCACGACAGCGAGGTGAGTCGTCTGCCCAGTTATCGCCATCGGATGCCTGAGCCGCGTAGATGTTCCATTGACCCACAGGGTAGCGGTCTTGAACGATCTCATTCATCAGTTTGAGTGCGCTCGAAACAATCGTGCCACCCGTTTCTTGCGAATAGAAGAACTCGTGCTCATCGACTTCTTTCGCTTGGGTATGGTGACGAATGAAGACCACTTCCACATTCTCGTACGTACGCGTTAAGAACAGATAAAGCAGTACATAGAAGCGTTTTGCAATGTCTTTGGTGGCTTGGTCCATAGAACCAGATACATCCATTAGACAGAACATGACTGCTTGGCTTGATGGCACTGGGCGCTTCTCGTAGTTCTTGAAACGTAAGTCGAAGGTATCAATAAAGGGTACGCTTTCGATTTTTTTGCGCAGATCCTCAATTTCCTTCTTCAGACGATTTTCTTCAAGCTGTTGAGCGGGCTCGATGTTTTTGATGCGAGTAAGCTCATCTTCTAGTTCATTAAGAAGGCGCTTCTTACCTGCCGTCATTGCCGTGCGTCGCGCTAGAGATTGCTGCAGCGAGCGAACAACGGCAATGTTGGATGGAATACCCGCGGTTTGGTAACCCGCACGGTGGGTTTTCCATTCTGTGATTTTGGCAATTTGGTTCTTCTCAAGATTTGGTAACTCTAAATCTTCAAACAAGATATCGAGGTACTCATCTTTTGAAATTTGGAAAACGAACTCGTCTTGGCCTTCACCGTCAGGGCTGGCATTGCCTTCACCAGCACCGCCGCCTTGGCCACCACCTTTCGGGCGTTCGATTTTGTCACCAGTGATAAATTGGTCGTTACCAGGATGCACGCGGTCGCGCACGCCCCCTTTACCCTGATGAAACATAGGTTCGTTAATATCTTTGTGCGGTATTGCGACGTCTTCGCCCGTTTCCGTGTTCGTGATCGAGCGTCGATTCACTGCGTCAGCTACCGACTCTTTAATCTGCTCTTTATGGCGCTTCAAGAAGCGCTGTCGATTAACAGCGCTCTTGTTCTTGCCATTGAGCCTTCGGTCTATAAATTGCGCCATGAAATAGCCCTCTTCATGTTTCACAAGCGACCTAACTCAAACTGGTTAGGATGACTTACGTACTCGTAGGTACCACTCAGAAAGTAGGCGAACCTGTTTCTCGGTATAGCCTTTTTCCATCATGCGAGCGACAAAGTCGTCGTGTTTCTTCTGATCTTCAGAAGAGGTTTTCGCATTGAAAGAGATAACCGGAAGCAGTTCTTCGGTATTGGAGAACATTTTCTTCTCGATTACCGTGCGCAGTTTTTCGTAGCTGGTCCAAACTGGGTTTTGACCATTGTTATTGGCTTTCGCACGAAGCACAAAGTTGACGATTTCGTTTCGGAAATCTTTCGGGTTTGAGATGCCCGCTGTTTTCTCGATCTTCTCTAGTTCAGCATTTAGAGAAGCGCGGTCGAACAGTTGGCCTGTTTCTGGGTCGCGATATTCTTGGTCTTGGATCCAGAAGTCTGCATAGGTGACGTAACGGTCGAAGATATTCTGGCCGTACTCAGAGTAAGACTCTAGATATGCAGTTTGAACTTCTTTACCAATGAACTCGACATAACGAGGCACTAGATAGCCTTTCAAGAATTCAAGATACTTCTCTGCCATCTCGGAAGGAAACTGTTCGCGTTCTACTTGCTGTTCAATCACGTAGAACAAGTGCACTGGGTTTGCAGCCACTTCTGTTTGGTCGAAGTTGAATACGCGAGACAAGATCTTGAATGCGAAACGGGTTGACAGACCGTTCATGCCTTCATCAACGCCAGCGTAATCTCGGTACTCTTGGTAGCTCTTCGCTTTAGGATCGGTGTCTTTCAGTGTTTCACCGTCATACACGCGCATCTTCGAGAAAATGGACGAGTTTTCAGGCTCTTTAAGTCGCGAAAGAATACTGAATTGAGCCAGAGTTTCGAGTGTGCTTGGTGAGCAAGGTGCTTTAGATAGCTCACTGTTTTCAAGCAGTTTCTGGTAGATCTTCACTTCTTCCGACACTCGTAGACAGTAAGGTACTTTCACGATGTATACACGGTCCAAGAACGCTTCGTTGTTCTTGTTATTACGGAAGGTTTGCCACTCAGATTCATTTGAGTGCGCCAGAATCATACCGTCGAATGGAATTGCTGATAGACCCTCTGTCCCGTTGAAGTTGCCTTCCTGAGTTGCAGTCAAGAGTGGGTGTAGCACCTTGATTGGCGCTTTGAACATCTCAACGAATTCCATTAAGCCTTGGTTCGCTTTACATAGCGCGCCAGAGTAGCTGTAGGCATCTGGGTCATCTTGTGAGTAATGCTCTAACTGACGAATATCGACCTTACCAACTAGGGACGAAATGTCTTGGTTGTTTTCATCACCTGGTTCGGTTTTCGCAATAGCCACTTGGTCAAGGATAGAAGGGCGAACTTTCAGTACTTTAAATTTGGTGATATCACCGCCAAATTCATGAAGACGTTTTGCCGCCCATGGTGACATGATAGAACGTAGGTAACGATGCTCGATGCCATACTCTTTCTTGAGAATCTCACCATCTTCTGTTGGATTGAACAAACAGAATGGGTGATCGTTAACTGGGCTTCGTTCGCCGTTTGCGCTAAGCACATAAACGGGCATTTTTTCCATTAGGGCTTTTAGCTTTTCGGCAAGTGATGACTTACCACCACCAACAGGGCCGAGTAGGTATAGGATTTGTTTGCGTTCTTCCAAACCTTGTGCGGCATGCTTGAGGTAAGAAACAATCTGCTCGATTGCGTCTTCCATGCCATAGAAATCTTTGAAGGTTTCATAACGCGAAATGACACGGTTTGAGAATATACGGCTCAGTCTTGGATCTTGAGCAGTATCAATGACTTCTGGCTCTCCGATAGCCATAAGTAGGCGTTCTGCAGCGTTAGCGTAGGCGCTTTTGTCGTCTTTACACAGGGCTAAGAAATCCTGTAACGACATCTCTTCATCTTTTGCAGCTTCATATCTTGATTGATAGTGGTCGAAAATACTCATGTCGCTTTCCCCTTTAACTAGTCAGTCTACCGACGAACGTTGACGCAGGCTTATCCACCCTTGATATGCCCTTCGTTGTATGAAGTTATACGTCCTGTTATCACGTTTGGTTTGTACTGAAGGCAAGCTAGACAAGACCAAAGACTTTGCTTTATGGACACTTTTTCACTGCAACGAAGAACGATGGATAAGTTCCTTTCAATCACTCCCTTTCTCAATTTAAGCCTAGTCGGGGATTTCCAATTTTGCTTAACAATTATGAATTTATTGCAAAAGTGACATTTGAATCACTGTTTAGAGAATTAACAATTTGAGCTGTGAATAGGAGCGATAGAAATCAGATATGTGGCTTTGAATCACTGAGATTAGTGATTTGTGTGCAAGTTACAGAGAATGAAAGACTTAAGCGTGCTTAACGAATGAGGCTGAATTGTGACAGGGGAAAAGAAAAAGGAGAGCCTTTGCTCTCCTTTTCAGATACTTGCTGGATTATGCACTAAAGATTTGCGCCAGTTCGTTTGCACACAAGTGGTATTGACGAGGGCAGTTGCGCCAAGTTTTTAGCATGCGACGGTATTTGTCTAGCATTGGCATTTGACTATTGAAGTGATGGTCCGCTTTATCAAATTGAGGGTAAAGACCTTCTGAATCCACTAGGAAGCGTACGTAATGCACTTGCTGCGCTTCCGTTGCGATATCAAAGCCAAGGAACTGCAGACGACGTTGGTCCACTTTGCCGCGCTCTTCATCATCCAGCATTTTGTTTGATTCTTGCATTGCATGGTACATCTCCATAATGTCGATGATTTCACGACATTCAGTTTCAGTGATGCAGCCAAAATCTTTGTTCAACTCGCGCATTTGCAGCTCGTAACCACGTTCTACAATGGTTTGTAGACGCTTGTATTTTGCCGCATTACTAGGGTCAAGTTGAGACATTAGGTTGTACTGGTTTGATAGGATCAAACGTTGAGCGTTTGACATTTCCATGATGACCTCACTAAATAATCTAATACATTTTTAATGTGCTTAGGTTAACGTTTCGGACGAAGGTGAAACATGATCTCAACACATATTTAATATGAAAAATGGCAAGAATTATTGAATTTAGCCAGTTTAAAAACGCTGTGTTAACGGGCGATGACAGCTTATTTATGGTAATGGTTGTATATATAATCTCGGTCTGAGAAGACTCGTAGCCATTCTGGTTTGAAAACCGTCAACACAGCCAGTGACATTCCGTTGAGAAGTCCTTCAGGGAAGGCAAGCAATGGGACAAAAACAAAGTAATTGTGTTGGATGGTTTGCCAGTCGTAATGACCGATAGAGAGGTGGTAAAAAGAGTTAACGAGTAAATGGAGGCTACCAGTGAGCGCACCATTGAAGAATCCCGCTACAAAAATGAAAACGAAGATATTGCGCGGAAGATACTGATAACTTAGCAAAAAGATAAGATAGCTGATAAGAATTGGAACCAGAGCAGAAAGCACCAATGCGCTTGGTAACATTAACAGCGGTACGCCGTGGATCAAGTGATTGACGATCATGGCAGGGATACAGAGAAGAAACGCTATTCGCCAACCGTACATCATGGTTAGTGTAGTCAACGCAAGAAAGTGAATTTGTAACCCTTCTTTCACACCGGCCTGGGCAGACCACAGAATGCTTAGTAAGAAGAGTGTTGCGAAGACCAAATGTTGGAATGGCTTTTCTTGCTCCATTTTAGGCCAAACCACTTTTCGCCAATCGGGAAGGCAATAAACGACCGCGACCCAGCAAACAATGATGACCGAAACGAAATTAAACCAATCCATGTGTTATTCCAACGCTATTCCTGTAAGCTTTACTTACTACTTAGTATTCCTAATACGTCTAGTATGAGTTGGATAGGGCACAAGGCCGATCAGTTTGTTCGACTAGTTTGTACGACACATACACCAAAGTATAGGTAAAAAAATACCAGCAAGCTGCTGGTATTTTAAATCTATTCAATAACCTAATGCGCTTAGTATTTCACATTTGAGTGGTATTGGGAAAGAATTGACTGGATTTCATCCATTGTTTCTTTTGATGGTGGGTTGACGCCATCAAGCGGATATTCAACACCAAGTGCTTCCCATTTGTGTGCACCAAGTTTGTGGTATGGCAGAAGCTCTATCTTTTCGATGTTGTCCATATCTTTGATGAACTCACCCAGCATGTGCGCTGCTTCTGGCTCGTCAGTGTAGCCAGGGACTACAACATAACGAATCCAAGTCTTTTGACCAATCTTATGTAGGTAACGAGCAAAGTCTAAAACACGACGGTTAGACACACCGATGAACTCTTGGTGGATCTCGTCTTTCATGTGTTTAAGGTCAAGCATGACAAGGTCTGTCGCATCCAATACTTCGTCGATAACATCAGTGTGTTTACGGATGTAACCGTTAGTATCTAGGCAGGTATGAATGCCTTCAGCTTGAGCAGCGCGGAAGAAGTCACGTACAAATTCCGGCTGAAGCATTGCTTCGCCACCAGAACACGTAATGCCACCACCTGATGCATTCATGAAGTGACGGTAGGTTTTTGCTTCTGCAATAATCTCTTCAACCGTCACTTCTTTGCCATCATGCGTGTCCCATGTATCGCGGTTATGGCAATACTTACAGCGCATTAAGCAACCTTGCAAGAAGACGATAAAACGAATACCAGGTCCGTCTACGGTACCACATGACTCAAACGAGTGAATACGACCAGTTGTTGACATCTTTTGCTCTCATTTTTAATAAATTCTGACCGTTATTTTATTACAAATTGAAGGGTTAAAACAGTCTAACAGGATTTTCGTTGGCGAGATAATGAGCAAAGAAAACGGCGAATGAAAACTCACACGCCGTATGAGGGTTTTTCTTTAGAAGAAGGCGAATAAAGAGAGGGAACCAGTACCGTAAACGTCGGTTTGAGCTTCTTTATAGTCTGGTGTTTTGACGGTAAAGGTTAAACTCGCGCCGTAGTTTTGGTTGTACCAAGTGGCACCTGCGACGGCACTCGCTTGCCAGTTTTGTAGCGTAACATCGTATTGATCTGATGGCTCAGGAATACCAGAGCGATCGCCTTCGATGGTGATGTCATTAAAGCGGTAACGACCTTCGAATCCGGTAAACAAGAACCAGCTAGAGGTGCTTTTAGCCAGCATACTTGCGTGGAATGGGCTTTCAACACTGATGTTTGCCGCACCGATGCTGTTTGCTAGGTTTGTACCCCAACGGAACATTACACCTTGTGAAACATCACTACGGAAGTTACCCGCATTAATGTCGTTTACATTGGTGATTTCCCACTGTGTGCTTTCACCTTCGCTGCGCATTAACTTATTGAATGCGCGGTAACCTACGCTGAATGCGATTTCATCATCAATCTGGTATTCCCAACCTTGCGGGTCGGTTGAGCCAGTAATACCGTGCACGATTTCCTGTGCTTTTTCTGACAACGAGCTTTCACCTGTTGCACCGATAGTGAAGTTATAGCGAACGGCTTGATCTGCAGTCAGTAAGATATAGTTGATTTCGGTATGAAGGTAGCCTGCGTAAGGACGATCGTTAACAAGCGGGTAGTCGGCTTCAATGTCACTTGGCGTGTACATCTTGTGACCAAGTACGATTTCAATCTTGTCTACGTTACTTTGGCTGTTGTCATTAAGTGTGAGCCAATTCCACTCTGCGTCTTCACGCAGTTTTTCTGTCGCGTAAGAAAGGAAAATACCGTTGGTGTAATCTTGGTCAACGCCGAAGATACCATCGTTATCTAAAGTGAAAGAGACTGTGGACTTGGTGGATGCAATAGCTGCTGGAGACAGCAGAGCAAGGACGATTAATTTACTAAGTTTCATATATTATGTTTGCAAGCTTTTTGCGCATCATACGGAAGATCACAGACAAAATCTTTCGTAATGTCACAACTTTAGTTCAAGAAACAAAAAAAGGCCGATGCTTTACAGCATCGGCCTCTGTTCTATCACTCAGGGTGTTAATTCAGCTGATCTTATAGAGACTCAGTGAATGTACGTGCGATTACGTCAGCTTGTTGCTCTGCAGTTAGAGAGTTGAAGCGTACAGCGTAACCAGATACACGGATTGTTAGCTGAGGGTATTTCTCTGGGTGCTTAACAGCGTCTTCTAGAGTTTCGCGGTTAAGTACGTTCACGTTAAGGTGTTGACCGCCTTCAATGCCAGACTCGTGGTGGAAGTAACCATCCATTAGACCAGCTAGGTTAGCGCGTTGTGAACCTTCATCTTTACCTAGAGCGTTAGGTACGATAGAGAACGTGTAAGAGATACCATCTTTAGCGTGAGCAAACGGTAGTTTACCTACAGACGTTAGAGACGCTACAGCACCTTTTTCGTCACGGCCGTGCATTGGGTTAGCACCTGGTGCGAAAGGAGCACCTGCGCGACGACCGTCAGGCGTGTTACCAGTCTTCTTACCGTATACCACGTTTGAAGTGATAGTTAGGATAGACTGAGTAGGGATTGCGTCACGGTAAGTCTTAAGCTGACGAATCTTGTTCATGAATACTTCAACAAGTTCACAAGCGATGTCATCTACGCGAGCATCGTTGTTACCGAATTTAGGGTAGTCGCCTTCGATTTCGAAGTCGATTGCTACGCCATCTTCGTCACGAACAGGTTTAACTTGCGCGTATTTGATTGCAGATAGTGAGTCAGCTGCAACAGATAGACCAGCGATACCACAAGCCATAGTACGACGAACGTCACGGTCATGTAGCGCCATTAGTGCAGCTTCGTAGCTGTACTTGTCGTGCATGAAGTGGATGCTGTTTAGTGCAGTCACGTACTGCTTAGCTAGCCAATCCATGAAGTGGTCTAGTTTGCCCCATACATCGTCGAAGTCTAGAACTTCGTCAGTGATCTTAGGCATTTGAGGACCAACTTGGATCTTCAGTTTCTCATCCACACCGCCGTTGATAACGTATAGAAGAGTCTTAGCTAGGTTAGCGCGAGCGCCGAAGAACTGCATGTGTTTACCAATGATCATTGGAGATACACAACATGCGATTGCGTAGTCATCAGACTCGAAGTCTGGACGCATTAGGTCATCGTTCTCGTACTGGATTGATGAAGTATCAATAGATACTTTCGCACAGAACTTCTTGAAGCCTTCAGGTAGTTGCTCAGACCAAAGAACAGTGATGTTTGGCTCTGGAGAAGGACCCATTGTGTATAGAGAGTTTAGGAAACGGAAGTTTGAACGCGTAACTAGCGTACGACCGTCAAGCCCCATACCACCCATAGACTCTGTTGCCCAGATTGGGTCGCCAGAGAATAGGTCATCGTACTCAGGAGTACGTAGGAAACGAACCATACGTAGTTTCATTACGAAGTGGTCGATCATTTCCTGTGCGTCAACTTCAGTGATCTTACCTTCAGCGATATCACGCTCGATGTAGATATCTAGGAAAGTAGAAGTACGACCTAGAGACATAGCTGCGCCGTTTTGAGATTTAACAGCTGCTAGGTAACCGAAGTAAGTCCATTGGATTGCTTCTTGTGCAGTTTCAGCTGGACGAGAGATGTCACAGCCGTATTTCTCAGCCATAACTTTCATTTGGCCAAGTGCACGGTGCTGCTCAGCGATCTCTTCGCGAAGCTGCATAGTCATTTGTAGATCTTCACCGTTCTCAAAACGCTCTTGTAGAGACTTGAATTGAGCTAGCTTGTCTTTCATTAGACGGTCGATACCGTATAGAGCAACACGACGGTAGTCACCGATGATACGACCACGGCCGTAAGCATCTGGAAGACCAGTTAGAACGCCTGATTTACGACATGCTAGGATATCTGGAGTGTAGATATCGAATACGCCAGCGTTGTGCGTTTTGCGGTACTCTGTGAAGATTTTCTTAACTTGTGGATCAAGCTCGCGATCGTAAGCTTTGCAAGAACCTTCAACCATACGGATACCACCGTTAGGGATGATTGCACGCTTAAGCGGAGCTTCAGTTTGTAGACCTACGATAGTTTCTAGGTCTTTTTCGATGTAGCCTGCATCGTGAGCAGTGATGGTAGAGATAACTGAAGTATCGAAATCAACAGGAGCGTGAGTCGCGTTCTCTTGTTTGATACCTTCCATTACCTTAGCCCAAAGCTTGTTAGTCGCTTCAGTACCTTCAGAAACTAGGAAAGATTCGTCGCCTTCGTACGGAGTGTAGTTCTTCTGAATGAAATCACGAACGTTTACTTCGTTTTGCCAGTCGCCTGCAGCAAAACCTTCCCAAGCTTTAGCAAATTGCTCTGCCATGACATACCTACCTTTGTAGTAGAAAAAAATACGTACTGGTTCGCCGTTGAGCCAGCTATCTCCACTGTTAGATGGAGAACAGTACACTCTTAATGAATAACAATATGTATAGTCTTAAATAAGAAAATGTGGGTCATAAAACTATAAATATTGTCACTGCTAACAATGTGGGTTTTTCCCAACCACAATTCAAGGCTACACTAAAAAAATTCTGCAAACCTTAAACTAAATCAATAAATACTAAAAAATCTCGATAAAAATTGGGTAGCGACAAGCGCTACCCACACAATTTTTGAACGAATGTCATTATAGCCAAGCTTTAATGCCATATTGTCCTTCTAGCATACCTACTGCAAGCATAGCGACCAAACAGATAACAAGTACACCTACAGGGATCACAATCTTGTCTACAAATGACAGGCGAGCTGCACGCTCTTTATCACCAATTAGACCGTTGTTGTCTAGAAGCATCGTCAGTGCCCAAGCTAGAACTGGGTTAACAACTGCTGAACCAAAGATACAGATACCTGCTGCTTGAGAATCTTTTGAGTCTTTCACCATTTGCATACCTGCTTCAAGTAGAGGTAGAGATACACCTACAAGAAGAGCAACACGCATTACTGGTGGCCATACCGCGATATCCATTGGGAAACCAAGGATTGCGATGATCATTACTAGAAGACCAAGAAGGATAGCACCGCCAGGGATAGGGCGTTTCGCGATCGCTGCTGGGATCATGTAAGTACCCCAAGATGAAGTGATGTTACCACCACCTACTGCAGTACCTACCATTTGGCGGATAGAACACATTGTCATAGTGTCATCAACGTCCATCAGTACTTTTTCAGTCTTTTTAGGGTAGTTCAGTTCTTGGAAGATACGGTGACCTAGGAAGTCAGGAGACCACATCGCTACAGCAAGGATTGCAAACGGTAGTGATGCGATGAAGTGTTCCATATTAGGAAGACCTAGCATCCAACCTTCTTCAGTGCTGCCCCACCAGTAAACTGGGTTTAGGTTAGGAAGACCTGTTTCAGTAACGAATTTAATGTCGAAACCTGCGCCTAGTACTAAAGCGATTGCAAGGCCAGTGAAAGCACACACTGGGATTGCTAGCCAACGCTTGTTTACTTTTGCAAGGAATGCGTAGAGCGCGATAGTCACTGCTAGTACGATCAGACCAACATAACCCATGCTGCCCGCTTCAACAGTAGAAGATTGTAGACCAACCGCCCATTCTTGAATCGAAGTGATTTGGCTCATGGTACCCGTTAAGCCCAAGAAAATAAGCAAGCCGCCGGCTGTACCTTCTGAGGTGAGGTTTACTAGCTTGGAGCCGCCTTTCAAGGCACTAAGTAGAAGACCAAATACACCGATTAGAATTGCCAATGCAAGAGGGTGAGCACCAGCAAGAGCGATGGTACCAATAAGAGGGATCATTGGACCGTGGTTACCTGCAAGGTTGGCTTTAGGGTTAATAAAACCAGAAGCAAGTACACAGAAAAGGAGTGCAGGGATAAGCATTTCTACACGTGCAACTTCGATTGCAAAATCTTTGCCTAAGTTTACGTGGTCCCATGCTGCAGTAAGACCTTCAGCCCAAGACATCATCACCGCAGAGTACATCGCGATAATACCGATAGTACCAGCAAGTGCTGGAACAAGGTCTTCAAGCTCAAAGCGGAAGTCACGACCTGGCAAGTTTAAGCCAAAACGACGTGGCTTCATGATTTGTAGTTCGTGGTCTAGGTAGTCTGAACGGCTTGCGAACTCAGATGATGGACGGTGAAGCTCGCGGTAGCTTTTAGTCTCAATATCCGAATCAGAGTGCGCTTTATTCACTGCGTCTGACATAGATTCCTCATATATTTAAAAGTTATGAATTCTAAATTGAATTGTGTGTTTTCCGCTTCCTGCGGCACTTCCTATGCTAGCTATTATTAGATTTTGTCACACGAATACTACGTGCCTAAGCATAGCTAATAACTCGTTGTGTTGAGGCACAAAAAATTCCTCATCATTGACGCGGAGTCTAACAAGATAGCCCTTTGGGGTGATTGATTTAGATCACTTTAAGAATAGATGTGAAAGAAAACTACAGAAAGTGTCTGGCATGCGAACAAGCTGGTGATTTAGTGTGTAATTCGATTACACAAGTTGCATAAAATTAGACTTTGTTTTGCAGAAATAATGCACAATTGAACGTATTGATGCCATTCATAGGTGGAACAAAAAGCTGGCTTCATTCTTGCTTAATACCGAGCAGAGACGATTTTTTGGCTAATCATTGCCGCTCAGTTTAGGAAGAAGACATGAAACAGCTTAAAGTACTGCCGCTAGTGGCAATTATTTCAGGATTAATGGTCGGTTGCGGTGGCGGCGGCGGTGGCGGTGGCGGTGCACCTCAAACCCCTTTTAACTTCACTTTTGTTGCAGCAAAAACTCAAGCGTTGGCAAGTAATGGCTCATGTACGATCTATGACCGCTTTGACTCGAACAATGAAGAGCAAGTATTGAACTACCACCGTTTGGGTGGAGTGCTTGATTCACAGTTAACCGCATATTACTCAGATGCTGCAGGTAACCGTGAAGGTGACTTAGTTACTGCGAGCAACGACAAATTGACGATCATTCTTCAGTCGATTCCTGATGGTGGCAGCGTAACGGTGCAAGAAGTGAATGGCACTATTATTAACGCAATTACATTCTCTAAAGACTTGTTAGAGGCAGATTCTTCACTGAGAAATGTTTATTTATCAGCTGATGCGAATGTAAGTAACACGACTTGTTTAACGGGCAACAACGACTCAATTGTGAACAAGACAGCCCTTGATTATAAAGTTGCTGAAGATGCCGTAGGTAACCCATATTCAACGTTTTATTTTGATTCTCAGCTAGAGACGGTAACGGCAAACGAATCACGCTTTACTAAAGGCGAAGTGTTGCCAGCAGTAAGCACTGAAATAACAATGGTTGCCCAGTACCGAACAGATGCTCGTTCTTCTCTATACCAATATGGTTTTGAGGATTGGGCGGACGATCGCATGGTATTTGCTGGTACACCTTCTACTCCAATGGTGAGTTCTTCTGGTATCAATTTTTCTACTATTGATATTGATACAATTTATAAAAACTTTGCTTATCGTCTAGCTGAAGTGCCTAAGACGAGTGCTTTTTATCACCCTGATGCTTTAAAAGGCGATGTGTGGACATTCAGTGTTGATGGCACAATCTCAACTCCGGGATGGGAAGCAGCATACACGGACAAAGTTTCTGACAACTTTAGTGTTGTAGTCGACGATGCTTCACTGTTTGCAGTAAACAACACTCAGAACGTAAAACCAGGAGTATCGAATAGTGTTGTTGATCTATCTGACAGCATCGGCTTAGGTAACGAAAATGGTTTACAACGTGTTAGTTACCAACAAGGCACAACGGTAGGCTCTACACCGTATGTGGTAAGACATTCTGTTTACTCTCTGATCGAACGTAGTATTGTTGTACCAGACTTAGACTACTCAAGTGTACCAGCAGGTGCTGAAGATGATCTTGTGATCTCTAATAGTTCCCAGATAACACAAAGCTATGTTTTCACTGAAGATGAAGGTGACGTACAAGCTGCAGACTTCCTGACTGCTTTCGCTAATGGTAATGGTACAGACACTAAAGAAGATGTGCTTGGTATTGTTATGAATGAAAAGCAAGTTCGCGATATGTCGAATCGAGTCGCTCAAACTAAGACTCTACTTTTAGAGAGAACTAATTAACACTTTTGTATCTTAACTAGCCCCTCTACTGAGGGGCTTTTTTATGTCAGTTATTCAACATTTAAAGAATATTTAGCTAAATGTTGCATATTAATTTGATTGTTGTATCTATCTATTCGAATTATTTAGGTTAATAATTTGTTGCAACTTGCAGTTGGTGGTGATAGTTTGTTCCAATTCAAAGAGGGCGGAGTCCCTTATTGCAGTGACTAAAACACAGGGAGTAAGGCGCAATGAATGATGTACCAGCGCTAGATATAAAAGACCTGCACAAAACATTTGGACAGAATGAAGTCCTTAAAGGCATTTCACTTGCCGCTCATAAAGGGGATGTTATCTCCATCATTGGCTCTTCCGGTTCCGGTAAGAGTACCTTCCTAAGATGTATTAACCTTCTTGAAACGCCTACTGCTGGTGAGATTTGGGTAAACGGCGAGCTTATCCAGATGAAAAATAACCGAGCAGGAGAGTCCGTTCCAGCCAATGAGAAACAAGTTCAACGTATTCGTTCACGCTTAGCCATGGTGTTTCAGGGCTTTAACCTTTGGTCACACTTAACGGTTCTAGAAAATGTGATTGAAGCGCCGGTGCATGTACTTGGCGTACCTAAAGCACAAGCGATTGAAAATGCAGAGCTGCTTCTGAAAAAAGTAGGGCTGTACGAGCGAAAAGACTACTACCCAGGACACCTTTCAGGTGGTCAGCAGCAACGTGCGGCTATTGCTCGCGCTCTTGCTGTCGATCCAGAAGTGATGCTGTTCGATGAGCCAACCTCTGCACTCGACCCTGAGTTGGTTGGTGAGGTGTTAGGAGTAATGCGAGATTTGGCAGATGAAGGGCGAACGATGTTGGTTGTTACTCATGAAATGGCATTTGCACGTGACGTATCTAACCATGTGATGTTTTTACATCAAGGCTTAGTGGAAGAACAGGGAGATCCAGCTAAGCTATTTACAAACCCAGATTCGGAACGATTACAGCAATTTATCTCATCTATCTACTAATATTTCTTGGGTGGCAGTCTTTTGCCACCTATTAAGCACAACAATCAAAACCAAATAAAAGCAATCACAGGAGTATGGAAATGAAAAAGTGGTTATTAGCAGCAACGCTTGCTGCAACAGCAGTGTCTGGTGTCGCCCAAGCGAAAGAATGGAAAACAGTTCGCTTTGGTATTGAAGGCGCTTACCCTCCGTTTAGCTGGACAGAAACGGATGGCTCTTTAAAAGGCTTCGACGTGGATATGGCGAACGCACTTTGTGAAGAGATGAAAGTGAAGTGTCAGATCGTTGCTCAAGACTGGGATGGTATTATTCCTTCTCTACTTGCTCGCAAATACGATGCAATTATCGCTGCAATGTCGATCACTGAAGAGCGTAAGAAGAAAGTAGACTTCACAGGAAAATACGCACTGATTCCAAACAAATTCATCGCCAAGAAAGGCGCAAACCTAGACTTTGATAACCTTGACGGTCAAAAAATTGCCGTTCAACGTGCAACCACTCATGATAAGTACCTAACAGATAACTACGGCGATAAAGTTGAAATCGTACGTTACGGTTCATTTGATGAAGCCTACCTAGATCTTGCTAACGGTCGTGTCGTAGCAGTACTTGGTGATGCATCAGCACTTGAAGAAGGTGTATTAAACAAAGCGGGTGGTGAAGCGTACGAATTTGTTGGTCCTTCTCTAACGGATCCTAAATGGTTCGGTGATGGCTTTGGTATTGCCGTTCGTAAGCAAGACAAAGACCTAACTAAGAAGCTAGATGCGGCTATCTTGTCACTACGTGAAAAAGGTGTTTACCAAGAAATCGCAGGTAAATACTTCAACTACGATGTTTACGGCGAGTAAGCTGTAACTAAGCGACCGTTGGCTTGTTCCTAGAAGTAGCTAACGGTCGATCTTTTGAGTTTAGGGATTAGGAACTCACCTATGCTGGATCTACAAGGATATGAAGCCTCGATCTTAAAAGGGGCTCTAGTAACCATAGAAGTCGCTGTACTTTCACTTCTTTTAGCCATGATTCTCGGTATGCTTGGTGCGTTAGCAAAACTGGCGCCTTACAAGTGGGCGAGAGCCATAGCGACACTTTACACCACCATTATTCGTGGCATTCCAGACCTCGTTTTGATGATGCTGATCTTCTTCGGTGGTCAAATTCTATTAAACAACAGTCTTTATTCGATCAATGAGACACTCAACGAGTGGTTTACTGCAAGTGACCCTAACCATGAGTGGACTTCTTACTTGCCTGATTATATTGACGTCAGCCCTTTTATTGCAGGCGTGCTGACCATTGGATTTATCTTTGGTGCTTACATGGCTGAGACGTTCCGTGGTGCGATCATGGCCGTAGACAAAGGCGAATTAGAGGCGGCAAAAGCTTATGGCATGAGTCCGGTAATGTCGTTTCGCAGAATCTTATTACCTCAAATGATTCGACATGCCTTACCTGGCTTCGGTAACAACTGGTTGGTTCTACTGAAAACGACGGCATTGGTTTCCATCATCGGTTTAGAAGACATGGTTCGCATGAGCTCATTGGCAGCAGGTACAACCAAGATGCCGTTCACCTTCTATATGGCTGTCGCGATCATCTTTTTGTTCTTTACCAGCGTTTCGACCGGTTTGCTTAAGCTGGTGGAACGTAAATTCAGTATTCACGCGAGGTAAGCCATGGATTTTTCATTGATAATTGAAAGCTTGCCGGTCTATCTTGATGGATTGTGGACGACAGTATGGCTTGTTGCGTTAGCGCTGGTGATTGGTCTATGTGTATCAATTCCCCTAGCTATCGCGCGTAACAGCACGAATTACGCATTAAGTTTGCCGTCATGGGCATTTATTTACTTTTTCCGTGGGACTCCATTGCTCGTGCAGCTCTACCTTATCTATTACGGTATGGACCAGTTCTTCCCGGTGAAAGATACACTTTGGGAAAACGCGTGGTTTTGTGCACTGGTGGCTTTCGTACTGAATACATCAGCCTATACGGCGGAAATTATTCGTGGGGCAATTAATGGTTTGCCTAAAGGTGAAGTGGAAGCCGCTAAAGCATACGGTATGAGCAAGTTTATGACTTATCGCCGCATTATTTTGCCAAGTGCTTTGCGTCGTGCATTGCCAGCTTACTCCAATGAAGTCATCTTCATGCTTCATGGCAGTGCGGTCGCGGGTATTATTACCATTATGGATCTGACAGGGGCTGCTCGTTTGGTGAACTCTCGATACTACGCACCATTTGAGTCATTCTTGACTGCGGGGCTGTTCTATATGGCATTGACCTTCATTATTTTGTGGTGTTTTAAAATGGCAGAGAAACGCTTCTTGGCATACCTAAGACCGTTAAGCTAAATCGTCACCAGCGAAATAGTGAATGAAAAGAAAAAGAGCGCCGATTGGCGCTCTTTTGGTTTTTTGGAAAGTGATTTCGCTATTGGAAAGTAGACCAGATCGGGGCGTGGTCAGAAGGCTTTTCAATACCACGTAGTTCATAATCGATATCTGATTCAACACACTTTTTCGCCAGCGATGGTGTCGCCAGAATAACGTCGATACGCAGGCCTCTATTATCATCGAAACCGCGAGAGCGATAATCAAACCATGAGAAACGGTCATTGACTTCCGGGTGCAGGTTACGGAAAGTATCTTCGAAGCCCCAATCTAATAAGGTTTTCAACCATTCACGCTCTTCCGGTTGGAATGAACATTTCCCTGTCTTCAACCAACGCTTACGGTTTGGTTCGCCAATGCCGATATCTGAATCAATTGGGCTAATATTAATGTCACCCATGACGATCAGTTGTTCATCGTTAGTGTGGTGATCATTCAGGTAAGTCATCAAATCCTTGTAAAACTGACGCTTATATGGGTATTTGGTTTCGTGAGCGATATTGTCACCTTGAGGGAAGTAACCATTTAGAACTGTTACCTTCTCACCATTCTCATCTTCAAACGTCGCCATGATCATGCGTTTTTGATGTTCTTCATTGTCGGTTGGGAAACCTTTTTGAACGCTGATCGGTTCTTGTTTGCATAGCATTGCCACACCGTAGTGGGCTTTTTGACCGTGAAAGTAAACTTTGTAGCCCATCGCCTCGACATCTTCGATAGGGAATGCTTCATCGTGTACCTTGATTTCTTGAAGACCAATCACGTCTGGTTGGTGTTTGTCGATAAGCGCTTGGAGTTGATGCAGACGCGCACGAAGTCCATTGATGTTAAAGCTAATTACTTTCATTTTTTATCCTTCTCAAGGGGCGTGTTTGCGTATGATGTTACCATTGCAACGGGAAGGTGCAAATGGTTCTCATGCAAGGGGGGAGGGAGACTAGTGAGACAAGGCCAAATTGCTAGTTGCTACTGTGCTTTAAGTTTGTTTTCCAGATCATTTTGCACGATCTTTAGCGCTTTGAGTGCAGTCTCAGGATCTATCTCGTTGGTTTCGAGCAGGTAAATTAAATCAACCGCGAGTTTGATCTCTGCTGGCGCGTCGTCGAGAGGAGATTTTGGCTGTTCTGACATTACTGGTTCTTTTCCCTATGAGTAATTTGGTTCTCTAATTTAAGCAGGGCTGCTTCGCAACGTTCTAGTCGTTGTTCGGTGGCGAGCAAGACTTTCTGAGCCTCTGCTCTAGCAAAGCTTGGTGCCATTTCGACCGCTCTTTGCTTCTCTAATACCATTTCGCGTAAACGGCGAGCCCACTCTTGATGCTGTGCCAATTCCTGGTACATCACATTGATGGGTTTTCGGAAGTGGCTGCTGTGCTTGATTTCACCTTTACGAATCTTAGTCGTGGAAATTTCACGTTGAATCGCGGTGATTTGTGCTACCAGACGCTCTGTTAAGTACTCAGCTCGAAGGGCTGTGAGCTTTCCTTCATTTTGCTCGCGGATAATAGCATCCAGTGTTGCATTTGCCTCTTTAACACATGGCGTAAGCAAACGAGAACGGCAATGAAACAAGCGCTCACCAAAAAGTGGAACATGATGTTCGCCGCGTTGGCGATCAAGCATGGCTGCTTGATTAGACATCTGATTTAAGTTTTCAGAAAGCTGTTTAATGTTCATGTTAATCCCACAAACCACGCGTCATAGGCAAGTTTTATCGCCAACACACTGACCACAGTGACAAACACTGGGCGAATGAATTTGGAGCCAAACCGAATAGCGGAATGTGCGCCAACAAAAGCGCCAGCCATTAAACAGACTCCCATGGTTAAGCCTAGCACCCAGTTGATATGACCTAAAACAGCAAAAGTGATGAGAGAAGTAAAGTTGCTGGTGAAGTTCATTGCTTTTGCTAGGCCTGACGCAAGCAAGATGTTCAATCGATAAAGTGCCATCGAGCTTACTGTCCAAAAAGCACCAGTACCAGGGCCTGCTAGACCATCATAAAAGCCAATCGTAAACCCCTGTGCATACTGTTTTTTATTTAACATTGGGCACGGCTCTGGTGTTGGGCTCTGATGTGTTGATTGCGGTGTTTTGTGGAATACGGTGTACATGGCGGCCGCAAGAATAATAAGAGGTAAAACCTTCTCTAACCATTCTGTACTAATAGCATCAACAAACAGCGTTCCTAATGTCGCGCCAATGAGGGTTGCTACAAACGCTCTTCCCCAGCACTGTGGTTTGAACAAGCGCTTTCTATAATAAGTAAAGGCGGCAGTGGAAGAAGCAAAAGATGCAGCTAGTTTGTTGGTTCCTAATGCAATATGTGGCGGAAGTCCTAACGATAGCAAAGCGGGGACAGTAAGCATGCCTCCGCCACCGGCTACAGCATCAATAAATCCAGCAACAAAAGCGACTAGCGCCAAGACCAACAGCATGGTTGGCTCAATCATTTCCATAAATAGTTATTCTTCTAATATTCGATCTTGCGTTTAAACGGCGGAAGCGAGTCAATTAAAGCTTGCCCGTAGCGTTTTGTTACTAAACGTCTATCAAGGATGGTCACTCTACCAGAATCGCGTTCTTTGCGCAGTAAACGACCGACACTTTGAATCAGCTTTTTGCTCGCATCGGGAACGGTGATCTGCATAAACGGGTTTCCTCCTTTCTTCTCTATGTATTCCGAGTGAGCCTGTTCTACCGGAGAAGTAGGGACTCCAAATGGAATCTTAGTGATGATGAGGTTTTCTAGTAGTTCACCCGGTAAATCAAGGCCTTCTGAGAAGCTTCCTGTACCGAAAAGAATGCTAGTTTTCTGCTGTTCTACGAGTTTTTTATGTTTTTTTAGAATTTCTGCACGTGAACTTTCGCCTTGAACTTGTAGTGCCCAGCCTCGTTTTATGAAGTCTGAACTTAACGCATCCGCCACTTGGTTCATTTGCCAATAAGAGGAGAATAATACTAAGTTTGCTTTGTTGTCTTCTAAATACTTAGGCAAAATTTCAATAAGATATTCGGTAAATTGCGGCGCTTGAGGCTCGTACCTCATTGCTGGAATCAAAAGCTCGGCTTGGTTTTGATAGTCGAACGGAGAAGCCAATGCTAAGAACTGAGTGCCAGACTCAGGTTTTGCATCGACACCAACTTGATGACAGAAATAGTTGAACGAGTTCAGAGCTCGCATTGTCGCAGATACGAGGACTGCACCAATACAGCGGCTCCAGATTTGTTGATCGAGTTGCCAGCCAATCTCTAGTGGAGAAACACTAACAATGTAATCGCCTTCTCGGTCTGGGTGTTTTTCCAGCCATCTGGCCAAAGGGGCACCTTTGTCGCGGGTAGGCTCTGCCATCAGATTCCACACCTGTGCAAGGTTTTCCAGGCGCTGAATGTAAAAACCCAATTCAGCGAGTGCTGGTTCTGCTAACCTTGATGAAAGTTCGCCATCTTTAACTCTTTCAGCAATAAGATCGGCGATCTTCGCAACACTTTGGTTTGCTTTTTTACTCAGTTGTTTGAGGTCTTTAGATTGGTTTTCTAACCACTCTGGCAGCTCACCATGTTCAAAGCGATAAATGTTTTCTTCAAACTGTGCAGGATCGAACTGTTTGGTTAGTTGGCTTAGTGCTGGGATGAGCTCTTGCACCGATTCCTGCAAATCATTGCGAAAACGCGCGACACGTTTCTCGTCTGCTAGAGATGAAAACTTACTGGTCGATTGATTAAGCTTTTCCAACCAAGCCGCTGCACCTTTCAAACTCGCAGAGGCGGATGCATGGTCGCGAGCGACATGGGGTAGGTGGTGGGCCTCGTCAAACACATAAATCGTGTTTTCAGGTTCAGGGAGAATCACGCCACCGCCTAAATCAGCATCAGCCATCACTAAAGAATGGTTCGCAATGATGACGTCATTCTTGTCTAACTCTGAGCGAGCTTTCTGAAAAGGGCAGTTTCGATGGGCTGGTAAGCTGTTATTGCAGCTGTGCTTATCACTCACAATAAGCTGCCATAGACGATCATCTATTGGTTTTGGCCAAGAGTCACGGTCGCCATCCCACTTACCTTGAGCAAGAGAACGATACATGGTCTCTAGGAGTTCGATGTCTTTTTTCTTAGGCTTGGTCTCAAACATTGCGAGCTGGCCACCATCCACACCACTGGCTGTAGCAAGCTTTTCTGCGCAGCAATAGCGTTGACGCCCTTTAGCAAGAATAAAAGAAAACTCTCGATCCGTAATTCGGCGGAAAAGAGGGAGGTCTTTATTCACCAATTGCTCTTGCAAGGCCACTGTCGCGGTTGAAATCACCACTTTGCGGTTGTTGTAAACCGCGACAGGAATCGCCGCCATTAAATAGGAGAGTGATTTACCGATACCGGTTCCTGCCTCGGCTACCAGCATTCGATTTGATTTGTGGTATTGCCCGCATAGCGTTTTTGCGATCTCAGCGACGAGGTAGTTTTGTGCTCGTCTCGGAACAAAGTTATCCAGTTGAGCTTGCAAGTTCTGATAACTGGTTCGAATCGATTTTTGGATGTTACTGGTTAGCATACGGGCCTCAAGTGCGTTGGAGGCGCATAGTAGCACACATCACTGGTTCGACAGTAGTTCACAAAATGGAATGCTTTTGTGCGGAATGTAGATCTTGTTCACAAAAAAATATTGAACTCCAACTAAATGAAAATAATTTCATTAGGCGAAAAATATAAAGCTTCAAAAATGCCATTAATGTAGTTGGATGTTCTGTTTTATTATGTGATTTTGCAATTTAAAGGTGTTTTGTGTTTGTTGTTTATGAATCACTAAATTAAGAAAAATCAAGTTTGTAGTTTAGAACTTCATCGAATAATTTAAATGTAAATTTTTAAATTATTGTTTTTAAAGTATATTTTTGTTCTTTGATATTTCTATTTAGAAAATTTGACAGGCAGAATAATCTTTTGCACTCTAGTGCCCAGATTTTGCAGACCAATCATTGTTACGTTTCGATAACAAGCGGTTTCAAAAATATAAAAAAAGGGAATCGGACAAGGATATCCCGAACTAAGAAAAGGCAGTGGATTAATTATGAAAAAGACTCTAGTAGCTCTAGCAGTAGCAGGCATCTCTACGTCTGCACTAGCAGCAGGCAACATCTACGACAACGGTACGACTTCTTTCAACCTTAAAGGTGAGATCGATACTTACGTAAGTACTGTAGAAGGCAAGGAAAACGGCGCAACTACAACTAAACGTGATGTAGACGTTGATCTTTGGGCTAAGATTCAAATCGATTCTGAGCACAAACTAAACGAAGACGTAACTCTATTCGGCTCATTTGAGCTAGAAAACGGTGAGTTCTTCGATAAAGACAGCAGCTCTGACCACGCTCGCGTACGTACAGATGACCTATACTTCGGTGCTTACTTCGGTGACAACTGGGGTGTGGCTCTAGGTGAAGTTGGTGACTTCGGTGACTCTCTAGACGCAATCACTATCGACAACACCAACGAAGGTCTTGGTTACGTTGATGATTTCGTAAAATCAAAAGAAAGTGCTGGTCACGCTGTTTCAGTTAAAGGTAGCTTCGACAAGCTAACTGTTATCGCTGATGCATACCTAGATCAAAACGAGAAAATTGACACTGCATTCGGTCTATCTGCACAATACGCAATCAACGAAATGTTCACTGTTGGTGCTTCTTACCAAGATCAAGAGAACCGTGACGTTGCTGGTACTGATTACCAAGTAATGGGTGCAGCTGTTCGTTTCAACATGGACAACTTCTCTGCTGCAGTTAACTACGTTGCTGAAGAACTAAACAAAGCTGACCAAGATACATGGTCTGCAGTAGCTGCTTACCAAATGAACGAAGCACGCGTTTACACTTCATTTGGTTTCACTGAGTACGAAGGTGACCACGACCAGTCTTACTACACGTTTGGTGCTGACTATGCTGTAACTGGCAATGTTCTAACGTTCATCGAATACACTGCAAGCGAAAACGACGAGAAAAACGTTTCTAAGAAAGAAGCTGACCTAGTTGTTGCTGGTGTTTACTACACGTTCTAATCTCAGAACTTAAGTAGATATAGTAAAGGTCGCATTTATTGCGGCCTTTTTTATATTAAAAGCTTGTATCTCCTTAGGTACCTGAAAGCATGAACCAAGTGAGTACATGAAGATTTATGAGACTTGAATGCGTTTACCAATTATCTACAGTCAATGATGTAGAAATGGTTGGCTTTTCAGCAATGATTTCCTCAAACTGTGATGAATGGTAAGCGACATTTAACTCTTTTGATGTAATTAATTGAATTTTAAGGTTATTAGGATATGAGACTAAAAGCTTGGACTGTAGCATTTGTACTTGGAGTGTTTGGTACAACAGCGAACGCAGACACAACAAATAGAGCTGATACTTCAGCAACCCTAACCACCGCTCAAGGCGTTCAAGTGCTGTTTGTAAATGGCGTTAGCGCGGATGACTTGAGTGAACCGTTTGGTCTTGTTGATGGCTCTAACCAAGTAGTTTTAAAAGTAAACAAAGCGATTGGGCGTGGCGATAAACGTACCCAAGTTTACTCTGCACCATACATTCTTGGTTTTAGTTCTGGCGCGGGTGAGCTTTATATTGATGCGCCATCTTTTAGAGAAAAACGTCAGGCAGACAAGCTGTTTGAGCAAGATAAAATGGACTGGAAAGTGAGTTTCAACGATAAGTCTATTGATTACTCGCAATATAAAATGCCAGGTGAGAAAGGCGCGTTCCCTTATTCAAACCTTGATGAGCAACTAGCGGTGTACAATGAAGCTAATGGCGTTTTCTTTGCAAACGGTAAGAGAGTCGAATTGTCTGAGCTACAAGCAGCGACGGCTGTAACAGCAACCAGTAAAAGCGCGCAAAGAGTAAAATCACCCGTAACAAAAGCGAAGATTGCTTACCTAGAAATGACAGACGAAGAACGTCAAGCATTCATGAAGTGGGTTGCTCAACAATAATCGTTATTAGTGACGACAAAAACTAAAAAAAGCAGGCGTAGACCTGCTTTTTATATTTTTTGATGTTTAAAACGAGAGTTTGATTTCTCGCCACTCTCCTGGCTTTAAATCGTCAAGAGCAATACCGCCCATCGAGTAACGAACTAAACGCAGTGTTGGGAAGCCAATGTGCGCGGTCATACGTCTTACCTGACGGTTTCTCCCTTCTATAATAGTGATAGCTAACCAAGTAGTCGGAATGTTTGCTCGAAAGCGGACAGGCGGAGTTCTTTCCCAGATCTCTGGCTCAGGCATCACTTCTACTTTTGCTGGCAATGTCATGCCATCTTTCAATTCAACGCCTTTACGTAGTTTCTCTAAATCCTCTTCATTCGGAGCGCCGTCTACTTGCACCCAATACGTCTTTGGTGACTTTGATTGAGGTTGGGTCAACTTAGCCTGCAGAATGCCGTCGTTAGTGAGCACCATCAAACCTTCGCTGTCTCTGTCTAATCGGCCTGCCGCATAAACATCTTTTACAGGAATATAATCAGCTAGCGTTTTACGGCCATCGCCATCAGTAAATTGGCTTAACGTGTCATAGGGCTTATTGAAAATGACCACCTTACGATCTTCGGGTGCAATACGCGGTTTAGCGGATTTTGAAAAACGGGTAGGGCGACTAGGTCGATTTTTAGCCTGTCCATTTGAATGATTTGGCTTACCAGAGCGTTTAAAATGGCTCGGTTTAGAATGGTTACTACGGCGACCTTTTTCATGACCCGTGCGAGATGACATGTTAACTACCTTGCAAAAATGTAAATGAACTGTGTTTGAAAGTTTTATGTTTTCTTCTTATCGGCTATCATTTGCGCGCCTAAAACTAACAAAAGTGCACAGAATAATAGACTATTTCGTGTTATTTGTTTAATGATATAGCCAAGTTGCTTTTAGTGAGGTGTTTTTGCAAAAGAACTTCATGAAAGCAAACTTGGCACAAAGTGCACTCATGGATAGAGAGCCATAGAGCTTCAAACTATAAGAAAGAGTGCAAACCGCATGTCGCGTTGGTGAGGAGGAATGCACTACTAACGCTAAGCACTGCGTAAATTCAACGAACTCAGTTGCTGAGTTGTTCAGCTTAGTTGAGTAAAAAATAGGGAAATTTCATGCCTACAGAAAAACCTACAATTATCTACACAATCACTGATGAAGCCCCGGCGTTAGCAACCTATTCATTACTACCAATCATTCAATCGTTTACTGCATCGTCTGGCATTAATGTAGATACTCGTGATATTTCGTTAGCAGGTCGTATCATCGCTAACTTCCCAGAGCATTTAAAAGAAGAGCAGCGCATCGGTGACGCGCTAGCAGAACTTGGCGAGTTGGCGAAAACGCCAGAAGCAAACATCATCAAACTTCCAAACATCTCTGCATCTATCCCGCAGTTAAAAGCTGCTATTAAAGAGTTGCAAGCGAAAGGCTACGAGCTACCAAACTACCCAGAAGAGCCAAGCACTTACGAAGAAGAAGCGATCAAAGCGACTTACGACAAAATCAAAGGTAGTGCGGTTAACCCAGTTTTGCGTGAAGGTAACTCAGACCGTCGTGCACCACTTTCAGTGAAGAACTACGCAAAGAAAAACCCGCATTCAATGGGCGCGTGGTCAGCAGACTCTCAATCTCACGTTGCAAGCATGGCTGACAACGATTTCTTCGGTAGTGAAAAATCGACGACTATCTCAGGTGCTACCGACGTTAAAATCGAATTTGTTGCTGCTGATGGTTCGGTAAAAGAACTTAAATCAGCATTCCCTCTGCAAGATAAAGAAGTGATCGATTGTTCAGTAATGAACAAGAAAGCGCTTGTTGAGTTCTTCGAGAAAGAAATTGCAGAAGCAAAACAGCAAGATGTACTGCTCTCTCTACATATGAAAGCAACCATGATGAAGGTATCGGACCCAGTTATCTTCGGTCACGCGGTTAAGGTTTACTACAAAGACGTATTTGCGAAATACGGTAAGCTGTTTGAAGAGCTAGGCGTTGATGTAAACAACGGTATCGGTGACGTATATGCGAAGATTGAAGCGCTACCTGCAGAACAAAAAGCAGAAATCGAAGCAGCTATTCTTGCGGTATACGAAACGCAACCAGCACTAGCTATGGTGGATTCAGATCGCGGTATTACTAACCTACACGTGCCAAGCGATATCATTGTTGATGCTTCTATGCCTGCAATGCTGCGTGCTTCTGGCCAAATGTGGGGACCAGACGGCAAGCAGAAAGATACGAAAGCAATGATTCCAGATCGTAGCTACGCGGGTATTTACCAAGCGGTGATCGACTTCTGTAAAGAGCACGGTGCGTTTGACCCAACAACAATGGGTAGCGTTCCAAACGTCGGTCTAATGGCCCAAAAAGCTGAAGAGTACGGTTCTCACGACAAGACCTTCATCTTAGATGCAGCGGGCAGTGTGCGTGTTGTAGATGCTTCTGGTGCGGTTCTTCTTGAACAAGCGGTAGAAGAAGGTGACATCTTCCGTATGTGTCAGGTGAAAGACGCGCCAATTCAAGACTGGGTGAAGCTTGCTGTTACTCGTGCTCGTGCTTCAGGTGCTCCAGCGGTATTCTGGCTAGACGAAGCTCGTGCTCACGATGCAGAACTTATCAAGAAAGTAAATGCGTACCTTCCTGAACACGACACTTCAGGTTTAGAGATCAAGATCCTGGCACCAATCGACGCATGTAAATTCTCTCTAGAGCGTATCAAAGAAGGTCTAGACACCATTTCAGTAACAGGCAACGTACTTCGTGACTACCTAACTGATTTGTTCCCAATTCTGGAGCTTGGTACTTCTGCGAAGATGCTATCTATTGTGCCACTAATGAACGGTGGTGGTTTATTTGAAACGGGTGCAGGTGGTTCAGCACCTAAACACGTTCAACAGGTAGAAAAAGAAAACCACCTACGTTGGGATTCTTTGGGTGAATTCCTTGCACTTGCGGCGTCGCTTGAGCACCTAAGCACGGTTGCTGGCAATGCAAAAGCACAGGTACTTGCCGATGCACTTGATAAAGCAACGGGTGAGTTCCTAGACAACAACAAGTCACCATCACGTAAAGTTGGTGAGTTGGATAACCGTGGTAGCCACTACTACCTTGCGTCTTACTGGGCGAAAGCACTCGCTGAGCAAACGGCAGATGCTGATCTAGCGGCTGAGTTTGTGCCAGTAGCAGCCGCGCTTGCGCAGCAAGAAGAAGCGATTGTTTCCGAGCTAAACAATGCACAGGGTGTGAAAGGTGAGCTAGGCGGTTACTATTCACTGGATGATGCGCTAGCTTCTAAATTGATGCGCCCGAGCGCAACGCTGAACGCAATCATCAATAAATAACCTTGTACGCGCTATTTCGGTAGCGCGTAGTTAAGACTTATAAAAACAATAAACCCGCTTTACGCGGGTTTATTTTTCTCTTCATGAAACCAGATAATTTGTGCTTTCACGAGAGCAAATGGTTTGTCTTTCCGACAGCGCTCGATTTATTTGGCTTGGCCTTCTATTGGCACTACGCTACTTGCGTGTGAACCTTTTGGCCCTTTTTCAATCTCGTATGAGACTTGTTGGCCTGCTTTCAGTGTACGATAACCGTCCATTTGGATAGTTGAGTAGTGGGCGAAAATGTCTCCTTCCTCTTCGTCTGAACAAATAAACCCAAATCCCTTGGCATTGTTAAACCACTTTACTGTACCTGTAGCCATGCTTTTACATCCCTCATGCATTTTTTACTGATGTTGTTACTTCTCCAAGCTATCCCTTTAGCTTGACCTCATTGTTAGCCGTTGCTTTGTTGGTAATTGCTAACACACGTCGAGTGAGCATATCCATATTCATCAGGGTGTTAGAAAACCAACAAACCCAGAATGAGGATTTATGCATCAACACATTCCACTGTAGTCAATGAATCTCGACAGTCAATAGTGAAAGACAACAATCAGAAACATATTTGAAAACAAATCACTTTTGAGATTAACAACTTTGCAAAGTTATTTATGGCTGTTTGCCGAAGTTTAGTGAAAATCTCTGTAAGGTTCTGATATAAGGAAGATGAATACTAGATGTGAAGATTACATTAGAAGATTCTACTGAATGAATAAAAAGTACGGTTTTCGTGATATTTAGTGTTTTTTCCCTGTAACTGTGATCTTGGCAGAATAAGAGAGGGTAATGACAGAAGATGAAGTGTGTCGAATATTTGTGAATCTAACGGCAAAAATATCGCGCCTCAGTGATAAAAATCTTTTATTTGCGCGCCTGCCGGAGGTGCATTAGTCTCTATATGAGGACGCAAATTTTATCTATCAAATTCGAATTAGGTGCCATATCTCACTACACCGCATGGTATGCTTATGGTAGATTGTTTTTATAGGTCGAAAACATCAACCCTTTGATACGATATCTTTGAATTGCCATGAGTAAAAATTTTGAATGGGTGACTCCAGACTCTGATCTTCTGGAGAGAGAAAGTACAAAAGTTCAGCCACCAAAGCTATATAACGTTGTACTCAACAATGATGACTACACACCTATGGATTTCGTCATAGAGGTACTTGAGCGATTCTTTTCACACGATATTGATAAAGCAACGCAAATCATGCTCAAGATTCACTATGAAGGAAAGGCAATTTGTGGCACATACAGTGCAGAAATTGCTGAAACAAAAGTAGCGCAAGTGACGATGTACTCAAGGGAAAATGAGCATCCGCTACTATGTACTATGGAGCAAGCGTAATAAGAAGACTTGCTCGAGCAACCCAAGTTGTTCTTTCGGGAGGTACTTATGCTAAATAAAGAACTAGAGTCAAGCCTTAACGGTGCATTCGCTCGTGCACGTGATAAACGCCACGAGTTCATGACTGTCGAACACCTCCTACTTGCATTATTAGAAAATGATGCAGCTAAGGAAGCCCTTCTAGCCTGCAAAGCGGACCTTGATGCTTTGCGAAATGAACTCGATATTTTTATCGACCAAACAACGCCGCTCATCCCGGAAAGTGATGAGACGCGCGAAACCCAGCCGACATTGAGTTTCCAGCGTGTACTTCAACGCGCCGTCTTCCATGTTCAGTCGTCTGGTCGCAGTGAAGTGACTGGGGCAAACGTCCTCGTTGCTATTTTCAGTGAGCAAGAGTCTCACGCTGCTTACCTACTTAAAAAGAACGATATCTCTCGTTTGGACATTGTTAACTTTATTTCTCACGGCATCACTAAAGCATCGGGTTCAAGTGAAGATTCCTCTTCATCTGATTCGTTTGGCTCAGAAGCACCTGAAGAAACCAACCCAGAAGAGCGTCTGGAAAGCTTTGCAACGAACCTAAACCAAGTTGCGAAAGCGGGTAATATCGACCCATTGATTGGCCGTGACAAAGAGCTTGAGCGCACGATTCAAGTGCTGTGCCGTCGTCGTAAGAACAACCCATTACTTGTGGGTGAAGCTGGCGTAGGTAAAACGGCTATCGCGGAAGGTCTTGCGTGGAGAATTGTAGAAGGCCAAGTGCCTGAAGTGATTCAAAATAGTGTGATTTATTCCTTAGATATCGGTTCTCTATTGGCTGGCACTAAATACCGTGGTGATTTTGAGAAACGCTTTAAGTCAGTTTTGAAGCAGCTTGAGAAAGAAGAAGATGCGATTCTGTTCATTGATGAAATTCATACCATCATCGGTGCGGGTGCAGCTTCTGGCGGTCAAGTTGACGCTGCTAACCTGATCAAACCTCTACTGAGTAGCGGTAAGTTGCGTTGTATCGGTTCAACGACGTACCAAGAGTACAGCAACATCTTTGATAAAGAACGCGCGCTATCTCGCCGTTTCCAAAAGATCGATGTAGTAGAGCCTTCTTTGGATGATACGACGAAGATTTTGATTGGCCTTAAGCCTAAGTACGAAGCTCACCACGAAGTGCGTTACACCAACAAAGCATTGCGTGCTGCTGTAGAGCTATCAGCGAAGTACATTAACGAACGTCATCTACCAGATAAAGCCATTGATGTGATTGATGAGGCGGGTGCACGTAGCCGTCTAGCACCAGCAAGTCGTCGTAAGAAAACGGTCGGCGTAGCAGACATCGAAGCGATGGTTGCGAAAATGGCTCGTATTCCAGAGAAATCAGTGTCGTCTTCAGACAAAGACATTCTGAAGAATCTGGATGATAAGATGAAGATGCTTGTATTCGGTCAAGATACGGCGATTGATGCGCTGTCTGAAGCCATTAAGTTATCTCGTGCTGGTCTTGGCGTGGATAACAAACCTGTTGGTTCATTCTTGTTTGCGGGCCCTACAGGGGTTGGTAAAACAGAAGTTACTGTTCAGCTTTCTAAGTTGCTTGGTATCGAACTTCTTCGCTTCGATATGTCTGAGTACGGCGAACGTCATTCAGTCAGCCGCCTAATCGGTGCGCCTCCTGGCTACGTGGGCTATGACCAAGGTGGTCTGTTGACTGACGCTGTGCTTAAGCATCCACACTCAGTGGTTCTGCTTGATGAAATCGAGAAAGCACACCCAGATATCTTTAACTTGCTACTGCAAGTGATGGATAACGGTACGCTAACAGATAACAATGGTCGTAAAGCTGACTTCCGAAATGTCATTCTTGTTATGACAACCAACGCGGGTGTGGCAGAGACAGAGAAGAAATCTATCGGTCTTATCCAACAAGATAATAGTCATGACGCGATGGCGGAAATCAAGAAGGTGTTCACACCAGAATTCCGTAACCGTCTAGATAATATCATTTGGTTCAATAGCCTAGATGAAGCGGTGATCCACCAAGTGGTTGATAAGTTCATCGTGGAGCTTCAAGTTCAATTGGATGCTCGAGGCGTATCAATGGAAGTGTCGCAGGATGCTCGTCATTGGTTGGCACACAAAGGTTATGACAAAGCGATGGGCGCGCGTCCAATGGGACGTGTTATCCAAGAGCAGCTTAAGAAACCTTTGGCGAATGAACTTCTGTTCGGCTCATTGGTTGACGGTGGTACAGTGAAGGTAACGCTAGTGAAAGACGAGCTTAAGTTTGAATACCTAAGCGAGAAAGAAGCAGCACTTCACTAATTCTTTGTTGAAATCTATGTTAAAAGCGTGCGCTTAGGCGTGCGCTTTTTTGTGTCTGCAAGAATGGAGCAAGCCTGAGCCTGTGGAGTGTATTGAAACTCCCAAAAATAAGCTTAGTATTGAGAGCAAAAACAGACAATAAAAAACGGAGCCTTGAGCTCCGTTTTTTATTGTATTCGAAAATCAGAGATTAACGAGCACGGAAGACGATGCGGCCTTTAGAAAGGTCGTATGGAGTCATCTCTACAGTTACTTTATCACCAGTAAGGATACGGATGTAGTTCTTACGCATCTTGCCAGAGATGTGTGCAGTCACAACGTGACCGTTTTCAAGTTCAACGCGGAACATGGTGTTTGGTAGAGTGTCAAGCACAGTGCCTTGCATCTCAATTACGTCTTCTTTAGCCATTTAATCCTCTTTAGAAATTAGGCGGTATTAGCGCGCTTATTCTGCCGCTAAACAGTAATTATGTAAACTTGGGGCGTATTCTACCCTTGCCAACGCTGATTTACTAGCCTTTGGTGTCGTTGAAAACGAGTTTTGTAGTTCATCGCTGGACATTCATCGATCTGATAACCCAAATATAGCCAATGTTTATTCTCTCGTTGGCAATATTCGAGCTGGAAAAGTACCCCTAACGTCCCGAGAGATAAAGGATAGTCCGGATCGAAGAAGGTATAAAACGCACTTGCACATTTATCCATTATATCGGTAACGGCAACCGCGAGAAGTCGATCACTCTCGTCATAAATATGGAGAAATCCAGTGGTCAACCAAGTTGTTTGAGCGAACCGAGCAAACTCATCCTCTCTTGGTGGAAACATAGTGCCGTCTTTGTGTCGTTCACAGATATAGCGGCTGTAAAGGTCAAACCAATCTGGATCGAGCTCAGGTTTCATCTCCCAATGTAACGCCTTTCCTTTGCTCTGCAAACGCTTTTGGCTTTTTGAAGGGATGAAGTCAGGTACCGCAATTCGTATAGGTTGACATGCGTTGCAGTGCTGACAATGAGGCTTATAAATAGTATCGCCGCTGCGTCGAAAACCGTTGGCCATCAAAACTTGATAGTTGTCTTCTGTATGTAAGTTTTCGTCTAGCGCGACAGCCACTCGCTCTTCACGTTCAGGTAGGTAACTGCATGGATGGTTATTAGTTAATCCGATACGAATGTGCTGGAGATCTGTGCTCATGATACTGCGCCTTGCAAAACCTGTGGTTCAAACGTACCCAAATTAATGTTCCTGTCTCTTAAAGATAGTAGTTTTTGTACAAAGTCGTCACGCTCCAGCTCAAACGCGCCAAGTGAGGCCAGATGCGGATTCATTACTTGGCAATCAATTAATTGACCTTGGTTTGACGCCAAGTGCTCGCATAGATACCACAATGCGATTTTCGACGCGTTGTCTTTAAGGCTAAACATCGACTCACCACAAAAAAGTTGGCCGACGCTAATGCCGTACAAGCCGCCAATTAACTTCTCATCGTGCCATACTTCTACTGAGTGGCAGTGTCCGCGTCTCGCAAGCTCAATGTATGATGTCTGCATCTCTTCATTGAGCCAAGTTTCTTCTGCTGAGCGAGTTGAAGAGCATAATTGAATTACTCGTTCGGTTGCATTGTTTAGCGTTACTTTATACTGTTGTTTACGTTGAAACTTTTTCAAGCTTTTGGAAGGCTTAAATGCCAAAGGGTCAAAAACGGCTCGTGGAGATGGGCTCCACCATAGAATCGGCTCTCCCGGCCCATACCAAGGGAAAATGCCCTGATGATAGCCGTTTAGAATGCGATCAGGGTTAAGATCGCCGCCAAAAGCCAGCAAGCCATTTGGGTCATTCAATGCGTCGTATGGCGACGGAAAAGAATGTGAATCACCAAGTTCAGTTAAATAGATAGCCATAAAGAAAACTTTACCAACATCAGAGCCTATAGGAGCTTATTATGAGCGGAGTAAAACTTAATATAAAACGATGGGCATGGATCATACTGTTTTTGCCATTTTTCGCCAATGCAGCCTATGAAAGAAATGTAGCAAAGCCAGTTAACCAAGTGGTGTATGGCAAAGTCGATTCGGTGCGATACATTACACAGCAAGAGGTGAAGCAATCTCAAAGCAACGGATGGGAGACCTTACTAGGGGCGACGATCGGTGGTTTAGTCGGCAATCAATTTGGTGGTGGCACGGGTAAAGAAGTGGCGACGGCTGTTGGTGCATTGGCTGGTGCGGCGGTGGTGAGAAATCGCAGCAATTATGAATACACGGTTGAATACAAACTCGTTGAACTATTGATCAAGGTTGATGGCAACAAACTGATCAACGTCATTCAAGATGTTGATAACAGCATGTTGTTTAATCGAGGTGATGAGGTGCGCATCCTGTATTTTGATGATGGTGTAAGGGTTGATATCGCTTATTAAGCCAACGTTTGCACTGCAAAACCTAAGCTGACTAATTATTCAAAAATTAGCATGGATTTACTCTGGTTTTGTGGTGGTTTTTTCGTTAGTCTGAATTCACGAAGAATTGTTTAGCTCTCAAAAACCTTGAAGTGAGGGCACAAAGGATTATCAACTTTTAATGGAAAGCCTAACGTTACAACCTATCAATAAAATTCAAGGGGAAGTGAACCTTCCTGGATCAAAAAGCGTTTCCAATCGAGCGTTACTGCTTGCTGCACTAGCAAAAGGTACGACTCGTTTGACCAACCTTCTCGACAGTGATGATATTCGCCACATGTTGAACGCTCTGACTAAACTCGGTGTTCAGTACCAATTGTCTGAGGACAAAACGGAATGTGTCGTAGAAGGTCTTGGTCGCCCATTTTCTGTCTCTGAACCTGTAGAGCTCTTTTTGGGTAATGCAGGTACAGCAATGCGTCCACTTGCTGCAGCCCTATGCTTAGGCGAAGGTGAATACGTTCTGACTGGCGAACCTAGAATGAAGGAACGCCCAATTGGTCACTTAGTAACGGCCCTAAAAGCGGCTGGCGCGGACGTAACGTATCTGGAAAATGAAAACTACCCACCACTAAAAATCGTAGGTACTGGACTTAAGTCGGGCTCTGTATCGATTGATGGTTCGATTTCTAGCCAATTCCTGACGGCATTTTTGATGTCGGCGCCGTTGGCAGAAGGTGACATTCGCATCAACATCGAAGGTGAACTGGTTTCGAAACCATACATTGATATCACGCTGCACATCATGAAACAGTTTGGTGTGGATGTGATCAACAACGATTACCAAGAATTTGTGATTCCTGCGGGTCAACAGTATGTCGCTCCGGGTGACTTCTTGGTTGAAGGTGATGCATCATCTGCTTCTTACTTCTTGGCGGCAGCAGCCATCAAAGGTGGTGAAGTGAAAGTCACTGGCATTGGTAAAAACAGTATCCAAGGTGATATCCAATTCGCTGATGCGCTTGAAAAAATGGGTGCAGATATCGAATGGGGTGATGATTACGTTATCTCTCGTGTCGGCCAGCTGAAAGGCATCGATATGGACTACAACCATATTCCAGATGCGGCAATGACCATTGCGACAACAGCACTGTTTGCCGAAGGTACAACGGCGATTCGCAACGTGTACAACTGGCGTGTAAAAGAGACTGACCGTTTATCCGCTATGGCGACTGAGCTACGCAAAGTTGGCGCAGAGGTGGAAGAGGGCGAAGATTACATTATTGTGAAGCCTGTACCACAGCTTACGCACGCTGCGATTGACACATACGACGATCACCGAATGGCGATGTGTTTCTCGCTGGTAGCGCTAAGCGACACGCCTGTGACGATTAACGATCCCAAGTGTACGTCCAAGACGTTCCCGGATTACTTCGATAAGTTGAAAGCGTTGAGCTGTTAATTCGTCTTATATGAAAGAGAAAAGCCAGAGTGAGAACTCTAATGCCGTTCGGATA
>NZ_JAHGAD010000100.1:0-6640 GCF_030248375.1 Vibrio sp. B181a | reverse complement strand
TCAATGTTGATGGTAAATATTGATTGCAGCAAGGGTCTGCCAATGCCCATTTTTTGTGATACGATCAGGGTGTTGTAGTTGAATACTGACTACACAGTATTAAGCACACGGGGTTTATCCCCCTTAAATGGCGTTCTGAAACGTGTCGCGGCTTCTTACTCGATAAGAAGTTGGAATGCATCACTTAACTGCTCAGGCTTTGTGCCTGTTCAATCTACTTGATTGATTTTTACATCAATTCAATGTGGCCACTGCGCCATACGACTGCTCTTATTTCTGCGAGCTATATTCTACTTTGCAACAGCCTGTTGCGAGCAATTCGACCTGCTTGGCGTTCAGATCCTGAGGGGGAACAATGCGTCAAATGACTTTACTTAAGGAGCGATTCTTTATTTCCATTACTACCAGTCAGCTTTTGAGCTGGCGAGCCGAAATCATGCTTGAATGATTAATTCGTGGAGTAACCACGTCGCCGCAAGGCGTAACTTAAGATTTGCAGAGGGCCTTCACTTGCTCGGTCAAGTGAAGGCCCTTTGTTGTTTGAGCAAACATGAAAGTAGGTAGCTGCATTCATCGCCAACTTTCAATTCTAGGTCGGTGTATCAAATAAGTATGTTTGATACACACGATAGTGAGCCAACGTTTAGTTTCTGTTAGCGCGTTCGTAGTATACGTAGAATGTTGTTATCATATTGATAGTGTGGGATTTCTCAGGAATTAGATGTGAGTGAACTAAAAGGGCTGCAGGCGCGAATATCTCAATTTGGTAAGGACGTCCAGGGAGAGGTGTATTTCTATGTTAAAGGCGAGGAGCTGCCATTCAAACTGGATATTAGTATGGTCAATCTGAGCTTGATCCCATACCTTGCGGTCGGGCTCGGAGTCACGATGAATTACCAGTCCAAAGAAGATCATCATGTCGTGAATTGGTGGTCATTTGTGAAAAGCCCACTCAAAGATGAGCAAGGAAACCCCGTTCCTTGGTCTTCTCGCCGCATTCGTTACCGGCAGACGTCATTACCACTGGCAAAATCTTGAGCAGGACGAAACAAACATTCGTGATTTGAAAGGCTTGTGGTAGAATTTGTTTGGGCGCTCTTGACTTGTTTGTCATGAGCGTTGAGCAATTTGCTTGTGGCAGATAAATCAAAGCCCCGTTATCCGGTTACTGTTAGCGCAGTAACTTTCATTTAACGAGGCCGTGATGATGTGTACCAAACTCATTGTAGAGCCTCTTTACTGTGGAGGCAACAAAAATGCCGAAAAATAAAACAGCACTCGCAGGACTGATTGTTCTGTGTCTAACGTTCTTGTGTGGTCTATGGATTGTCCGAGACTCACTGTGTGAGGTTCGTTACCAGGATGGAAGCACAAGTTTTCTGGCTCAGTTTGTTGTCTACGAAACAGCAGTAAGGTAGAGCTGGGCAGGAGGGGGTAACCCCTCCTGATTCAGTTTGTGAAGCATGGTCTAAGAGCGCCCTTATCCAACCAGTTCATGAGCTGAGCCATACGGTTCAATGTATCGTTCAGTTATCTCTTCGCGAAAGTGGCCAAGCTCTTGGCTCACGATTTCTTTTCCCTCGGAGTAAGGTAGCTGAAGTAGTTCTTCGTCCATTCGTCTTTGAGCGTAACTAAAGCGCAGTCCATGGGCACCATGTGACCAACCTAAAGCTTGTTTCGAAGCTTTTGAAAATGCGCTAGAGAAACGTTCTCCACCGAGTACATCATAATATACTGTAAATGGTTGCTTGCGATCATAAAGCTGTCGTGGTGCTTCAAGTCGCAACGTTTCAAGTGTTGCCGCCAGCTCTTTTTCGATCATGATTTCTCTTTTGAGTCCATTTTTCCCTGTCACAATGTATCGAACTCCGGGCTCTCTCCCTGAAAATCGTTTATCACTCCATTTTCGGTGAGGTGAAGGTGCAGCCTCATTTCTACGTTGCAAGGTGAGTAGTTCCTCAGCTCGCAATCCTGCATTGTATGCCAGCAATACTGAAAGCTGAGCTTTGGGTGGCAGATGAGTTAAGATTAAATGCAATTGCCCGTTACTGTATGCGCGATCTATTTCTTTTAATGTGGATCTGGATTTGTTCTTTGCCTCAACTCGATCCAATCGCTTCTCTGGTTCTTTAATAAAAACGACGCGCTCAAGTGCAATTTGTATCGTTGATAAATAAGCCTGAGATAGCCCTTTGTCCTTACATTGAATAAGATAATTTTGCGCCATTGCAGGCGTTATTTGTCGTAATTTTTTCACGTCAAGATCATGAGCAGCTTTGCTCACAATTCGGATTTGTTCAGCGTATGTTCTTCTGCCATGAATAAGCTGGCTTTCTTTTGTTTTTGGCTTGCCTACACCAAAATAATGATGGTGAAAAAATCGAGAAGCTTGATCATGAAGCTTACTTCTTTGTCTGTTTTTCTTTATCACTGCGTTGCCCTCTTTCTATGATTTCATTCCAATGAGTCACTCGGTTATGGATGGTTGTTGTTGATATTTCAATTTTATGTTTCATTTTTAACCATCGTTGGATCTCAGCTAAGCTGCAGTTTAAATCATTATATAATATCAAAATTTCATAACGGCAAAAGTTAAGTTTTGAAACATAACGCCTTTGTACGCGTAGTACATTTTTTTCAAATGTTGGCTTGATAATTTTATTGGTCAATGTTTGAGGTAGATTGAACATTAGATGTGTTATCCCATACATGATTAATCATATAAGCAAGGTTACTTATCGACGTTTTTACTGATTTTTCGTTAAGGAGCCAATTTGAGATCTTTTGATAACTCAATCCATACTGCCTCAAAATGAGTATTTCGTATTTGAATGGATTAAGTTTGGATGTTTTATTTTTCTTTACTGAATAACGAACAAGATCATTTTTAAGGTTTTGAATAGTGTTATTCATTGTTTTTCCTCGGAAATGAAAGTTTGCAAATTAACTATTATTAGTAAATGACAAGCCACTGCCTCAGCAAGGATAACTCAAGCTTTATAAAATGGGAACAGCCGACCCCCTCAGGGTGGCGCTAAGCGAAACACCCTGAGGGGGGGCGGCTGAAATACTGCCGTGATTTCGATATTTGTTGAGGCAGCCAACAAATAAATGAGGCATTAAAAGAAATAACGGCATTGAGGCAAGCAATCAAGGTGAATATAAGGAGCAAAGCGACAACTTTTGACTTGAGTCAAATAATGGTGAGCTGAGGCAGGAGGGGAAAGGGAAAAACAAAAGGGTGAGGCAGTGGGATATTAAACCAAGGCGATTATGTTGGTGAATCAAATTGCAGTAAATGATTGTTTTTTTGGATGTTGAGGCAAAGCTTTAACCAGTGTAACAGAAAGCTTTAAAATAATCTTAATTAGAAAAATTATTTTTTCACCGATTCTAATTGAGATTTTTACATTTCTTTTTTGCTAGATTTTCTCTTGATTCAATCCACCGGAGAAAAACCAATGGCAAAAGGCATCTTTATTTTTGATGGCAATATTGGCATGAACCCTGAATTACGCTGGCAACCTGCTAATGAACGTTCAAATGGCGAAGCCAGACCGTTATTAAAATTCAATGCAAAATACGACCGATTAATTAAAACCCATAATCCAGACCAACCTTATGAAGATAAAGGCGGTTTTTGGGTGGACATCAGTTATTGGGGGCGTGATGCAGAGCATCTGAGTAAATTATTACAAAAAGGCATGCGTGTTCGTGTTGAAGGGGAATTACGCATCGACAGCTGGGAAGATAAAAATAACCCCGGTCAAATGGTCAGTGGTATGGCGTTAACCGCGTCCACCATTTCTATTATGGCGCAGCGTGTGGATGCGGTGTTATTAAAAGCGCGTCAGCCCAATAATAATGTGCCTTCTCAATCTGAGCCTGAGCTGTAAATAAGGAGGGATGATGAAAGGGGTGAATTTATCTAACGCCATTGCCGCGCTGCGTTTTCGAGTGCGAGCGCGCCGAAGTGGCGATGTGGACCAACTCGTACAAGCAGAGCTGGGCGTGAAAGCGCAAGAGCCATTTTGCTCTCAAGTTCAGCAAGCCTTGATTGGAAATCGTGACGGCATGATGCTGAGTAAGGTCACCCCTGGATGGGTGAAAAAGCAGCTGGCCAGTAAAGCGGAGGCAACATGAGACGTTGGCATCGATTGGTTCGGCTGTTGCTCGAAGAAGAGGGCATTACTCAGTTTGTTTTTGGCTCAGCAGGCAGTGGTCACATTGCTATCTGCTCGCCGTACTTACGTGGGCGGTTAATCGTCTCGTCCACGCCCAAAAAAGAAAAGCGCACTTTGCAAAACATTCGCCGAGATGTGCGCCGATTGAAAATCCCACAGGAGGTATGCGATGACTAAGCGCGCTTATCAACTCTTCAATCCCATTGAGCAGGTGGTGCGGCCATTACCACTGCTCAATAACGTCACTCAAGAAACGACGCATCCGATAGTGCCGGCGGTGTACATCCAGCTGCAAGCGGAAGCGCTGTTTGGCGTGCGTCTTGGCGCCGTTAGGCTCAGTGCGTTGTTGGCGCAGTTTTACGGTTATCGCATCGTGGGGGCGGCGGAGCACATCGAACGTGTGGATGTTCGCCTGGCAAGAGAAGAGGCCGAGACGGATGAGGTTTACCACAATGAAGCGCTGGCGCGCGATGGATTGGTTAGCGCCATTCGTCAATCCATTCCCGGTGACGTGGTCACGTTATCCGAACGACTGGCGGAGGTGAGTTAATGCGTCTGTTTTTATGTGAAAAACCCTCACAAGGGCGTGATATTGCCAACGTCTTAGGTTGCCATGAAAAAATCGATGGCGCGCTGCGTGGCAATGGCGATGTTGTCACCTGGGCTTTTGGGCATCTTCTGTCTCAGGCTGACCCAGAGCATTATGATGCCTCGCTCAGTGGTGCATGGTCTTATGAGCAGCTGCCTATCGTGCCATCTCAGTGGCAGATGGTGGTGCCAAGTGACAAGAAAAAGCAGTTCAACGTCATTAAAAAACTGCTCGGGAGCTGCCGTGAGGTGGTCATCGCCACCGATGCAGACCGTGAAGGGGAAGTGATTGCCCGTGAGATTTTAGACTATGTCGGTTACACCGGCCGCGTTTCTCGTTTGTGGCTAAGTGCGCTGGATGAGGCCAGCATTCGCAAAGGGCTGGCGAGCTTACGACCAGGCAGTGAGCATGAGCCGCTTTATTGGGCGGGTCTTGGTCGCAGCCAAGCCGACTGGCTGCTGGGCATGAACTTAACACGGCTGTGCTCCATTGCAGGGCGTGAAGTGGGCTATCGCGGCGCGTTGTCAGTGGGGCGCGTGCAAACGCCGACGCTGCGCTTGGTGGTTGAGCGAGACGTCGCGATTGCCAATTTTGTCTCTAAGCCCTTTTATGACGTGGTGGCGAAAGCAGGCTTTGATGCTAAGTGGCAAGTGCCAGAGGCGCTTGGTGATGAGTCTGGGCGTTGCCTCTCGCGTGATGCGGCAAGCCAAGTGGCAGCGCAGTGCCAGGGGCAACCCGCGGTGGTGAGTGCGTTTGATACCAAGCGTCAGAAAGCCAAACACCCCGCGCTGTTTTTCTTAGGCACACTGCAAAAAACGATGTCAGCCCAATACGGCTACACCGCCCAGCAAGTACTCGATACGGCGCAGGCCTTGTACGAAAAACACAAGTTAACCACCTATCCACGCACCGATTGCGCCTTCTTACCAACCAGTCAGCAAGGGGAAGTGAGCCAGGTTGTCAATGCGCTCAGCTCAGAGAGTGCGTTTGCGTCAATGTGTCACGGCGCCGATGCGGCACTGCAAAGCGCTTGTTGGAACGATAAGAAGGTCGCTCAAAGCTCGCACCACGCCATCGTCCCTACCGCTAAGACGCCCAAACTGGCTGAGCTCAGTGAGCGAGAGCATCATGTCTACATCGCGGTTGTGCAGCGCTATCTGGCGCAGTTCTACCCACATGCGGAGGATGATGCGACCAGTATTGAACTGCAGTGTGGGGTACACCGCTTTAAAGCCTCTGGCAAAGTTGAACGTGTCAAAGGCTGGCGCGTGGTCATCGGTGGTGACGAAGAAAAGGAAAAAGACGAGGGGAAAGGGAAGCGCGAAGCGAGTGCCAACCAAACCCTGCCGTCTCTGACTATCGGTCAATCTGTCACGCTTTCTGATGTCAACGTGGTGGATAAGAAAACCACGCCACCGGCGGCGTTCACCGAAGGCACGCTGCTTGATGCGATGGCCAACATTGCGCGCAGCGACAACATCCCCGCTCAGTTCAAAGCCATCTTAAAAGAGACCGCCGGACTTGGCACCCAAGCAACGCGCGCGGCCATCATCGAGACCCTGAAAAAGCGCGGCTTTATTGAAGCCAAAGGCAAGAAACTGCTCAGCACCGCGGCAGGGCGCGGCGTCATTCAGGCGCTGCCTAATGAGGTGAGCAATCCGGTGATGACGGCGGTTTGGGAGCAAGCACTTGAAGGCATTGCCAACCAAACCACCACCCTAGAAGCGTTTATGCAAAACCAAGAGGGGTTTGTGCGCGCGATTATCAGCAAGGTGAAATCGGGTGAACTGCAAATCAACCTACCCAAAGTTGTGGAACCCACCGCGCCTTGTCCACTGTGCGGCAAAAACATGCGCCTTCGACATGG
>NZ_JAHGAD010000010.1:0-73706 GCF_030248375.1 Vibrio sp. B181a | reverse complement strand
GACATTTAGTGTCTCTGGTAACAGCAATATTCAAGTATCGATTGTGGATGGCATTGCGACGATCACGCCAACAGCAGACTGGAATGGTTCTGAAGAGTTAACGTTTACCGCTGAAGACCCAAGTGGTGAGACAGTAAGTCAAGTAGTCGATTTCACCGTAGCCGCAGTGGCAGATATTGTGTCTGACAGCGCTGATATTGTGGAAGATACGCCAACAAAACTGGATGTGCTGGGTAACGATAACTTTGAAGGTGATGCGCCTGTTGTATCAGTAGAAGCGGGCCATGAGCCAAGCAATGGCACAGTAGTTGTGAACGATGACGGCACAATCACTTACACACCGAACCAAGATTACAATGGTCCTGATCTATTCACATATACAGTGAGTTCGGGCGGTGTTACTGAAACCACAACGGTTACCCTAAACGTAACTCCAGTCAACGATAAACCGCTAAACGAAGATTTTGACCATAGTGCAAATGAACTCATTACAAATGTGATCTTTGATACGGATGATAAACCGCTGGATGAAGGGGTGGATAGTGACCATATCTCTGATCTTGAAGATGACTTGAGTGGTGATGAACTTCAGATTCGCATCACAGAGTTGCCGACATCTGGCACTTTGTACTTCAAAGATGAGGATGGAGATCTCCAAGAAATCACATCAGCCGACGGTACATTGTATGACAAAGATAGCATCTACTATGAGGCGGATAATGTAGGTTTCTTACTGGGCATTAAGGACAGACCAGACACTCCTGACGGTGCTGAATCCACCACCGATTTCTACAACTGGGGTTTGAGTGCCGATGGTGGTGAATCGCATTCAAGGACAGAGTACTTGGTCAATGGCGCTTCGATTGATATCTCATCTGACAGCGGTGTACTTGCTCAGTACAATCAAAAGGTTTCGCACATCGGCCATGGTATTGCGGATAATGATGGTCAAGGTATCCAGCCAGGTGAAACGATAAGTATTGATTTGTCTGAGAACCCGGTAGGTAGCGTTAACCTTGGTCTCGATGGTCTAGGAGGGTTGTTCGAGCATGGTAGCAATAACGCGGCCCTAATTACTGTTACTTATCAAGATGCTAACGGAGCAGAACATACGCAGGTTATTGAATTCTTGAAGCCTGAAGGAAATAGCATGCTTTTCCAAGAGACCAGCATCGGTTACGGAAAAGATTATGAATTACCAGAAGGGTCTGTGATTACACAGCTCGATTTCTCGACTAAAACATCTGGGAATTGGGAATTGCGTTATGTGGAAGGCTTTCCGCCAGAGGATAGTTTTGACTACGTGGCTGTTGATTCAGGAAATGCAGAAAGTGACCCTGCAACTGTTACCATTACTAACGAAGTTCTTGATGGTAACGTTTCTGAAGATGGGCCGAGCTTAACCCTTATAGGTAATTCCGTGGTTGAAGGTGAAGACATAACGTTTTCCGTTGCTCTGGACGAAGTAACCGAAACCACAGTCAAATACCCAATTGATATGCTTGCTCAAGGTTCATCTGCTGATAACGCTGATGTAAACCTTTCCGATGTGAGTTTTACTAATGGCGTAACCTTCGCCGGAGGTTTCTTAATTGTTCCAGCTGGTGTGAGTGCTTTTGAAGTCATTGTGCCGTCGATTGATGATCTTGCTTTAGAAAACGCTGAAGACATGGTACTCGAGATTGGTGATGAGTCTGGGATTGCGACAATACAAGACAATGACAGTACAACTCTTTCAGTAAGTCAGGTTGGTGACGTTAATGAAGGCTCTGATGCTGTATTCACGGTTTCTTTGTCTAATGAGGTTCAAGACCCATTTGTTGTCAATCTTAAACCGACGACCGATGGTAGCTATACCGCTGAAGATGCCGATCTTGGTCAGATGGTCGTAACTTATATTGACAGTCAAGGCAAAATCCAAACATTAAATGTTACACCGGATGGCGACGTTACTATCCCCGCCGGTATTACGTCTATCACCGTTACTATTCCGACAAAGACGGATGGCGTTTATGAAAATACAGAGAGTTTTGGTCTAACTGTTACCGATAACGTTGGAGTAACGAGCAATGGCGCTGCGACAGGTGACGCGAACATTATTGATGCAGAAAGTGCGCCAAAAGTCAGCATTGTCGCAGACCAAGCATCGGTTGCAGAAGGTGGTGACGCGGACTTTACCGTTAGTATCGACCAAAAATCCGATGAGGATGTTGTGGTGAGCTTCACCATTGGTGGAGATGTTGATGACAAAGATTACAAAGCGCCGACCATTTACACGGTTACCATTCCAGCAGGGCAAACCTCTGTTGCTCTGGATGTCACAACGTTAGACGATGGTATCTACGAAGGAACTGAAAACTTAACGATAACGTTGACTAATACATCCGGTGCAGATTCAACACTGGACGCCGATACGAAAGAAGCGACAGTTTCCATTACTGATGCTCAATCAGCACCAGAAGTGAGCATCAGTGCTGACCAGAACAATGTGAACGAAGGTCAAACGGCAGGTTTTACTGTAACGCTTGACCAAGTCTCAGATGAAACTGTAACAGTTAAGTTCGAGTACACCGGTGTAGCTGAAGACGGTAAAGACTTCACTGGTATCGCAAGTATCGAAATCCCAGCGGGACAATCTTCAGCTGATCTTGATATCGGCACGCTAACGGATGGGACTTATGAAGGTGCCGAATCCTTCACGGTGACCATCAAAGATGTTGATGGTGCGGATGCAGCCATTGGTGCGAATGACAATGCAAGCGTGGTTATTAACGATGCTCAGCAAGCGCCAACAGTCAGCATTGTTGCAGACCAAGCATCGGTTACAGAAGGTGGTGACGCGAACTTTACTGTTAGTATCGACCAAAAATCAGATGAGGATGTCGTGGTGAGCTTCACCATTGGTGGTGATGTTGATGATAAAGATTACCAAGCGCCGACCATTTACACGGTCACGATTCCTGCAGGGCAAACCTCTGTCGCTCTGGACATCACAACATTAGATGATGGTATCTACGAAGGTGCTGAAAACTTAACGATAATGTTGACCGATACCACTGGTGCAGATTCAACTCTGGACGCAGATGCGAAAGAAGCGACAGTTTCCATTACTGATGCTCAATCAGCACCAGAAGTAAACATCAGTGCTGACCAGAACCATGTGAACGAAGGTCAAACGGCAGGCTTTACTGTAACGCTTAGCCAAGTCTCAGATGAAACTGTAACAGTTAAGTTCGAGTACACTGGTATCGCTGAAGACGGTAAAGACTTCACTGGTATCGCAAGCATTGAAATCCCAGCAGGGCAATCTTCAGCTGATCTTGATATCGCCACGCTAACGGATGGGACTTATGAAGGTGCTGAGTCCTTCACGGTGACCATCAAAGATGTTGATGGTGCGGATGCATCCATTGGTGCGAATGACAATGCAAGCGTGATTATTAACGATGCTCAGCAAGCGCCAACAGTCAGCATTGTTGCAGACCAAGCATCGGTTACAGAAGGTGGTGATGCGAACTTTACCGTTAGTATCGACCAAAAATCCGATGAGGATGTCGTGGTGAACTTCACCATTGGTGGCGATGTCGATGACAAAGATTATCAAGCGCCGACCATTTACACGGTCACGATTCCTGCAGGGCAAACCTCTGTCGCTCTGGACATCACAACATTAGATGATGGTATCTACGAAGGAACTGAAAACTTAACGATAACGTTGACCGATACCACTGGTGCAGATTCAACTCTGGACGCAGGTGCGAAAGAGGCGACGGTTTCTATTATTGACGCGCAAAAAGAGGTGCTTTCATTGCAAAATGTTGTTGGCCTCGAGGATCAGTTCATCGAGCTTGGCATTGTTGTAAATGACGGCGATACCTCAGTCCAAACCGTCGAGTTAAATGGAATCCCGCAAGGCTCTATTATTGAAATTGATGGGCAAGCTTCCATCGTTGGCAGTGTTGACGCAATAGTCGTTAGTATTGATGACATTAGCTCTGTAAAAGTCAAAGCACCAGAGCATAGTGACGTTAATTTTGATATCGCAGTTATTGCAAGAGACGATAGTGACACAATCGTTGAGACAGGCAGCATATATGTTGATGTTCATCCTGATGCGGATAAGCCGATATTAAATATTGGTGGTTTTGAACAAGTCGCGGCGATTGACTTTGAAGATGTCACTATTAAGTCAGGTTCGTGGGATAGTGATATTGAAATTAACAAAGTGGAAGGCGCGGGGACGGTAGGACAATGGTTTACCTCAAATCCTGGCCAACACGTTGAAGTTGGAACTGAGGGCACATACCTGCCAGGCAATTCAACAAATCAAGTAATGGAGATTGAAGGCGAAGTTGGGGACAAGGTCTTATACACCGATATGGATCTTGTTGCCGGACGTTTTTACAACTTTGAATTTGATATTGCTGCCAGAACGAATAAGGCACACACATCTGATATGTCGGTGACCCTTATTAAAGTGGATGATCACGGTAATCCAATTGATGGCAGTGAAGTTGTGTTGTATGACTTCGACCCGACAACTCATGGCTGGCATAAAGGTGAATCTATTACACTTCCAGTTGAGGAGTCAGGTAAGTATCGCTTGTTATTTGAAGCTGATGAAGCCGACTCTACAGGCGCCATTATGGATAATATTAAGTTCACTGCAGTTGATAATTTGGGCTACGAAAACTCTTTTATTAAGCTCAGTGAAATAGACGCATCACTTCAAGATAGCTTGGACCAATCCGAGAGTTTGACAGTCGAATTAACAGGAATACCTGTCGGCTCGGTACTTAGAGATGGTGAGGGTGATAGTGCAAATACCTACGTAGTTACACAAGAGAACAAAGACGATCGCATAGATGTTACTGATTGGGATTTGTCTAACCTGCAAGTCAAAACTCAAGATGCTGGTATATTTGCGATTACTGTGATTGCGACTTCAACAGAGCGTGATACCAACAAAGACGATGAACACGGCGATCATATTGATGTGGGTGGCAGTTTAACGGCTGAGAGTACAGCTAGTATCAATGTTGAGGTAATTGACAAGCCTACATCTGGTGGTGATAACAATGAACGTCCTGAACCAGACTACACCGCTGGTGAGGACATGATTGACTCTGTAGCTTATCGATCAGGGTTTAACGACTTTAATTGGCAACAGAGTGCAGCCTATGTGAATGCTGGCAATCCAGAACAAAACGGCTTATACGATTACGACCCGAGCTCCGGTGTGAGTATTGATGTTGGTACTGGTAACGATAAAGTACTAATGGGCGGCGGTGACGATATAATTTACCTAGGCGAAAGCCACGTACAAGTTCAGGACGGAGATATATCTGATGATAAGTTTAGTTCTGTACTAGCTGACTTTGCTGCAACGGAACTGAACGCCTTAACAGATACCTTTGGCGAACAGGACCAACATTTGAAGATTGAGTCGCAAAGTAAACCCGGTTTGGATATTGGTCATGGGGGGGCTGGAGATGATGTAATCTTTGGCGAAAAAGGCTCTGACATTGTATTTGGAGGAACAGGGCACGACACCTTAGATGGCGGAGATGGATCCGACGCTGTACGAGGCGGATCCGGCAATGACGTTCTTATTGGAGGCTCGGGTGATGATATTCTAATCGGAGATGATGGCGAGGATATCTTCAAGTTTGTTGATGACGGCTCAGGTATTCGTGATGGGGAAGTAGATACGATAAAAGACTTCACGAAAGGTGAAGATAAGATTGATATCTCTGACTTGCTTCATACGGATGACTTTGATTCTGTCGACTCTTTATTGGCTAATAACGAGATTGGTCTTGAAGCCGATGGTGATAACCTGATTCTAACGATTTCTGAATCAGATGGGTCGTCGAGCCAAAAAGTCGTGATTGAGGGTGGTTCAAATCAATACAGTGAGCTCTTAAGCGACGGTTCTTTATCTCCAGCAGATGGTTCCGCCATCCTTAACGACCTGCTAAAAATCAATAACGACATCACGTAGTTATTATTCACCAAACGGAAGGAGAGAAAGTACAGCTTCCGATTGCCTTAAATCCAACTAAACAAAAAGGTCTAGCAGAGTGCTAGACCTTTGTATTTAGCATTTAAACTAACAACACTAACTCTTAGGCAGCGTCGTGAAAATCGTCCACTCTTTCTCAATTTCACCTTTATAGCCAACTACGGTAGCGGTTACCCGGCGGTTTAGTGCGTGGCTGGTTTCGTCCGTGCCCTGAGATGCGAGATTGGTTTCTCCAAATCCGACGATACGTAAACGCTCAGGAGAGATACCGTTATTAATTAATTCTTGCCTCACACTTTCGGCTCGTCGTTTTGAGAGTGCAAGGTTATATTCGTCTGTACCAGTGATACTTGTATAACCTTGTAGTTCGATTGATGTAGTAGGGTATTCTTTTAGGAAGTTGGAAAGGTCACTGATTTGATTTACGAAGACAGGTTCAATTGCAGAGGAGTCGTTAGCAAATAAGACTCGAATCTGCATTTGCTTAGAAGACTTAGCGTATTTTCCACAACCATCGTTGTCAATTTCTGAGCCCTCAGGAGTTCCCGGGCAAAGATCTCGCGCATTGATAACACCATCACTGTCATCATCGATCAAATCGGCGATCTGATCTGCATTGGGAGTCTCTATGTATTCATATTCGTCGCCCATTTCTCTATTCGAGTTAGAGCCACTGCATGCTGAAATCAAACAAACCATGAACAAAATAGGTATTATCTTCATATTAATACTCCACTTTCTCTAGCCACTCTTGCGGGATGTCGATACGCAATGAGTTAAGCAGTTGTCCAGTTGCGTTCATTACGCGGTATTTTGCGTACTGTTCAGCGTACTTCGCATCCAAATAATCTTTACGTGCTTCGAAGAGTTCGTTTTCCGTGTTGAGTAAGTCTAATAATGTTCGCTTGCCAATACGATATTGTTTCTCGTAGGCAATAACCGTTTTGGCTGCAGAGTCAACATGGTCAGACAAGAACTCTTTTTGTTGTAAAGTTAAGTCCAACGCACTCCAGGAAAGCCTTAATCCTTCTTCCACATTTTGATAGGCGCCTTCACGTAAGTCTTTTGCTTTATTCAGTTGGTAGGCAAAGTTTTCGGAGTTGGCTGCATCACTGCCGCCATTATATAAGTTGTAACGGAGTCTAAGCATAGCGAGTGTCTCGTCGCTTCTACCTTTCAATCCATCGGCATCATCACGCCAAGTTTGAGATGCCTCAATTGAAAGCGTAGGGTAGTTGACCCCTTGAGATTGCTTGTACTGGAATTTGGCTGAGTCTACATCAGCAAGCGCCACTTGAATCACAGGATGTACCTCGAAGGCTAAGCCAATAGCATCATCGATTGTGTACGGAAGAAAGTTCTCATCAGCTCTCGGGAATATCAATCCTTGCGGAGTCTGCCCAACAAGCCGAGTGAACATAGTATGCGAATCGAATAGATTGTTTTGTGCGGCGGCTAGGTTTCCGTGTGCCTTTGCTAGACGCGCTTCAACTTGTGTTAAGTCCGCGGTTGAACCAATCCCTGAGTTTACCCGCTTCTTAATGTCCGCATAAATTTTCTTATGTACTGCTAGATTATTTTCGGAAAGTGTCAGAATTTCATAAGCTTTAACCGCATCTAAATAAACGCTCGTTACTTCAAGTGCAGTATCAGACGCGTCTGCTAAGAGTTGAAACCTTACGGATTCAGCATCAGCAGCCGTTCGGTCGATATCGTTGAGTGTCGCGCTCCCGTCCCAAATTAACTGGGTTAAAGTCACCGATGCCTCTTTCCTTGTGTAATCAGTATCCCCTCGACCGCCTTCATCAGATGGGTCCAAGCCTTCGTAGCCAATTCCAGCATCAAGGTCGATTGAAGGCAGGTATGCACCGGATGCCGCTTCCTTTACATACTTTCTGCTGTTGAACTCGTTAAATGCACTTTTTATGTCAGGATTATTTTTTAGTGTAAGTGCGACCGCTTGCTCTAAAGTTTGACCGAGAACGGATGGAGATAATATCAAACTACAGCAACAAGCTATTTTTAATCGATTCCATTTCACGGTGATTCTCCTAGAAATTTGGTATTGCTTCTTAATATTTCATCTCGCTAATGAGACAAAACAACACAAATAACAGCTGTCGTTAGATTAAATAATCAACGTCCTGCTAACCCTAGGCTTTTATTCAGAAAATACAGTGACTCGCCTTATAAGACCTTAGCACATATGACAGATGTTGCTCATTTGTTCGCAGGTTCCTTTTTGAAGAAAAGTCAGAATTCTTAATACCATAGCGTCCTTCTCCGTATTTTAACGTTCATGTAAGGCCAACCCCGCCCCTTGGGTTTCTCTACACTTTGACGCCCTTACGTACAGCGAAAAAGAAATGATTTTGACTAAACTATAGTCGTATTTGTTGGGGTGACAAACTTTTGACAACTTGAAAGCCTGGTGGGGTGATTTATGGATAGAGTAACCTTTAGCTCGCTTGCGAGTAATATCGTAGTTATTGGAATTGACGGGGAAATTAGGACCTTAGAACCAGGTCAGGTCCCTGCCTCTGGGGAATTGGTTATCACTGAAGTGTCTGACATTTCTCAGTTGAATTTTGAACAAATAGCCCCTGATGGCAGCTCAATTAATGTAACGGACGATATCACCGCACTAATTGAGGCAATCGCAGCCGGGGAAGACCCTGCACAGCTTGAAGGTGACTTTGAAACTGCGGCTGGTGAATCTTCGGGTTCTAGTCCTCAAACCACTGGGGCAGTTGATCGTACAGGCGCAGAGGCCCTTGCTAATACGGACTTCGAAACGGTCGGCACAGCAATACCCCTATCAGAAACTCAAGAGCTTTCGTTGCTTGAGTTTATCAACCAACAAATAATTATCCCTGCTCAGGTTATCGTTCAGGACATATCCAGCCCGACAATAAACGAAGGTGATCAAGCGTCTTTTGAAGTCACTCTCGACCAGCCCACACAGCAAGAGACTGAGGTGACCTTATCCCTTAGTGATGATTCTGCGACAGGGGGAGCTGATTATGACAACTCGGTTATTACTATTACTTTTGAAGATGGAAGTACGGATCAAATAAATGTCGGAGAAGATGGGACGTTTTCTGTTTCAATCCCCATTGGAGGTGAGTCGTTCGTAATCACGGTTGATACGATTGATGACGACGTATTTGAAGGAAACGAAACCTTCACGTTAAGCGGAGGTACGGAGAACCAACCTGAACCCGTTACAGGTGTGGCAACAATAACAGATGATGGCACTGGTCCGGGTGAAGAGCCTGATGACGATAGACCGACCGTTGCTTCTGTAAGCGATACAACCGTAAACGAGGGTGAGGAAGCTGTGCTTGAGGTAACGCTTAGCAACCCGAGTACGTCAGAGACGACGGTGAACATGACGTTATCTGACGGAACTGCGGAGGGTGGATTAGATTACACAAACACTTCCGTCACTATTACGCTCGAGGATAACAGTACTCAGATTGTTAATGTAAACCCAGACGGTAGCTTTGCTGTCACTGTCCCTGCGGATGAGGTTAGTTACAATGTCACGATAAATACGAGAGACGATGATTTGTTTGAAGGAACTGAGACGTTTACGTTATCGGGCTCAACAGAGAATCAAAATGGCACAACGTCAGGAACGGGAACCATCGTTGATGACGGTTCTGGTCCCGGTCCCAATCCGGGTGACGATAGACCGACAGTTGCATCTATTAGTGATACTACGGTTAATGAGGGCGATTTAGCCATATTAGATGTGACGCTTAGCAACCTAAGTACGACCGATACTGTGGTCAGTATGAATCTGGATGATGGTAGCGCTGAAGGTGGAATAGATTACACCAACACGTCTGTTACGATTACTTTCGAAGACAACAGCACTCAAGTCGTAAACGTCAACCCAGATGGTAGCTTCGATGTATCCGTGCCAGCAAATAATATAAGTTACAGTGTCGCTATTGGTACGGTTAATGACGACCTCTTTGAAGGCTCAGAAACATTTACTTTGTCTGGAAACACTGGTAATCAAGCGATTCCTCAGACGGGAACAGGGACCATTATTGATGATGGTACTGGCCCGGGACCTGACCCTGATGGCGACCGTCCAACGGTTTCTATCAGTGATGCTGGCACGATTAACGAAGGCGATACCGCCAACTTCGTTGTCTCGTTAACTAATGCATCAGAAGCCCCAGTAGAAGTGCAACTCGACCTTAACCTCGGTGATACCGAAGCAGGTGACCTTGGTACTCTTGAATACAACACTGGCTCAGGTTGGGTTGCCGTCCCTGTTGGTGGTGTAGTAAGTGTTCCTGCTGGTATGACTCAGTTCGATGTGCGCATTGCTTCGATTGATGACGAAGTTTATGAAGGCCCAGAGAACTTCACCGTAGATGTGACCGGTCTCGGTCCTGTCCAAGGCACAGACACAGGTACTGCAACCATCGTCGATGATGGTACAGGTCCTGATCCCGATCCGGACGATGACCGTCCAACGGTTTCTATCAGTGATGCAGGCACAATTAACGAAGGTGACACCGCCAATTTCGTTGTATCACTGACCAATGCTTCTGAAGCCCCAGTCGAAGTTCAACTCGACCTTAATCTTGGTGACACCGAAGCAGGCGATCTCGGCACTCTCGAATACAACACTGGTTCAGGTTGGGTAGCCGTTCCTGTAGATGGCGTAGTGACTGTACCAGCAGGCTTAACTGAGTTCGATGTTCGAATCGCATCGATTGACGACGAAGTCTACGAAGGTCCAGAGAACTTCACCGTAGACGTGACCGGTCTTGGTCCTGTTCAAGGTTCCGATACGGGTACCGCAACCATTGTTGATGATGGTACTGGCCCTGATCCCGATCCAGATGATGACCGTCCGACGGTTTCTATTAGTGATGCTGGTGTCATCAGTGAGGGTGATACGGCTGATTTTGTCGTTACTTTGGCAAACGTTTCTGAAGATGATGTTCAAGTCGAGCTAGGTCTCAACCTTGGTGATACCGAAGCAGGTGACCTCGGTACTCTCGAATACAACACCGGCTCAGGTTGGGTTGCCGTCCCTGTTGGTGGTGTAGTAAGTGTTCCTGCTGGTATGACTCAGTTCGATGTGCGTATTGCATCGATTGATGACGAAGTTTACGAAGGTCCAGAGAACTTCACCGTAGATGTGACCGGTCTCGGTCCTGTCCAAGGCACAGATACGGGTACCGCAACCATTGTCGATGATGGTACCGGTCCTGATCCCGATCCGGACGATGACCGTCCAACGGTATCTATCAGTGATGCAGGTACGATTAACGAAGGCGATACCGCTAACTTTGTTGTCTCGTTAACTAACGCTTCTGAAGCACCAGTTGAGGTTCAACTCGACCTTAACCTTGGTGATACCGAAGCTGGTGACCTAGGTACTCTCGAATACAACACTGGCTCAGGTTGGGTAGCCGTTCCTATCAATGGTGTGGTGAGTGTACCAGCAGGCTTAACTGAGTTCGATGTACGAATTGATTCTATTGATGACGAAGTCTACGAAGGTTCTGAAAACTTCACCGTAGACGTAACTGGTCTCGGTCCTGTTCAAGGTTCCGATACGGGTACCGCAACCATTGTTGACGATGGTACTGGTCCTGATCCCGATCCGGATGATGACCGTCCAACGGTATCTATCAGTGACGCCGGCACAATTAACGAAGGTGAGACCGCCAACTTCGTTGTCTCATTGACTAATGCATCTGAAGCACCAGTTGAGGTTCAACTGGGTCTCAACCTTGGCGATACCGAAGCAGGCGACCTCGGTACTCTCGAATACAACACCGGCTCTGGTTGGATTGCAGTGCCTATTGATGGTGTAGTGACTGTACCAGCAGGGTTAACTGAGTTTGATGTGCGTATTGCATCGATTGACGATGACGTCTACGAAGGCCCAGAGAACTTCACGGTAGATGTAACTGGTCTCGGTCCTGTCCAAGGCACCGATACCGGTACCGCAACCATTGTTGATGATGGTACTGGGCCTGATCCCGATCCGGATGATGACCGTCCGACGGTATCTATTAGTGATGCTGGTACGATTAACGAAGGCGATACCGCCAACTTCGTTGTCTCGTTAACTAATGCATCAGAAGCCCCAGTAGAAGTGCAACTCGACCTTAACCTCGGTGATACCGAAGCAGGTGACCTCGGTACTCTCGAATACAACACCGGCTCTGGTTGGATTGCAGTGCCTATTGATGGTGTAGTGACTGTACCAGCAGGGTTAACTGAGTTTGATGTGCGTATTGCATCGATTGATGACGAAGTTTATGAAGGCCTAGAGAACTTCACCGTAGACGTGACTGGTCTCGGTCCTGTTCAAGGCACTGATACCGGTACCGCAACCATTGTTGATGATGGTACTGGGCCTGATCCCGATCCGGATGATGACCGCCCGACGGTATCTATCAGTGACGCTGGCACGATTAACGAAGGTGACACTGCCAATTTCGTTGTCTCGCTCACTAACGAGTCTGAAGCTGCGGTTCAGGTTCAGCTTACTCTTAACACTGGTGACACCGGAGTGGGTGATCTAGGCACGCTTGAATATAATACTGGTTCCGGCTGGGTTGCAGTTCCGAATGATGGTTTAGTCACGGTACCAGCAGGCTCGACTCAATTTGATGTTCGAATTGATACCCTGAACGACGCAGTGTTTGAGCAGGATGAGGACTTCAGTGTTTCTGTTGTAGGCGTTGGTCCTGTATTGGGCTCTGATGTCGGTAATGCAACAATTATCGATAATGATGCACCTCCAGCTATTTCCGACGTTATCGATGCGGTTGTTTCAGAAGAAGGGTTAACCGATGGTATACCTGATTCCACGGGTTCTCCTACCGATACTACAAATGCAGCCAGCTTCTCAGGGTCATTTACAGTTGGAGACCCGGATACAGCTAATGTTTCAGTCGTTCTTTCTGGTCCAAATACACTCACATCAGTTGGAGAGCCTGTGTCTTGGGCATGGAACAGCAATACTCAAACATTGATGGCTTCTACTGCGAGTTTAGCTGTTGTTGCAACTGTTGTTCTCACGGAGCCCGCTGTCTCAGGGCAAGGAACATGGGGTTACACCATCACACTCTTAGAACCACTCGATCATCCTGTTAATGACGTCGAAGATTTGATCGACTTTGATTTGCAGATCTCAGTGAGTGATGGTCAAACCACGAGCTCCCAAAGTATGAACGTGGTTGTCGAGGATGACTGCCCACATGTTCCAACGTCTTCTCAAGCCGTAGATGTGTCGCTTACAGATATCCCGGAAATTCTCACTGGCAATATTAGCTTTGTGGGTAATGAATCCGATGCATTCAGCCGAACTTTCGGAGATGTCGAAGTGACTGCTTTGGGATTTTTGTCTAATGAGTCTACCGATCTTGGCGCCGCAGAGATTAATCAAACTTCATCAGGTATTGGTGTGAAAAGTGTCGGTAATAACGGTTATCCGCTTGCTAATGAGGTGGATTATCGTTTTGCCAATGATACCGGTGTCTCAGAACAACTGATCATCGACTTGGGCGACAAGATTGCCTTTGGTGCTGAGATCGAATTCGAGAAGATGTTTGGCGGTGAGTTAGAAGAAGGTCTTGCATCTTTCTATCGAGATGGTGTTTTGATCGCACAGCAATCTTTTAGCTCTGATGCGGCAAGTGGTGATTATGCGGCTAACTTCAGTGTTCAACAGGGTGGTTTTGATAAGGTTATTCTTGAAGCCACAGGTAATGGTAACGGGCCAAACACCGCAGACAACAGTGACTTTACCGTCAAATCTATCACCTTTACTGGGGCTGATTCCGTCATTCCCATTGCAACAGCAGAGGGGAATTTAGGCGCACTCTATGGCGCTGATGGCCCAGGAAGTATCGTTCTTAATGGTGCAGAGAGTGGTCTAGAAACGCTTGATGACGAGGCTATCAGTGTTGCGATTGATCCACAAAACCCAAACAGATTAGTCGGTGAAGCGAACGGCGAGCTGGCGTTTGAAGTTCAATTAACGCCAAGCACCGGGAAGTGGGAATTCTTCCAGTACGTACCTTTGACCTCTCCAAGTGGTGATGGTGATATCGACTTCAGTTACACGATTACCGATAACGATGGTGACAGTAAAGCGGGGAATTTTGCGGTTAATCCATATGCGCCTCCGATTGTTGAAGGCGTCACGCTTAATGTTTCTGAAGAGGGTTTGGGTAATGCTATTGCCGATGACTTCGCGCTGAATGGTTTTATGGACACCACAGATTCAACGTTAGATATGGATCAGTTAACACTTGGTCAAACGGTTGACTCGGTCGCACTGAATGTCCCAACTGCGAACCTAACCAGTAACGGTGAGGCAATCACATGGGCCTTGTCCAACAATGACCAATTGCTTGTTGGTTCAGCGGATGGAGAAGAGGTCATTAAGGTCTCAGTTAATGATACGGGGGCAATCTCTACTGAACTTCTTGGTCCAATAGATCATCCAGATACTTCTGGCGAGGACTCTTTAAACATTGAGGTTCCTGTCGTTGTTTCGAATGCTCTTGGGTTGACGAACTCCACGATAGCAAATGTTGTTATTGAAGATGATTCACCTGATTCGACATCCATTGTTCATGATGTGGTCGCGGAAACAAAAGAGAGCGCTAACGTTCAATTGATTATGGATGTTTCAGGCTCGATGCGTACGGGTAATCGCCTTCAAATAATGAAGGACTCGGCAACTCAGTTATTAAATCAGTACGAATCGATTGGCCAAACTCGGGTTCAAATCATCAAATACAGCGGGTCGGCAACAACGTACGCTATTGCTGGGGCCACATGGTTAACCGTAGATGAAGCGAAAGCGTACATTGATACACTTACTGCTGGCGGTGCAACTAACTACAATCGCGCAATTAATGAAGCGAAGGGCTCTTGGGATGATGCGGGGAAATTACCTAGTGCATCAAACGTGAGCTACTTCTTATCTGATGGTCAACCAAATCCAGCCTCATCATTCATCAATGATGCTCGTGAAAACAGTTGGATAGATCACTTGACCGATTCTGATAATCAGATCACAGCGCTGGCTTATGGCATGGGCGTGAACCTGATGCCTGATCAGTTAGACCGTGTTGCTTACGATGGCTTCTTGAACCAAGACCTTGATGGTGTAGTAGTGCCCGACGTTAATCAGCTGCCTCCAGTTATGTTGCAGTCCGTGATTCAACCTGTTGGTGGTAACCTCATGTACACCACATCACCGGATACAGGTATTGGTGCAGATGGTGGTTACATCAGCGAAATAGAACATGACGGTGTCACTTATTTATTTGATGGTGCAGACTTGACGGTTGTAGACAACAACAACGACATCTCACATGCGTTTGACGATATCACGATGTTACTCACTATCTACATCGACAGTAAGCACACGTTAGAAGTCGATTTGAATGATGGCGCGTATGCCTTCTATGGTGCGGTAGGTGACATAGTAGAAACGTTAGACTTCGATTACGTGCTTACCGATAACGATGGTGACCAATCTGAAAATACACTTCAGTTTGTGATTGACGAAAATGGTGGTGTAAACGCGGCGAGCGGTGGTGCTGCGAACATCATTGAAGCGGAAGTGGATGTAAGCCATGACATTTTAATTGGTAATGACAACGAAGCGGACATATTTAGATGGGTTAATGACTCACTAGATTCCGGCACGGACTTGGTACGTGGCTTTGAACGAGACCTCGACATTCTCGATCTAAACCAAGTTGTCGAAGATGCAGGGCATAACACCATTGAAGAGCTGCTCAATAGTATCGACCTAAATGTTGACGGCGAAGATCTATCGCTTGAAATCACCCACAACGAGGGTAACTCCATCCAAACGATCGTCATTGAAAAAGGAGCTTCCGAGTTTAGCGATTTGATCATCGGAAATTTGGACTTTGAAAGAGATGTCTTATCGGCTCTCACAAAAGTTAATTTAGATTCATAACAAAAAAGGGCCAACAGGCCCTTTTTCTTTGCTTCAATTCTTTATCGTTGGCTATGACTAAGCCCGATTATAGAACCTTACACGCAAAGCCTTTTAGGTAGAAACCTTCTGGGTAGGCCGTATCCGTTGGGTGGTCGGCTGCTTGTTCAAAACGCTCTACAAACTTAACTTGGCGGTTTGCATCTACTGCGGCGTCAGCAATGATTTTTTGGAACAGAACTTGGTCCATTAAGCCTGAGCATGAGTAGGTCAATAGCGTGCCACCTGGGTTTAGAATTTGCATCGCCAACATGTTGATGTCTTTGTAGCCACGACATGCACCGTTTAGCTGTGCTTTACTTTCTGCAAACTTCGGTGGGTCCATGATCACAACATCGAACTTCGTACCTTGGTCGCGGTATTCGCGTAGCAATTTGAACACGTCTGCGTTTAGGAACACAGCACGCTTTTTCGAGATATCAAACTCGTTCAGCTCTGCATTGAATTTTGCAGTATCTAGAGCTGGTTGAGATACGTCCGCGTTGATAACACGTTTCGCGCCACCTTTTAGTGCGTACAGACCAAAACCGCCGGTGTACGAGAAACAGTTCAGAACTTCTTTGTCTTTCACGTATTTCATCGCTTGTTGGCGGCTATCACGTTGGTCTAGATAGAAACCCGTTTTATGGCCACCGACGATATCGACACTGATTTTCACGCCGTTCTCTTCAATTACCACAGATTTTGGTGGCTCTTCACCGTGCAGAACGCCAGTGGTTTCTTTCAAACCTTCTTTCTTACGTACCGCGACATCAGAACGCTCGTAAACGTTGCAGTCAGGGAAGCACTCAACCAAAGCATCAACAATCGCTTGCTTGTTGTACTCCGCGCCCGCACTTAGAAGCTGGCACACAAAGAAGTTTTGGTAGCGGTCGATCGTCACACCTGGCATACCGTCTGACTCTGCCGCGATAAGGCGGTAACCAGTAAGACCGTCACGCTCAATAACGTCTTCACGAAGAAGCTGAGCGTTGTTGAAACGCTTAACAAAAAACGCTTTGTTGATCTCTTCTTTTTCAAAACTCCAAATACGAGCACGAATTTGAGAAGCTGGTGAATATGCTGCTTTAGCTAGCCATTTTCCGTCGTGAGTGAATACATCAACGGTTTCGCCAAGAGCAGGTTCGCCCTCAACTTTACTGATGCCTCGAGAGAAGATCCAAGGGTGCTTGCGCTTAACCGATTTCTCACGACCTTTAACCAAATAGATAGCAGCTGTCATTTCTTTAGCTCTTGTTGAATTTTGAAAGGGGCGTATTGTCCGGGATGTTGTCCGCAAAAGCAATATCCATCGACAATCCAATCATTTGTAGAGGCTTTAATTATATGCCGAGAACCGGAACAAAGGGCCACTTTAAGGTGGTAAGAAACTAGCGGTAGGTACAAAAAAGGGCCACCGAAGTGACCCTGATTTTTCAACTTATAACCAAGCTTTATATAACTAAGCTTTAAGGCCTGTCAGTAGCGACTCCATGGTGTCACTTTGAGCTCGAAGCTGCTCAACGTTTTGCGACGTTGTGCTGATCATCGTACACACATTGTTTGCTTGAATGCGGACTTCTTCAACGCTTGACGCAATATTGTCAGCCACGACGCCTTGCTCTTCTGCAGCGGTTGCAATTTGGATGCTGCTGTCAGAGATAGTTTGGTTCTTATCTGCTAGTGAGCCGATCTCGTGATTTACTTCTGCCATCAGAGTTTGGCCTTCGTTGGCGTTATGCACCGTTACTTCCATCAGCTTAGTGAGCGATTGGCTGTTACGTTGTAGCGCTTCAATCATTGCTTGAATCTCTACCGTCGCTTGTTGAGTGCGGCCCGCAAGAGCACGAACTTCATCAGCAACAACGGCAAAGCCACGACCTTGTTCGCCTGCACGAGCTGCTTCAATCGCAGCGTTCAAGGCGAGTAGGTTAGTTTGCTCAGAGATACCGTTGATGGTCGTTACCACTTCATCAATCTGCGCCGCGTTTGCATCCAGCTCTTCAACCGCTTGAGACGCGGATTGGATCTCAGTAGAAAGGTTCGAGATAGAGTGAAGGGTATTTTCTACTTTCACTTGGCCAGATTGCGCTACGCTGCGTGCATCGTCTGTTTGTGCGCTTGAATCGTGTGCCAGTGTTGCCACCTCACGAATCGTAGAGGCCATTTGCTCCGTTGCACTTGCCAGAGAGTTTAGATGCTCTTGTTGGGTGTTAGAAATCTCAGAGCTGTTTTGAATCGATAGGTTCAGATCAGAACTGATTTGCTGCATCAGTGCGACAGACTCTTGAATCGACTGAACCATTTTTTGTTCGCGGTCGGCAACTTTGTCTATCGTAATTGCGATTTCACTGAATTCATCACGAACGCGGAAGAAGTTCATACGTGCAGTCAAATCACCATCAGCTAATGTGTTCAGTGCTTTGTTCATCGTAAACATAGCGCCACCGATGAAGGTCATGATGTAGTAAACACCCAGCGCGATGATAAATAGCGTAACAAGGATAATGCTTACTTGCGTCGTAGAAAGCGCCGTCCAAAGTGATTGCTCATGACTTGCAACCAGACTAAACGCGCCATTCATTACCGACACAGAGTCAGGTCCCGTGCCAAGAGTAATTGTATCCGAACTCGCGATTAGACTAGCAACTTGAGATTGCGAGAGATTTCCTGCTTCAATTAAGCCTTTCATCAAGATCAGCTCTTCTTGGTACAAGTCAGAGATGAGTGAGTTAGCGGCACTGTTCAAAACAAGAGTAAGAATGACTAATGCGAGGAGAGGAAGGAAGAAGAGTAAATAGAACTTTTCTTGAATCTTTAAGTGGATAAGGTATTTATCAATCCAACGGAAAGGAATTTCTTTCATAATTATTATAACCATATAAAAACCCACTATCCTTAGTGGGGTAAATAGACGCAAATAATATATCACTCAAATATAGGGAGCGGTATACGGATGGTACTAAAGTGTGAGAAGTTTCTGATAGTAGGTCATGTACAAGGGGTAGGATTTCGATACCACACATCACATCAAGGATTGAAGCTCGGTCTAACAGGGTATGCGAAGAACTTAAACAACGGAGATGTTGAAGTGATTGCCTGTGGCACAGAAGAACAAATTGCAGCGTTTTCGGCGTGGTTAGAGGAAGGGCCGCGGACGGCGACAGTAGACAGTGTCACTCAGGAAAGTGTGTCTTATAAGCCTTTCCGCGGATTTAAGATCTTATAGCTTTACAGTCAATTATTTTGTAAGCGATGTGGCTGGAAACAAGTGCCTTACAAACATTTCGCTGGTTTTGGTAGACCAGCCAATTTGGTTGCTTGTTTTGCAGGGCCTTTCTTAAACAGTTTGAATAGGTACTTGCTGTTACCTTTTTCCGGGCCGTGTGCCTTTTCCATTGCTTTTACTAGCATTCTTACTGCTGGTGATGTGTTGAACTCTTCATAAAAATTACGTACAAAGTGAACCACTTCTAAGTGCGCTTCTGTTAGTTCAATTTCTTCTTCTTTTGCTAGAAGCTCAATCATGCCTTCTTCCCACTGAGTGTGGTCAAGTAGATAACCTTGAGCATCGGTTTCAATTTCTTTGCCGTTGTAAACGAACATAGCTTTGCTTCCGCTAAGTAACCTTTGATACGTATAGGGTAGCGTAGAGGCTGACGTATTCTCAACAAAAGAATCCTTTGGGCTTTCCAAGCGATGTAAATGTGTGCAGTCAAAAGTAGACTTCGAACATGGGCAAGCAGTTTGGATAAATCAACGGCTATTCACTAAATTGTTGATTTATTCATTTGGTTAGAAAATTCTCGGGGTGAGTATTTTGGTTTTTGCATGAATATTCAAATTTCTGTTTTAAGGAGTTGGTGTAAAAAAGGAGGTAGCATCCACAAGGCTAGGCGCAAAGAAAAAGCCCGAAGTACAACTTCGGGCTTTTTGGAGTTTCAATTCAATCTGACGGTTTAGTCGTCGTTCATGATGCCTAGGATGCTTAGTAGGCTGATGAAGATGTTGTAGATTGAAACGTACAGTGTAATCGTTGCAGAGATGTAGTTTGTTTCACCACCGCGGATGATGCCTTGAGTGGTCATCAGGATTGCCATAGTAGAGAAAACAATGAACAAGCTGCTAAGTGCTAGGTGTAGGATCGTTGATTGGATGAAGATGCTCGCAATCATACCCACTACTAGAACTACAAATAGTGACAGCATTAAGCCACCCATCATAGATAGGTCGCGTTTTGTCGTTAGAGCGTAAGCCGATGCAGCCATGAACGATAGAGCTGTACCGCCAAGAGCTGTTAGAACAACGTCGCCCATACCAGCGCCGATGTACATGTTTAGGATTGGACCAATGGTGTAACCCAAGAAGCCTGTGAATAGGAACGTAAACACAAGACCTAGGCTGTTGTTACGGTTCTTTTCTGTTAGGAATAGTAGACCGTAGAAACCGACCAACATTAGGATAATACCCGGACGTGGAAGGTTAAATGCCATTGATACGCCAGCAACCAGTGCTGACCATAGTAGAGTCATAGAAAGTAGTGCATATGTATTACGCAGTACTTTGTTGGTTTGTAGAGCACTCTCTTGAGTAGTAGTGCGAGAAAACATAGGACTGTTCATAATCTTCCTCTATAAGGGACTGTCTTATCTTTAATATATAGACATATATGGGCCCGATAGTTCAAAAAATCAAGCCCGCCACATGTATATCTAGAACAAAATAATAATAGAAATAATGTGTTATGTATGTGGCAACTTGTAACACAATATTACCGCCTTGCATAGCGAAGAAAGGCTTACTATTCAAAGCATTGAAGCGCAGCTCACGAAGTAGGTTGCAAGATTGCGCGAATTTACAACATCTTGAATCAACTGGATTTTCGTAACAAGGGTGATATGCACTTGTTGGAGTAAAGAAAAAGCGCTGATTTGAGGTCAGCGCTTTACACTCTTATTTCATTTTTCGTCTGAATGTTTAAATCACAATTAGTGATGAAGGATCTGGGCTAAGAAGTTCTGAGTTCGATCCGATTGTGGGTTCTCGAAGAAGTCGACAGGGTTGTTTTCTTCGATAATTTCCCCCGCATCCATAAAGATAACTCGGTCGGCAACTTCTTTTGCAAAGCCCATCTCGTGCGTCACACACAGCATGGTCATGCCTTCTTCTGCGAGCTCAACCATTACGTCAAGCACTTCACGCACCATTTCTGGGTCGAGTGCCGAAGTGGGTTCATCAAACAGCATTACTTTAGGGCTCATACAAAGAGAGCGGGCGATCGCCACACGTTGTTGCTGACCACCGGAGAGCTGCCCCGGATACTTGTCGGCTTGGTCTGGGATCTTAACGCGCTCTAGGTACTGCATTGCGACGGCTTCAGCTTCTTCTTTCGGCATTTTCTTCACCCAGATAGGGGCAAGCGTACAATTCTCCAAAACCGTTAGATGAGGGAAGAGGTTGAAGTGCTGAAAACACATACCTACTTCACGACGAACCGCCTCAATGTTTTTCAGGTCTTCGGTAAGTTCAGTACCCGACACATAGATACTGCCAGCCTGATGCTCTTCCAAACGGTTGATACAACGAATCATGGTTGACTTACCTGAACCTGAAGGGCCGCAGATAACGATTTTCTCGCCTTTTTTTACCTCTAGATTGATGTTCTTTAGTACGTGAAACTCACCATACCATTTATTCATGTCCTTCAACTGGATCATATAATCTTGTTGTTGCGTCATAATACGTCCTTGATCTTGATGAGTTATCGTTTGTGACCGGTATGCAGTTTGTTTTCAAGCCATATCGAGTAACGTGACATGCCAAAACAAAATACCCAAAACACTAACGCGACAAATACATAACTTTCGGTTGCGAAACCTAACCACTCTGGGTCGGTATTCGCGGCTTGTCCGATGCCCAGTACGTCAAACATACCGATAATAAGCACAAGACTGGTATCTTTAAACAGGCCGATGAACGTGTTCACGATTGAAGGGATAGTGATCTTCAGCGCCTGAGGCAAAATGATCAGTCCCATTTTCTTCCAGTAGCTAAGACCAAGAGCATCCGCCGCTTCATATTGTCCTTTCGGAATCGCTTGCAAGCCACCACGCACTACCTCCGCCATGTAGGCGGCACTGAACATAACCACACCTATTAGCGCACGGATCAGCTTGTCAGTTTCGGAGCCTTCCGCTAAAAACAGCGGTAGCATGACCGATGCCATGAACAGAACAGTAATGAGTGGGACACCGCGCCACACTTCAATGTACACCGTACAGATACTGCGAATAATTGGCATATCTGAACGTCGACCGAGTGCTAACGCAACACCAATTGGTAAAGAAACAACGATACCAACAAGCGCAATGATCAACGTAACTAATAGACCACCCCATTTGTGTGTCTCAACGACTTCAAGACCAAATACGCCACCATATAGCAATGCGGCAATAATGAATGGGTAAATGTTTACGAAGAACAACCAAATCCAAATGCGTTTCGGCGTTTTCTCGTAAGCGAGTAGCACTGTAAAGATCGCCAATGTGATGTAGAACAGGCGAGGGCGCCAGAGTTCAGCTTCTGGATAGAATCCATACATGAACTGTTCCCAACGGACGCTGATAAAAACCCAACATGCGCCTTCGCGTGTACAGTCGTCTCTGGTTGCGCCAATCCAATCCGCATTAACAAATGCCCAATCAATAATGTTCCAAAGGGCTGAGAACACGATGTAAGCAAGGATAAGCGTGACAATGGAGTTCACCGGCCCATTGAATAAGTTTTTGCGTAGCCAACCTATTACTCCGACAGTGTTCGCCGGTGGTGGAAGATCAGGTTGAAATTGATGTGTGCTCATATTATCTCTCCACCAGTGCAACTTTACGGTTGTACACGTTCATCAACGCCGAAGTAATCAAACTCAACGTCAAGTAAACCCCCATGGTCATCGCGATGATCTCAATCGCTTGCCCAGTTTGGTTCAAGGTGGTACCAGCGAACACAGATACCAGATCTGGGTAACCAATCGCCATTGCTAGCGAAGAGTTCTTGGTTAGGTTCAAATATTGGCTAGTAAGAGGAGGGATGATAATACGCAGCGCTTGTGGAATGACGACCAACTTTAGTGTCTTCGTTCGAGGTAAACCAAGCGACATTGCCGCTTCTGTTTGACCATGACTCACAGCGTTAATACCAGAGCGAACAATCTCAGCAATGAACGACGCGGTATAGACACTCAACGCAAGTAGGAGTGCTGCAAGTTCTGGAATGATGCTGATGCCACCACGGAAGTTAAAGCCTTTTAACTCTGGGTATTGCAATGAAATAGGCATTCCCGCTAAGAAGTAAACGACCAAAGGAAGCACAATGACTAAGCCAAACACAATGCGGCCCATCGGCGTTTGTTGACCCGTTAAGCGTTGCTTATTGTTCGCCCAAACGTTGATCAGAATACTTGCGATGATACCGATAATGAGTGCAGCAATAACAAAACTGCTTCCTGCTTCCATAACCGGTGCAGGGAAATACAAACCACGTACGTTCAAAAAGATAGCTTCACCAAGGCTCATGCTTTGACGTGGTGATGGTAGGGCTTGAAGAACGGCGAAATACCAAAAGAAGATTTGCAGAAGTAGTGGAATATTTCGGAATGTTTCAATATAAACCGCGGCTAATCGACTCACCAACCAGTTGGAGGAGAGACGTGCGATACCCATAACAAAACCAATTACGGTTGCGAGAATAATACCGAGCACAGAAACCAGTGCGGTATTAAGAAGACCAACGACGAAAGTACGCCCATAAGAAAACGTTTCATCGTATTCGATAAGAGTCAGGCCGATCCCAAAGCCTGCTTCTTGATTAAGGAAACCAAAGCCTGTTGCAATACCACGTGCTTCAAGATTGGTCAGCGCATTGTTGATGATTGTGTAGAAGAAAAATACCAGTGCAGCTACGGCAATGATCTGGAAAAGAGCGGAGCGAAAAGCAGGATTGTAAATCAGGCTCTTACTTCCGCTTGGTTTGGACATCGTACTTGGCGATGTATCATTCGTCGGTTTCATACAGCGATAACCTCAAACCCTTATTTATACAGTTACTCACGAAAAAGGGCGGCATAAACCGCCCTGTGATAATCGTTGTATTAGCGGATTGGTGGCGCGTACATGAAGCCGCCTGCATTCCATAGTGCGTTCACACCACGAGAAATTTTCAGCGGTGAACCAGTACCAACCGTACGCTCGAAGCTTTCACCATAGTTACCTACTTGCTTGATAACTTGGTAGCCCCAATCGTCACGAATGCCTAGACCTTTACCTTTCGGGCCGTCCACACCAAGAATACGTTTGATGTTTGGATCTTTCGATTTCAACATCTCATCAGCATTCTTAGAGCTAATGCCATACTCTTCCGCATTTACCATCGCAAATAGAGTCCACTTGGCAATATTGAACCATTGGTCATCACCTTGACGTACCACTGGGCCTAGAGGCTCTTTAGAGATGATTTCAGGAAGAACGGTTGCAGAAGAAGGGTCTTTAAGGTTTAAACGCAGAGCATACAGACCAGATTGGTCCGTCGTCAGTACGTCACAGCGACCAGCATCAAAACCTTTAGAAGTTTGTGCAGCTGTATCAAATACGACGGGTTTGTATGCCATACCTTGGTTGCGGAAGTAGTCCGCCAAGTTAAGCTCCGTTGTCGTACCTGACTGTACACACACTGATGCGCCATCAAGCTCCTTCGCACTTGATACACCAAGATCTTTCTTAACCATGAATCCCTGACCGTCGTAATAGTTAACGCCGACAAAGTTCAAGCCAAGAGCCGTATCACGGTGTAGTGTCCAGGTGGTGTTACGTGAAAGCACATCGATTTCACCCGATTGAAGTGCAGTGAAACGTTCTTTCGCGGTAAGGGGTACATATTTAACTTTCGTTTTATCCCCAAGAACGGCTGCAGCCAGTGCTTGGCAATATTCTACGTCGATACCTTCCCATTCACCTTTTGAGTTAGGGTTTGAGAAACCAGGTAGACCGGTACTTACGCCACAAGTAATAAAACCTTGTTTTGTGACTTTGTCCAGAGTAGTGTCTGCTGCTTGAGCTGAAGTCGCCATCATTGCAGTAGAAGCCGCTACGACGGAAGCAAGAACTGTGAGTTTATTCGCCATTTGTATCCTTCCTGTATGATCCATGTTTAATCAGGAGCGACCTGATACAACGTGTCCAATTCGTTTGTGTTTTCGTCCTACATGATTGATTTTAGAAGAAACGGCCATCGTCAAATCAATCAGTTAAAGCGTAGGAAAGGATTTGCTAATTCTCAAACATATAATTTAAAAAGAGTTTTGGAGAGAAGTCACAAAGCGCCTTGCGATTTAGAATGACGAAATGTTAATTGTTTGTAAATAGTGCAACTAATTGTTGAATTGGTGCATCAGAACAATCGGTAAAAGAAGGAATAAAACAGAAGGATAAAAGTTTGTTATTAAAAGTGTCATTAGTGTAGGGCGGCTATGTCAGCCGAAAATTTGAACAAATATTATTTGTGAAGTCGAAACAAGGTGAAGTGATTGCCCCATTTTTGGTAGCATGAATTTCGACAGTTATTTGAAGTGATCATGGATTGAAATGCGATATTTTCCTCTGTTCTTAGATTTAGTGAATAAACCAGTACTGGTTGTTGGTGGTGGTGAAGTAGCAAGCCGTAAAGTGGAGGCACTGCTTAAAGCTGGTGCGGATGTTACCATTGTCTCCCCAAGCCTTGTTGATTTCCTCGATAAGCTTGCTCAAGAGCAGCAAGTACATTGGATTCAACGCTTTTACTCAAGTGACCTTGTCACAAAGTCTTTCATTCAAGTGTGGGCAACCACAGATAACCCAGAACTGAATCATCAGGTCTATAAAGACGCGAAAGAGTTAGGCATCTTAGTCAACGTTGTAGACGACAAGCCTTACTGTGATTTCATTACGCCTTCAATGATTAATCGCGGACGCATTCAAATCGCTATCTCGAGTGGTGGCGCGTCTCCTGTACTGATCCGCAACATTCGAGAAAAGTTAGAAGCGATTCTGCCGCAAAACATGGGATTGATGGCGGAGTTTGCTAACTCAAAACGTAACTCGATTAAAGAAGCGCTACCAAGCGTCGATTTACGTCGTAAGTTTTGGGAGAACTATTTCTCTCATCCTGAAGTAGAAAATGCGCGCGACAATCGAGAGCTTGAAACCATCTATCAAGAAACCATGACCAAGCCGTTGGATGAGGCAGGCAGTTGTACATGGATTCAGGTAGGTAAAGATGTGGAAATGTTACCTATCAAAGCTGTGCGTTATATGCAGCAAGCAGAGCTGGCACTTCACTCAACGAAATGCGAAGCGGATGTAATGGAGCTGGTGAGAAGAGATGCAGAACGTGAGGCATTCTCCAGTGCAACTGAGCTCTCCGACATGCTGAGAAAAGCCAAAGAGGAGAAGCTTCGTGTATGTGTGTTCATTCCTCACGGAACAAGCGAGTTCTCGCTGCTGCAAGGGCAAGATTTAGTGATCTAATCCTCAAGGCCACTAGACATTAAGCTTCTACAAAAACGCCGACGAGATTATCGCCGGCGTTTTTTATTCCACTTTTCTTATCCACCTACAAGGCGAATAGGAGAGCGCAATTAATCACGGAAGTTGTTGTACTGAAATGGGATACCCATCTCTGCTTCACGGATCGCTGCAATCGTCGCTTGTAAGTCGTCACGCTTCTTACCCGTTACGCGCACTTTGTCGCCTTGGATAGACGCTTGAACTTTAAGCTTCGCATCTTTGATTAGCTTAACTAGCTTTTTCGCAGTAGGCGTATCGATGCCTTGGCGGAAAGCGATGTTTTGGTGCCAGTTTTTACCCGTCGCTTCTGGATTTTTTGCATCCATAGCGTTCGCATCAATGTTACGCTTTGCCAAGTGGCTACGTAGGATGTCACGCATTTGCTTAAGCTGGAACTCGCCTTCTGCGGACACTTTTACATTTTCTTCTACTAGCTCAAAGCTCGCATTCACATTGCGGAAATCGAAACGAGTCGATAGTTCACGGTTAGCGTTATCAACCGCGTTACGTAGTTCAACGGTATCGATTTCTGAAACAATATCAAACGATGGCATGAAGATTCCTTGATTATCTTGTTATAGGGAAATTACTTACTGGATTTTACTGCTTCTGCCAGCATATCTAGCATAGTTACAGTATCATCCCAACTCAGACATGGGTCAGTGATAGATTGACCGTAAGTTAAGTTGTGAATATCAGTCATTGGCTGATTGCCTTCAATGATGAAGCTTTCCGCCATGATACCCGCAATGCGAGTGCTGCCTGATTTAATTTGGTCACAAATATCTTGTGCAACTTCAATTTGCTTGCGGTGCTGTTTCTGACAGTTCGCATGGCTGAAGTCTACAATCAGACGTTGTGGCAAGTCGAACTCTGCCAGAGCTTCGCACGCTTGTTTAACAGACGCTTCATCAAAGTTAGGACCTTTCTCACCACCACGAAGAATGATATGACCGTATGGGTTACCACTTGTGCGGTAAACCGTCATGCGACCATTCTTGTCTGGAGAGTAGAAGTAGTGTGATGCTTTTGACGCACGAATCGCGTCGATCGCGATTTTCACATTACCATTTGTACCGTTCTTGAAGCCAACAGGGCAAGATAGCGCAGAAGCCATCTCACGGTGGATTTGCGATTCTGTTGTACGAGCACCAATTGCGCCCCACGTGATCAGATCAGCAATGTACTGGCCTGTGATCATATCAAGAAACTCAGTAGCGGTCGCAAGGCCAAGCTTGTTGATATCCAGTAGCAGTTTGCGTGCTTTGTGAAGGCCAGCTTCAAGCGCGTATGAACCATCTAGGTTAGGGTCCGTGATTAGGCCTTTCCAACCAACAACGGTACGAGGTTTTTCAAAGTAAGTACGCATTACGATGAACAGTTCATCTTTGTACTTATCTTGAATGTTCGCAAGGCGAGTTGCGTAGTCAATTGCCGCTTCAGTGTCGTGCACCGAACATGGGCCAACGATAGCAAGGATGCGGTCATCCTCACCAGTTAAAATCTTCTCAATTTGACGACGAGATTGAGCGATACGGTCAGCGACGTCATCGGTAATTGGATGTACGCTACCTAGCTCTGCGGGTGTCGGCATCGGACCCAAAGGTTGGGTTCTCAATTCATCTGTTTTAATAGGCATGTTATAGCTTTATTCTCTATTGCGAAGCGGTAAAGATAACGGAATTATAGTTAGGAATAAACCGTTTCACGGGATTCTTATCTAGTAAATACCGAAATGTATGTAATGCTGTGTCTTATCATCAGTGATAGTTATGTATAAATGACAAAAATGTCCTTGGAGATCAATACATAGTCGTTTGAATTTATAACTAGTTTTTCTATTTGCTAACACGCAAATCTTGCAAAATACCTTGTAAAGCGGGCTACGGCGGAAGTTTCATATCCAGCTTTCATTGCTTGTCAAAAGAAACCGTTTGCGATTTTCTATACGGAGATCGATTTATCATTAACATTTCTTTGACATTTTTATGCTTCGTTGATTAACTGGTCTGACTAGTCTGGTAAGGAGACCAAGATGTTATCTGCTGTTCGACGTGCAAATCTTTACTTAAACCTTTTTGGTTTTTCGAAAGTCCCGCTCATTTGGTTATGTCGCCCAAAGATCTTGGCGATTGACGACCAACATGTAGAAGTCAAAATTCCACTGAGACGTAGAACGAAGAACCATCTTAATAGTATGTATTTTGGTGCGCTTGCTGTTGGTGCGGATGTCGCGGGTGGCTTTCTTGCCATGAGTAAAGCTCAAGAGCAGGGAGAACGCATTTCTTTGGCTTTTAAAGGCGTGTCGGCTGAATTTTTAAAACGTCCGGAAGGGGATGTACACTTTGTTTGTCATGACGGTCCACTGATTGATGAAATGCTGCGAATGACACTAGAAACAGGCGAGCGTATTAATCGAGATGTTAAGATTACGGCGCTGTGTCCAAGCGTGAATGGTGAAGAGCCAATGGCTGAATTTTCTCTAACGCTTTCGATAAAAAAAGCAGCTCAAAAACAAGCTGCTTAATGTCGTTTCCCATTTGATGGGTTTATACCAAGTCGATTTTCTCAATCGAAACAATTTTAGAGCGGTTTAATACCACCTTCCAGCGATAGTAAACGGGCTCATCGGTGTGGTTGTCTTCTTTGACAATCACATTGAGCAAGTGGCGTTTCTCAACGGACTCTTTACTCACTTGCCCTTCATTTAAGCGATAAACACGGTTTGAGCTCTTGTCCATTAAGCGAATAATCGGACGTAGACTCATATTCAATGTCTCACGAGTTTGCTCGTAACCACTTAAGAACAAAGACGTCGCCATCTCGGTCTTAGCATGGTAATGAAGAATTTGCTCTTCACGCTGAACGACTCGTTTCTTACGAATGTTTTGAATGCGGTCAGGTAAGCTTGAAAGCGAACGGTAATCTAGCCATTCCAACTTACGGCCAACGACTTTCTTCGTCGTTGGATCCATGTATTTCTTACGCCACTTTGGCTTACCTTTACGAATCCAACGCCACATTGCGTCACGCAAGTCATCTTTAAAGATTTCACGAAGGGCATAAATAAAGGACATCGCGATAATGAAAGACGCAGAAATCTCGCCTAAGTAGTCTCGCGCAAGAATCACGGTACTCGTCACCACGACCATCACTAAACCTGTCGCGATGCCTTTGATTGCACGCTTAATGTTGTTACCCATCGACATGGTTTTTTCGCGCAGGACAATAGGGTGCTCAATCAAGCGCCTTAATAAACGCATCTTGTTTGACAGACGCGTCACGTCATCCACAACGTTTGTCGAGTTGTAGTTATTTAGCTTACGGTGCGCTTGCTCTTTCTCACATAACGTAATCAAGCGATCTTTAATTGTGCTGTAATCGCCTTCGCGAGGAAGGTGAGCCACGAGAGATAGGAACCTCTGCTCGGTGTACCAAGACAGATAGTTATCGATGTTGACGTAGTAACGCTTGAGGTTCTCTTCATAAGGGATCGAACGACGCAGACGTTTTAGGATATCAAGCGTCAGCTCAATCACCTCATCTACTTCTTCAGCCGTGACACTGTCATTCTCGTGTTTATTTAGCGCCGCGACGGCTTTATCAAGTGCTATAACGTATTGATAAGCAAACAAACTCAAACTTACACGATATTGGCGATTGGACAGGCGACCACGTTTGGCGAGACGGCTGTGTACCAAAGGCAGCAGTACTTCCGTACTGTAGTAAGAGCGTTTTTGTGTAATCGAAGTGTAGTAGTACTCAGACTCACTAATGATGTCGGAATTTAACCCCAACTCACCAGGGACAAAAATATAGATATCAAGGTCGAGCGTTTTACTCTTTGCCAATGCGTGGCTGATTTTTAAAGTTACCGAGTCTTGTTTGTCGACAGTGACCAAGGAAGGCTCCTGATTTTGCTAAAGCATCCTATACCCATAAGCGTCCGTTAATTGCATTAACTTAAGTTCGGACTAGGATAAATTGTTGAACGATCAAAGCATAACAGAGAGGTTCGCTTTTCTCTCTGATTTTCTTGTTAGTTTGGGTATAATTCCCTGTAAATTTAAAAAGAGACAAATTCAATGATTAAAATTGGTCAAATTAACAGCTTAGAAGTCATTAAAACGGCTGATTTTGGCGTATTTCTGGATGGTGAAGATTACGGTTCTGTACTGCTGCCTAACAAATATGTTCCAGAAGGCACTGAGCTAGGTGCTCATCTTGACGTATTTCTTTACTTCGATTCAGAAAGCCAGCTAGCTGCGACCATTGATAAACCTATCGCTCAAGTCGGCGAATGGGGTCTAATGAAAATCGAAGGCATCAACAAAACGGGTGCGTTCGTAAACTGGGGTATTAAAGAAAAAGATCTTCTGATCCCCTTTAGTGAGCAACGTGCACGCTTTACTGCTGGCCAAAACATTCTGGTTTACGTTTACACAGATAAAGCCTCTGGCCGTATCGTAGGTACAACGAAGTTCAACAAATGGCTTGATAAAACGCCAGCTAACTACGAAGTGAACGAACAGGTTGATCTAATTATCGCTGAGCGCAGCCAACTTGGTTACAAGGCTATCGTGAACGGTGAACATTGGGGCATGATCTTCCCATCAGACGTATTCGGTAAATTGTTTATCGGTAAGAAACTGAAAGGTTACATCAAGCAAGTTCGTGAAGACGGTAAGATTGACTTAGCGCTACAAAAAGTCGGCGTTGCGAAGATGGATGATCTTTCGAGTAAAGTGATTGAACTCCTAGAGAAGAAGGGCGGTTTCTTGCCTCTTAACGATAAATCTTCACCAGAAGCGATCTTTGAAATGTTCCGCACAAGTAAAGGTACTTACAAAAAGACCATCGGCGGTCTATACAAAGCGGGTAAGATCGTTATCGAGAAAGACGGCATTCGTCTGGCTTAATCGCTTATTAAAGCTTAAAGGCAGTCTTGGCTGGTGGTTCGAGTTAAGTGAATGACATTTTGACTTTCCTTTTAGAAAGTGTCTGCCAAAAAAATGGCCCAAACTCGTCCTTATTTTGGGCCTAGGGGAAACGGCTCTTTTAAGAGCCTGCGCTAAACTTTGTGACCAACACATATTGCTGGCTAAACATAGAGAGAAATGCCGTTTCAAAGCGATGCTTTGATACATTCAGTTTAGTACAGGGCACTCGGATCGCTAGTGAACCCAGCTCCAATCATGCTTTAGAACCAAAAAGCCATCGTAAATACGATGGCTTTTCATTTATTTATAGCGTGTCACTTTGCTACTAAAATAAGTTCTTATCACGCACAAGTTCACGTGGCAGACCGTTTTTAATGCGGTTGCTTACCCATTTCCCAAGACCAATAATCGCACCTTCATACTTAACGAACACTTCGCCTTTACCTGTCTTCATATCTGCTGGAATGTTTTGTGGGCGAACATCGCGACCCATGTACCACTCGCGTGCTTCTTCAATCGTTAACTCAATAGCATTTTTCTCATCGCCGGTAGCTAGAGCCGTTGCGACTTGATGTTGCCAGCGGTAACCGTTCTTGTGTGCTTCAGCAATTTTGATACCCATACGAGAGAAACGCAGTTCACCAATCATTGGCTCTAGCGCGTCAGGGAAAAGCCAAACATCTTTCTCGCGAATCCAAACTGTGCTGTCTTCAGGCACTTTAATATCCATCGTATTTTGTAGCTGTTTAGCAATCTCCGCTGACTCTTTGTTTGATGCTTTCGAAAATGGGAATTTACCCATGCGCTTTTTCACTTTTGGCGCTTCGACTGCGGTAAGTTTACGAATGCGAGCGACGAAGAAGCCCTCACAGTCATAAACTTGAGGGAAGATGTGCAAGAAGCCTTCTTCAGTTAGCGCCGCTTCTGCATTTTCAAACAGATCTTTTAAGCTTTCGAATTCAACCGCGTCACCAAATGTCTCTTTAAGGTGATGGCAAACCTGTTGGTTCTCTTCGGTACTCAACGTACAGGTTGAATAAACCATAACGCCGCCAGGTTTTAGAGCATGGAAAGCACTTTCAATCAGATCTTTCTGCGTATCTGCAATCTCGACAACCGACGATTGAGTCCAGTTCTTCATTGCATCTTCGTCTTTACGAACGGTGCCTTCCCCTGAACATGGTGCGTCGAGTAAAACAGCATCAAACTGTTCCGGTAACCAACCGCCAAATACGCGACCATCGAAGTTGCTTAATGCTGCATTACGTACACCACATCGTTCAATGTTAGCGTGTAGCACTTTTACACGACTTGCTGCGTATTCGTTCGCCACCAACACGCCTTCATTATTCATAAGCGCAGCGATTTGAGTCGTTTTTGAACCGGGCGCAGCTGCGGTATCAAGAACGGCATCGTACGACTCGTCATTCATAAACAAAGCCGATACTGGCATCATTGAGCTGGCTTCTTGAATGTAGAATAGCCCTGACATGTGTTCAGCAGTATTACCAAGTGGCACAACCGACTCATCCGCTTCGATCCAAAAACCCGTATTACACCAAGGTACTGGTGAAAGCTTCCAACCTTTTGCTTCAGCACGTTCGAGAAACGCCTCTACGCTAATCTTAAGCGTATTAACACGAATACTTTTGCGCAGCGGCTTTTGGCATGACGCGATAAAGTCTTCCATGTTGAGGTGAGCAGGGAGGATAGTTTGGATTTTTTCCAGAAAAGCTTCTGGGATGTAAACATTAGGATGCAAAGTGAAATCTCGATTGCAGAATTTGCTGCAAATAATATACGAAAGCGGGTCAGAAACGAATAGCCACATAAGAGTGAGTAATAAAAAAGAGCAGCGTTTGCTGCTCTTTACGACGTTAGTGTTGTCTTAACGCGCTATGGTTTGGGAATTGCAGTGCGCCATTGAGTCCAACTTTCTTCAGCTTGAGGGTACAAGTAGAAAGATTGACCTTTTTTTGCCGCTGGTGGAATTTGCGATTGTTCTGGTGTCGAGAAAGCAATGCCGCCACGGACTAAGCTGTCAAATGTGCCTGCTTTGATGTTCGCGCCACCTAGGCCAATAGAAACATCCACACCTGAGACGTTCCAGAACACACTGTTTTGACGAACAAGGTAAGCATACTCAGATTTGACCTCGATCCTCGTAACGACGCGATCAGCAAATTCACCCAAGCTGACTTTAGTTACGCTGCCTACCTCCATCTGTCGGTATAAGATAGGGGTACCAACTTGGACGGAGCCACGTTGTTCACTTTGTAGTGTGAAGGATACGCCTGGTTCCGCTTGCTCGTTCTTAGCTAAATCAAACTTAAATTTCGCTGAACCTTTACCTGGCTCTACGCTGATGGATTTTGATACCAGCGCACCCAAGTTCTTAACTCCGCCTAGGCCAATCTCAGGCTCTGTTAGCCAAAAGTGTGACCCGGTAACGGCGATGCTATTGACATATTCAGGAAGAATGCGGGCGGTGACTTCAACCATTTCACGCTGAAAGTTCGGCACCACCATTGTGACTTCACCGACTTTAACGCCTTGATATTTAATCGGCATACCTTTGGTCACTTCTTGGCTACCATCGGTTTCCAGCGCTATTACACGGCCAAACTTACGAGCTTGATTTTGATCGTTGTAAAGCTTCCAACGTTGGCCAACTTTATTTTCGATGCCAGGGATAGAATCGAAAGCAATGCCGCCCTTAATTAACGTCTTGAGAGGATGCGCTTTAACACTGATGCCAGATAAAGATGCATCTATTTCTACGCCAGAGCGGTTCCAAAATACCGTTTGTGTGGTTAGCAGATGAGCATAACGATTTTCAATGGTTGCTTTGACAACAACACCGCCGTCCACCAAGTTGAAGTCAGAGATGCTGCCAACTGGCAAGTTACGATAGAGCAGAGGGCTACCTTTGGAAATAGGAGGAAGCTCGGTGGCGAACAGGCTCAATGTCTTCGAACCAGTTTGGTTATATTGGGCCAATTCTGCCAACGAAGCGCTTTGGAACAGTTGGTACTCTTTCTGGATACTCTCTTGCCCTTCGCTAACAAAGCTAATTGAGCCAGTAAGAAGCTGCTTCGCAGGAGGAACCGTAACACTCAAACCTGATTCTGTTAGTTCTGCAGAAGCGCTACCAGTAACATAAAAACGGTTATTCGATTTGATCAGGTGTTTGTATTCGTTATCAATCAAAACATCCATAAACACTTCATGTTTTGCTGCCTGCGCTTTTGCTTCATCAAGCAGGCCGACTTTAATGATTGAACCTACCACGATGCCTTTATAAAGCACGTTTGCACCGCTATCCAAACCGAAGGAGTTATCAGACACAAGACGAATTGCAATCGACTTCTGTTGTTGCTGGTCAAAGACGTTCTGACGAATAGCAGTAAATCGACGAGCGCGTTCACCTTTACCCGGAACAATGGTTAAGAAATTGCCGCGAACAAGGTTTGCGATATTTTCGACGCCAGATAGAGAAACTTTTGCCTCTTCAAGAACAAAACGCGTTCCTGAAGTCAGCATATCGCTAAAGGCTGGTTGAATAGCAGCGGATGCCAAAATGACTTCACGACCTTCAGAAAGATTTAAGTCTGTGATTTGTCCGACTTCGATGCCGCGATACATTATGGGCGCGCCTTCGCCGCTAATTTTGTTGTCATCAGGAAGCGCGATTTTGATTGGGATCCCTCGACCAGCGGTTTTAAGGTCTTTATAAAGGCGGAACTCCGTGTTCTCTTTTACTGGCTCGCCATCGTCAGGCGAGTCTACCGCAATAGCACCGCCCAGTAGGGCACTCATGCTTTCAAGACGAACATCAACACCGTCAAAGCCGATGTTGGCACCAATGCCACTGACATTCCAAAAACGACTGTGACTGTTGATCAGGTGCTGGTATTGCTCTTGGATGTTGGCTTGGATGGTGATGGATTTCGCATCTTCGTTGAGCTGGTAGCTGAATACCTCACCAATTGGGATCTTTTTGTAGACGATTTGCGAACCAATCGAAACGCCACCCAAGTCTCGGCTCTTCAATTTAATGTTCAGGCCTTGTGTCACACGTAGGTCAGTAGGCGCTGATTCAAGTGCGGTGAAGGTCGTTTCAAACTTTTTACCGTCGCCTGGCTGAATAGAAATGTAGTTACCAGATACAAGTGCATCAAGACCAGACACGCCAGTTAAGCTTGCTGTGGGCTTAACCAACCAAAAGCGCGTTTTGTCGTTAAGCAATTTAGCCGCCTCTGGGTAGATGTCTGCATCCACATAAATGCTGCCCAAATCTTCGGATAGGTTGATATCTCGCACCATACCCACTTCTAAACCCTGATAGCGAATGGTCGTTCGTCCTGCGACTAAACCTGCTGCATCGGAGAAATAGATTTGCACACGTTGTCCCGCGTCATGAATCGATTTCATTACGAGCCATCCGGCTAATACCATGGTCAAAATCGGTAATAGCCAAAGGGGAGATATACCTTTACTCCTCTTTACATCTGGCACGTATGACGTTTGAGAACTGTTCTGATCACTCATTAATTGACTCTTTTTCTGATTGTGTTTGGGCTTGGTCCCAAATAAGCCTTGGATCAATGCTCTCCGCCGCGAGCATTGTAAGTACGACTACGACACCGAACGCTACTGCGCCATACCCAGGTGTAAAGTCGAGAATCTGTCCACGATCGACTAATGTCATCATGATAGAAATAACAAACAAATCCATCACGGACCATTTACCGATCCACTTTACTGCAAAATAAACCATCATTCGCTGTCTTCTATACACCGAACGTTTGAACTTGATACATAGCAAGATGTAAGTAAGGCCGAGAATCTTAGCGACAGGCACCACGATACTGGCAACAAAAATGATGATCGCGATACCGTACATGCCATTTTTAACCAAACCCGCAACGCCCGAGAAAATGGTGTCCTCTAAACGTTTGCCATTGGTGAGCAAAATCGAAATCGGAATCAAGTTAGCAGGGAAGATTGCAATGGTCGCGGCGATTAAGTACGCCCATGTCTTTTGGATTGAATTCGGTTTGCGATGATACAGCTCATGGTGGCAGCGATGGCAATTTCCAGCCTCAGGCTGCGATAGATGGCATTCATGGCAGTGCACATCTTTGTGTTCAAAGTCATAACTGGTTTCAGGTTGCCAAGCTTCCCAATAACGACGAACGCTAATACGAGATATTAGTAAAACAGTAAAAACTTGCAGTAGCACAAGGCCAATCAACCCAGGCCCAACAAAAATATCGGAGTAATCTTGGAGTTTGAAGCAAGAGATCGCGATGCTCACAAGAAAGACATCCAGCATCACCCAATGCTTAAGATGTTGAATCAACCAAAGTGATACGCGCAAACCTTTAAACCACCGTTTGTGTAGCGACCAATGGGCCGTGACAACAGAACTGCAAACGATGAGTGGGGCGAGTGAGCTACAAAATAGGATAAGAATAGAAAGAAGAACAAAGCCTTCTTGAAAAAGCGTGATCATTCCTGAAGGCAATGTTGCCGGAATCATCACACCAAACAGACGAATACTGATGAAGTTAAAAAAGTGCGAAGGAATAAAGAGCAGAATACAGGTTACTGCAATAGCAAGATTACCTGACAGGCTAGGGCTGCCGCCGCGGTATAGTTGAGTGCCACAACGTGGGCAGTATGCATTTTTACCGTTACGCAAATCGACGATATCGACAGGCAGTTCGCAACCTTGGCATAAGCGGACGCTGCTCGGTTGAATGGCGTGTTTAGACAGAGAGGTCACAACGACCTCTCTACAAAGAATGGGTTAAGCGTGGGACTGAATGCCCCCGTACAAGGTTTGATATAAGCCTTCTTGCTCAACGAGCTCACCATGTGTTCCTGTTTGCGTCACTCTTCCGTCTTCAAGCACATAAATCAAATCCGCTTGCTTCACCGCAGATAAACGGTGGGCGACGATGAGCGTGGTTCTTCCACGTAAGAATTCAGTTAACGCCTTGTGCAATGCCGCTTCGGTTGCGGTATCTAATGCCGACGTTGCCTCATCGAGGATAACAAATTGTGGGTTGCTCAGCACCATACGCGCAATCGCTAAGCGCTGACGCTGACCGCCAGATAGACGAATACCATTGCGACCAATTTGAGTATCCAAACCATGGTTAAGTTGAGAAATGACATCTTGCAGCTGTGCAACTTCTAGTGCTCGCCACAGTGACATTTCATCAAAGTCACCACCAAGGGTGAGATTATGCCTCAAGGTGTCATTAAATAGTATAGGTTGTTGTAAAACAACGGCAATCTTGTCGCGTATCACTTCGAAACTGATGTCTTCCGTCAGTTCATCATTAAAACGGATAGAACCTGCATTCTGACGGTAAACCCCGATCAAGAGCTGGATAAGCGTCGATTTACCGCCGCCACTTGCACCCACAAGCGCTACTTTCTTGCCCGCAGGGATGTGTAGAGAAAGATCGTCCAGTACTTTATTTTCATTGTTGTATGAAAAATCAATATGTTCAATTTTTACATCAACTTCTCGATTTTCTTTGAAAGGATTTACTTTCGAGACAGGTCTATGTTCTTCCTCTAACTCGAGTAGGTCATTGATGCGTTTAAGCGCCGCTTTTGCGCTGTACCAAGAGAACTGGATGCCCAAAAGCTCTTGAACAGGAGACAACATAAACCAAAGGTAACCAAACACCGCAAAGATTTGACCAATGGTGAGATCGCTGAACATCACCATTAACATTGCGACAGCGCGAAACAATTCGAAGCCGATTAAGAAAAGGAGAAAAGAAACACGTCCAGCGGCTTCTGATTGCCATGCGTATTTGTCAGCATCGATACGAACTTGATCCGCGCTGCCTTTCAGTTGTTGAAGGAATTCTCTTTCTTTATTAGCTGCACGCAGTTGATAGATGCCGTCAAGTGTTTCGACTAGGCGGTTTTGGAAAATCTCGAACGAGTGGTTTTCTTTACGTTTGAGGTGCTTAACCATACTTCCCAACTTTCGCGAGAAGTAGATGACAATAGGGTTAACCAAGAGGATAAAAAGACCGAGCCTCCAATCGAGCCAAAGTAGCACGATTGCCGTACCAATAACGGTTAGAAAGCTGATAACGAATTTTGCTAATGTAGAACCAATAAATTTATCAATGGTCTCGATGTCAGTGATAAGGTGTGCGTTAATGCCACCGCTGCCTTTGGTTTCGTATTGTCGAATGCTAATACGTCCAAGCTTGTCGATCATCTTACTGCGCATTTCAAAGGTGATGGTCTTTGAAACGAGGGTGAATTGACGACTTTGAAGAATATTCAGGCCTTGGCTAGCGGCTCTCATCAGCACAACCAAGAACAGAGTAAAAAAGATATAACCCGTGGGTGTATGCCACGCTTCTGGTAAAACCGAGTTCATCGCCGCAAGGCCGGATGCCGGTTTGTCCAATAAGACTTCATCTACCATTAGAGGCATAAGAAGAGGGATTGGAACACTAATCAAGGTCGCAAGTACAGCTATCAAGTTCGCTAGAATCAGCTTGGACTTGTGCTTTTTCACTTGTGTTATCAACCAAGAACGGCTAATAGTGTCGTTTTTCGGATTCATTGTAATTGAGAATAAGTCCTATTAAAAAGTAGGGCTGCATTGTAACGCCATACCATAAGAATGGAAGCCTAAATAAAAAGTAGGAAGTTAATATGAACATAGAACAATACCAAAGACTTACCAAGCAAGCAGTTGCGCTTATCGAATCAGAAAAAGACTACATCGCAAACCTTTCTAACATCAGCGCTCTTCTATTTATGGAACTAGAAAACCTAAACTGGGCCGGTTTTTACCTAACAAAAGGGGATGAGTTGGTGCTTGGTCCTTTCCAAGGTAAGCCTGCTTGCGTTCGAATTCCAATGGGAAAAGGTGTCTGTGGCACTGCTGCACAAACTAACAGCGTACAAAGAGTATACGACGTGCACGAGTTTGAAGGTCATATTGCTTGTGATGCAGCAAGTAACTCAGAAATTGTTATTCCTTTTACTATCAATGGGGAAGTGGCTGGAGTATTGGATATCGACAGTCCAAATATCGGTCGATTCAATGAAATTGATGAAGAAGGTCTCACTTATTTTATGGCTGAAGTAGAAAAGCTGCTTAATTCGCACGCTAACGACGCATAAATTCGCCTTCGAGTGTGGTTTTTCCTTGGCATGTCACTATAATACGAGAATATTTTTTCTTAATGCTTCGCGGAAATCCGCTCAAACCAGGAACCCTCATGACTGAAAAGTTAAAAAACAGCAAAGAAGTTATCGCATACATTGCTGAATGTTTCCCTAAGTGCTTTACTTTAGAAGGTGAAGCAAAGCCTCTGAAAATTGGTATTTTTCAAGATCTTGCGGAACGTCTAAATGAAGACGAAAAAGTAAGCAAAACTCAGCTTCGTGCAGCGTTAAGACAGTACACTTCATCATGGCGTTACCTACACGGTGTAAAACCAGGTGCAGTACGTGTTGACCTAGATGGCAACCCATGTGGTGAGCTAGAAGAAGAACACGTAGAACACGCTAAAGCGACACTTGCTGAAAGCAAAGCGAAGGTTCAAGCTCGTCGTAAAGAGCAAGCTCAAAAAGCTCGCGAAGAGGGTAAGGCGAAAGCAAAACCTGCGGCTAAGAAGCCACAACAGCCTCGTCGTGCTAACAAACCAAAAGTACAAAAAGAAAGTAAGCCTGTAGAAACACGCGCACTAAACGCTGACGAAATCACAATCGGCAACGCAGTTAACGTGAACATGGGCAAAGGAAACATGGCAGCGACCATTGTTGAAGTCAATAAGGATGATGTACGTGTTCAACTTGCTAACGGCCTACAAATGGTTGTGAAAGCGGAGCACTTGCGCGCATAAGGGAGATACTCCTACGCATGAATTGCCGTTCAAAAGTGACACTGATTGCTGCTAGCTTCTGGCTAGCAGCATCAGCTCAGGCTCTAGAAGCCAAACTAAACAAAGATGATTTGCCGGTTCTTGCACCTGAAGTTCAGCATGAAACAGCCAGCAAACGAGTAACTTCTCGATTTACCCGCTCTCATTATAAGCACTTCAATCTTAACGATGATTTCTCCAAAGCGATCTTTGAACGCTACGTAGAAATGCTTGATTACAATAGAAATATTTTTACTCAAGCCGATATCGACTCTTTCAAAGATTGGTCAATCAGCCTTGATGATCAGCTTAAAGCTGGTAACAACAAGATTGCTTTTGATGTTTATAACCTTTCGATGCAGAAGCGTTTTGACCGTTTTGCTTACGCGTTGACTCTACTCGATAAAGAAATCAAGTTTGATACTGATGAATTTATTGAATTAGATCGTTCTGAGGCTGCATGGCCAAAAGACGAAGCAGAGTTAAACGAATTATGGCGTAAACGCGTTAAGTACGATGCTCTTAACCTTAAAATGACTGGCAAAGAGTGGCCAGAAATTAAAGAGGTTTTAGAGAAGCGTTACAACAACGCGATGAAACGTATCACGCAAACTCGCAACGAAGACGCTTTCCAACTTTACATGAATGCTTTCGCTCGTGAAGTTGATCCGCACACTAGCTACTTATCTCCTCGAAATGCCGAACAATTCCAATCAGAGATGAACCTTTCTCTTGAAGGTATTGGTGCCGTGCTTCAAATGACTGATGACTACACAGTGATCCGTTCTTTGGTCGCGGGTGGCCCTGCATCTAAGAGCAAGCAGCTAGGAGAGGGTGACCGCATTATTGGTGTTGGACAAGATGGCGAAGAAGTTGTTGATGTCATCGGTTGGCGTCTTGATGATGTGGTTCAGCTAATTAAAGGCCCTAAGGGAACGAAAGTGAACCTGCAAGTCTTGCCTGAGGGCAAAGATGCGAAGAGTTACGTTGTCACAATTGTCCGTGACAAAGTTCGCTTAGAAGACCGCGCGGTTAAATCTGAAATCATCGAAAAAGACGGTAAGAAGATTGGTGTACTTGAAGTGCCGAGCTTCTATGTCGGTCTTTCAAAAGATACAGATAAACTGCTGTCTGAACTGAAAACCAAGAACGTTGATGGTGTCATCGTTGATCTACGTAACAACGGTGGTGGTGCACTAACAGAGGCAACCGCTCTAACGGGTCTCTTCATTAAAGAAGGTCCGGTTGTTCAAGTTCGTGATAGTTACGGTCGTATCAAAGTGAATGCGGATACTGATGGTCAAGTAAGCTACGATGGCCCACTGACGGTATTAATCAATCGCTACAGTGCTTCAGCGTCTGAGATTTTTGCGGCGGCAATGCAGGATTACAACCGTGCGATTATCCTTGGTGAAAACTCTTTCGGTAAGGGTACCGTTCAGCAGCACCGTTCATTGAACCATATCTACGATCTTTTTGATAAAGAGCTTGGCTATGTTCAATACACGATTCAAAAGTTCTACCGCATTGATGGTGGTAGTACGCAAAACCGTGGTGTAGCACCAGACATCGCTTACCCGACTCCGGTTGAACCAAGCGAAACGGGCGAGAGTGTTGAAGACAACGCACTGCCTTGGGATAGTATTGATAAAGCAAAATATCAGACGTTCCCAAGCAATGACGCACTTGTTACTAAGCTAACCGAACTTCATAACAAACGTATCGCTGATGAAATGGAATTCCGCTTCATCAATGAAGATATCGAGAAGTACCGTAAAGAGAAAGACGATAACTTGTTGTCTCTTAACGAGAAAGTTCGCGAAGATGAATCAGATAAAGCGGAAGCTCTACGTCTAGAACGCATTAATGAACGTCAATCTTCAATGGATAAAGAACCATTCAAGACACTAGACGATGTGCCGAAAGACTACGAAGCGCCGGATGTTTATCTGGATGAATCAGTAGCGGTTATGGTTGATATGCTGAAGAACTAAAAATTCAGTCAGAACGACTAACAATTCTGTGAATCATGAGCGAGTCATAATGACTCGCTCTTTTTTTATGTGTTTAAAACGTGTGTTGAATAGTGAACTCGGTCGTTCATACGCTTAATTTGCACCAACAATTTACGTGATGTAGATCAAATATTTCGCGAAAACGAGATCTAGAGCCTAAGCTAAAAGAAAACGATAAGGATACCGTTATGAAATGGTTCATTATTTTGCTTAGCGTTTGCTGCTTCAGCGTTTCTAGTGCGGAAACTAACAAGGAAGACGAACTTAGCCACTTTGACACCCCGTTTTTGATCGGGGATTGGTACCTCATGAATCCCAATCCCGACGATTCTTCTGAGAATTTTCGAGCGATTAAGCTGACTTTGGGCTCAGACTATACGTTCTCTATCGATATCCAGAAAAAGGACTACTCAATTGACCATTGGGAAGGGTTGTACAATGCAAATGAAGACACGATTGTCCTAGGGTTAAACACGGACGAACCGCAAATTTATGCATATCGCAACAACCACAACACTCTCGACCTTAACGGCGTGACCTTTACCAAAGGACTTTCGGATGCACTTGCTGGTATTTGGTCCAGTTCTCAGGTTGGCGGCGATGGCATGCTTGCTAACAACATCAATCAGATGGACTTAATCCTCCAGCCAGACTTTGTGTTCATGTTCAGAGTATCGAATGAAAAAGGTGAGGAGTCAGTTAAGCAAGGTGTTTTCTATACCGAAGGCGAGCATTTGGTTCTTTTGTATGAGAATGGTGAACACGGAACACGCTATACATTAAACCAAAATGAACTCACTATTGAAGATTCTAATGGTGATATGTACGCGGTACTCAATCGAGTGACGCCATAAATGATTCATCACCATTATTTCACGCAGGTTTATTAATAGTGAAATATTCTGATGTTGATTAAATGTTAAACAGAAAGCGGAGCTAAGCCACTAAAAGCTCCGTTTTTTTATAGAAAGACTTGTATTCTGATACCACAACCCCTACAAATAGCTTATATCGTGATACCAGTAAGAGGTGTTTGAGCCTCTAGTCCTGGTATTTTTGTGGTTCTATATACAAGGATTTATGGACATGTCTCAAGCTCCCCAAGCGAAATATCGCAAAGATTATAAGGCGCCATCTCATCACATTACTGATATTGATTTGACGTTTGATCTTTATGACAACGACACGATCGTTACAGCAGTATCAAAAGTAGTTCAAAAGGGTGAATCAACCACATTGGAACTCGACGGTGAAGGGCTAGAGCTACGCTCCGTAAAAGTAAATGGTGAAGATTGGTCTCATCATGAAGTCAAAGAAACTTCTTTAGTTCTTACGGATCTCCCTGCTGAATTTGCATTAGAAATCGTTACTAAGATTGACCCAGAAGCAAATACTGCCCTTGAAGGTTTATACAAATCAGGTGGTGCATTCTGTACACAATGTGAAGCAGAAGGCTTCCGCCGCATCACTTATTACTTAGACCGCCCAGACGTTCTTGCAAAATACACAACAAAAGTAATTGCAGACAAAGCCGTTTACCCATACCTACTAAGTAATGGTAACCGTATCGCTGAAGGCGAAGCAGAAAATGGACGTCATTGGGTGCAATGGCAAGATCCGCACCCAAAACCAGCTTACCTGTTTGCGTTGGTAGCCGGTGATTTTGATGTTCTAAGCGATAAATACACAACAACATCTGGCCGTGAAGTTGACCTAGAAATCTTTGTCGACAAAGGTAACCTCGATCGTGCGGGTCATGCAATGACCTCACTTATCAACTCTATGAAGTGGGACGAAGACCGCTTTGGTCTTGAATACGACCTAGATGTTTACATGATCGTGGCTGTAGATTTCTTCAACATGGGCGCGATGGAGAACAAAGGTCTAAACATCTTCAACTCGAAGTTTGTCCTTGCGAATGAAAAAACTGCGACTGACCGCGAATACCTTGGTATTGAAGCGGTAATCGGTCACGAGTACTTCCACAACTGGACGGGTAACCGTGTGACTTGTCGTGACTGGTTCCAACTGAGTTTAAAAGAAGGCCTAACGGTATTCCGCGATCAAGAATTCTCATCTGATTTGGGTTCGCGTGCAGTAAACCGCATCGACAACGTTCGTACTATTCGTGGTCCTCAGTTCGCGGAAGACGCAAGCCCTATGTCGCATCCAATTCGTCCGGATAAAGTTATTGAGATGAATAACTTCTACACGCTAACTGTGTACGAAAAGGGCAGCGAAATTATCCGTATGTACCACACGCTACTTGGCGAAGAAGGCTTCCAAAAAGGCATGAAGCTTTACTTCGAGCGTCATGATGGCACCGCGGCAACGTGTGAAGATTTCGTTTCTGCGATGGAAGACGCAACGGGCGTTGACCTTAAGCAGTTCCGCTTATGGTACAGCCAGTCTGGTACGCCAACACTTCGTGTAAACAGTGAATACAATGCGGAAACAAAAACTTACGCACTAACGGTTGAGCAATTTACTGAAGCAACGCACGACCAAGCAGAAAAACAAGCGCTACATATTCCATTTGATATTGAGCTATACGCACAAAACGGTGACGTGATTCCCCTGGTTATAAACGGTGAATCGGTACACAACGTCCTAGACGTGAAACAAGACAAGCAGACTTTTGTATTCGAAAACGTCGCAGAACAACCAGTGCCATCATTGCTTCGTGAGTTCTCTGCACCAGTTAAATTGGAATACGATTACAGTGATGATGAACTGATTTTCTTGATGAAGCACGCAACGAACGATTTTGCTCGTTGGGACGCTAGCCAAATGCTATTAGCGAAATACATTCGTCAAAACGTCACTAATGTTCAAGCGGGTGGAGAGGTTAAGCTGTCTGAAGACTTGATTGATGCATTCCGCGGTGTCCTGCTTGATGCAAATCTTGAACCTGCGTTTATTGCTCAAGTGCTTTCTCTGCCTTCCATCAACGAAATCACTGGTTGGTACAAGCAGATTGATATTGATGCGGTAGATACGGTACTGAATAGCATTACAGTGTCACTTTCTAAAGAGCTAGAAGATGAGCTGAGTGCTACTTATCATGCATTGAACCAAGCAGAGTACAGCATTGCTCACGATGCAATTGGTAAACGAGCTTTGCGTAACCAATGTCTGCAGTTCCTAGCTCACACTGAAAAGGGTAACGAGCTAGCGAAAGCGCAATACGAGTCATCAAACAATATGACGGACACGATCGCGGCCATGAGTGCAGCAAACAGTGCACAGCTTGAATGTCGTGAAGCGCTAATGGCGGATTACAGCGACAAGTGGAAGCATGATGGTCTGGTTATGGACAAATGGTTTGTTCTTCAGGGCAGCAACCCAGTAGAAAACGCACTTGAGAAAGTGAAAGAAACCATGAGCCACGAAGCGTTTAGCTTGAAGAACCCGAACCGTACACGTAGCTTGATTGGTTCTTTCTTAAACGCAAACCCAGTGCAATTCCATGATAAGTCTGGTTCTGGTTACCAGTTTGCTGGTGAGATCCTTCGTCAGTTGAACGATACCAACCCACAAGTGGCATCTCGTCTGATCGATCCTCTATTGAAGTTCCGTAAATACGATGAAGGTCGCCAAGCGCTTATTCGCGCTGAGCTTGAAAAGCTTAAAGCGATGGACAACCTAGCGAAAGACCTATTCGAAAAAGTGACTAAAGCACTAGACGAATAAACAACAAAAGAATAGGGTGGTCAGTACGATCACCCTAGTTTTTTGCTCTGATAACAAACCATTCTCATGAACCAGTATTACTTCTCTCTCAACATCCCATATCAAACATTTCTTTCACACTATTCTGGCATAGCAAGCTCTGTACAGGTCATTACTGACAACGGCTTAAGAGTGCAACTAGATGCATCAAAATTTCGACCTTTTCTTACGCAATTAGGCGTTAGAGGTCGTTTTAGACTCACAACTGACCAAAATAATAAGTTTCTAAAGTTAGAAACTCTGTGATGCCCGATATTCCTAGTGAGTTAAACAGGAATCTTAGTCACATAATCAAACATTTCACCTCCTACCACTGCTATTTTTTGTTAAACATTTGTAATTATGCTTTTACAATAAGCGCATGCATTACCTATGCTTAATTTCGAGGCTAAAACCCGAAGTTAAGTCCCCCTACAAAACAACAATTCTAATGTGGAGTGTGAATATGACCGCGCGTGAAAATGTAGTGCCGGTTCTGCTTGAAAAGGTATACCAACTAATTCAAGACAAACTCGAGCTTTCTCACCAACCGCTTGTAACTAAACTTGCTCAACACTTATTTAGTAACATTGCTGATGATGACTTAATTCAGCGAAACGAATCCGACCTTTATGGTGCTGTTGTTAGCCTGTGGCACCACGTCAATGAAAAGAAACCAGAAGATATTTCTGTCAGGGTATTCAACCCGACTGTCAGCCGCCAAGGTTGGCAATCAACTCACACTATTGTTGAAATTGTTGTACCGGATAGCCCGTTTTTGGTGGATTCCATCAAGATGGCGCTAACGCGACTCGATCTTGTTTCTCACTTGATGCTCAACAACCCAACGCAGTTGGAACGCGATAAGAAAGGGCAAGTGACGGACGTAAATGGCGAGGGCGGCGTTCTTCAATCTCTATTCCACATCGAAGTAGACCGTTTAACCAGTAAAGATGAAATGCAAGCGTTGAAAAATGAACTGCTAACTATCTTATCAGACACGCGCTTAGTCGTTGATGACTGGAAGCAAATGGTTGAAAAACTTAAGATCGTTACCAACGATCTTGAGAAGAATAAAGATCGTGTTTCAATGAAAACAGATCGTTTAGATGAAACGATCGAATACCTACGCTGGTTAGGGGATCATAACTTCACCTTCATGGGGTATAAGGAATATGATCTTGTTAGTGTCAATGGTGACACTGAACTCCAGCCGGTGAAAGAGAAAGGCCTTGGCATGTTTGCTGATGACAGTCGTGTTCGAAGCATCAAGCTTTCTGAACTGTCAGACTCTGCGCGCCTTGAAGCGAAAAAACCTTACGCGCTGATCATCACTAAGGGCAATCAGGCCTCTCGTATTCACCGCCCAGCTTACACTGACTATATTGGCGTTAAGAAATTCGATAAGAACGGCAAAGTGATTGGTGAGCATCGTTTCACAGGTCTTTACACTTCTGCTGTATATAACCAAGCCGTACAAAGTATTCCTCTGATCCGCGAAAAAGTGGATCGTATTCTAGAAGCGAGTGGCTACCGTAACGGCTCGTACTCTTACAAAGCCCTGCACAACATTCTAGAAAACTACCCACGTGATGAGCTCCTTCAAGCTCGTGAAGAAGAGCTATTAGAAGTGGGGATGGGCGTCGTGCAAATGCAAGATCGTGACTTGTTGCGTCTATTTGTTCGTAAAGACCCATTTGGTCGATTCTTCAGCTGCATGGTTTACGTGACAAAAGATCGTTACAACACCGAGCTTCGTCGTCAAACGCAACGCATTCTTAAGCAGTACTTCGGCTGCGAGCAAGAAGTTGAATTCACAACCTTCTTCTCAGAAAGCCCGCTGGCGAGAACCCATTACATTGTTCGTGTAGAAAATAACAACATTGATGTAGACGTGAAAAAGATTGAGCAGAACTTAATGGAAGTATCGACTTCATGGGATGACCGCCTAAAAGAATCCATCATTGCAAACTTTGGTGAGAGTAAAGGTCTTCCACTTTCTAAAGAGTACATGAGCGCATTCCCACGTTCATATAAAGAAGACATGATGCCAGGTTCTGCGGTTGCAGACATCGAACGCTTAGAAGCGTTAAGCGATGATAACAAGCTTGGAATGTTGTTCTACCGTCCACAAGAAGAAGCGGCAGAATCGAAAGCGGTCCGTTTAAAACTATACCACCGCGACGAGCCAATTCACCTATCTGACGTGATGCCAATGTTGGAAAACCTAGGCTTACGCGTGATCGGCGAATCACCATATGAGATCGAAACGAACAACGGCCAAACGTTTTGGATCTTGGACTTCTCAATGCTGCATAAGAGCGACAAGACCGTTGATCTTCGTGAAGCTCGAGATCGTTTCCAACAAGCATTTGCAGCGATTTGGGCAGGTAACTTAGAAAGTGATGGCTTCAACCGTTTGGTACTAGGCGCTTCACTATCTGGTCGTGAAATCTCAATCCTTCGTGCATACGCGCGTTACATGCGCCAAGTTGGCTTCCCATTCAGTCAACAATATATCGAAGATACCCTGAGCCATTACCCGGATTTAGCTACGGGTCTCGTTAACCTGTTTGCTAAGCGATTCGATCCAAAACATAAGGGCAGTGAGAAAGGTCAGAACGATCTCATTAAGAAGATTACTGAAGAATTGGATCGTGTGGAAAGCTTGGATGATGATCGTATTATCCGTCGCTACATGGAAATGATCACAGCAACGCTTCGTACTAACTACTACCAGTTGGACGAAGATAAGCAGCCAAAACCTTGGTTATCATTGAAGATGAAGCCAAGCGAAATCCCAGATATTCCTCAACCTGTACCTGCATTTGAAATCTTCGTGTACGCACCGGATATCGAAGGTGTGCATCTACGAGGCGGTAAAGTCGCACGTGGTGGTTTGCGTTGGTCAGACCGTCAAGAAGACTTCCGTACGGAGATTCTTGGACTGGTTAAAGCACAGCAAGTTAAGAACACGGTTATTGTCCCTGTGGGTGCAAAAGGTGGCTTCGTATGTAAACGTCAGCACACTCTAACTAACCGTGATGACATCTTTGCTGAAGGTCAGCGTTGTTACAAACGCTTCATTCGCGCGCTTCTTGATGTTTCCGATAACATCATCGAAGGTGAAGTTATTCCACCGAAGAGTGTCGTACGTCACGATGAAGACGACCCATACTTGGTTGTTGCAGCCGATAAAGGTACAGCGACGTTCTCTGATTTGGCGAACTCTGTATCGGACGAGTACAACTTCTGGCTAGGTGATGCGTTTGCGTCAGGCGGTTCTAACGGTTACGACCACAAAGCAATGGGTATCACAGCGAAAGGTGGTTGGGAATCGGTGAAGCGCCACTTCCGTGAAATGGGCATCAACTGTCAAACCACTGACTTCACGGCAATTGGTGTTGGTGATATGGCAGGCGACGTATTTGGTAACGGTATGCTGCTATCTAAGCATATTCGTCTGCAAGCTGCGTTTAACCACATGCACATCTTCATTGATCCAAATCCAGATTCAGCCACCAGCTGGGTAGAGCGTAATCGCTTATTCAATCTGCCACGATCAAGCTGGGAAGATTACAATGCGGAGTTGATCTCACAGGGTGGTGGTATCTTCTCTCGTCGCTCTAAATCGATCCAACTTACGCCAGAAATCCAAAAAATGTTGGGCACGAAGAAAGCGTCTTTAGCACCAAATGATCTGATTAAGATGATCCTGCAAATGGAAGTGGATCTACTTTGGAATGGTGGTATCGGTACGTATGTTAAAGCTTCTAGCGAGACACACACTGACGTTGGCGACCGTGCAAACGACGTACTCCGTATCGATGGACGTGACTTAAAAGCGAAAGTCGTTGGTGAAGGCGGTAACTTGGGTATGACTCAGTTGGGTCGTATCGAATACGCAACCACAGGCGGTCGTGTAAATACGGACTTTGTAGATAATGTTGGTGGCGTAGATTGCTCGGACAATGAAGTAAACATCAAGATCTTCTTGAACGGTCTTGTATCGAATGGCGATCTAACGGTTAAACAACGCAACCAAATTCTTGAATCGATGGAAGACGAAGTGGGTGAGATCGTATTGGACGATGCATATCGCCAGTCTGAGTCGATTTCTGTGACTGAACAACAAGGCGTTGGCATCGTTAAAGAGCAAATCCGCTTTATCCATACAATGGAGAAGGCAGGGTACTTGGATCGTGCTCTTGAGTACATTCCAGATGACGAAACGCTCATTGAGCGCGAAAAACAAGGTCTTGGCCTTACACGTCCTGAGCTTTCGGTTCTGGTAGCGTACGGTAAGATGGTTCTGAAAGAGCAATTGGTCGCTGACGAAATTGCAAATGACGAATTCCATGGAAAACAATTAGTTGCTTACTTCCCAAGTGAGTTACGCCGTAACTACAAAGATCAAATGGTAAACCATCCACTGCGTGCTGAAATCATCGCAACAGCGCTGGCAAACCAAATGGTTAATGAAATGGGCTGTAACTTCGTGACTCGTCTTCAAGAAGAAACGGGCGCGAGCGTGGTTGATATCGCAAATGCTTATAGTGCAACCCGTGAAATCTTTGAACTGGAGGGTATTCTCAAGCAAACTCGTGCACTAGATAATGTTGCAACCGCAGAATCTCAATATGAGATTATGTTCTACGTACGTCGCGCATTACGCCGTATTTCTCGCTGGTTATTACGTAACCGTAGCGGTAAGAGCACAGTAACTGAGCTCGTTGCACTATATAAAGACGATGTTCACACTATTACTGAAACGCTGGACACCATGCTAGTTGCATCAGAAGTCGAAGAGCATAACGAACTTGCTCAGAAATGGATTGAGCGTGGAGTAGAAGAAAAGCTGGCTCATCATGTGGCTCGTCTTTCTAGCCTGCAGTCAGCACTGGATATCTCAGCAGTGGCAAGTGAAACAGGTAAAACCGTTGAGCAAGCTTCGAAGCTTTACTTCAACTTAGGTGACCGTCTATCACTTCACTGGTTCTTGAAACAAATCAATGGTCAAGCGGTAGACAACAACTGGCAAGCTCTTGCTCGTGCGGCGTTCCGTGAAGATCTTGATTGGCAACAACGTCAATTGACAGCTCAAGTTCTAACTTGTGGTTGCTCAACAGAAGATCTAGATGTGATGCAAGCGCTAGAAGATTGGATGACAACGAATGAGCTGTCACTCCATCGTTGGGAAAGCATCTTGAACGAGTTCAAAGTCGGCTCAGTTCATGAGTTCGCTAAGTTCTCTGTAGCGCTTCGAGAGTTGGTTCTACTCAACTTAAACTGTTCTTCAAACGAATAGGGTAAATCACTTTAGCAAAAGCCTCGCAATCGCGGGGCTTTTTTATGTTCAAATCATTATAACTACCCACAAATAGTGACGCTGTAACTCAGCATTTAAGTTTTTATGGCATGAAATCGTTTGCTTTTAAAGAAAAAGCTAGCAATTTTGTACAGAGAATAGTTCGCTAATCGACTGTTTTTATGAGCAAAACTAAAATGAGACGTACTATTTTGCTGAATTCACTCATTTTCATTGAATTGCATTGAAAAACAGTAAATAATATTGACCCGTTTACACGGGGCTTTTTTCTTTCGGAGGCACAATGCTTTACCGTCTAGCCAGAACTGGCTTTTTCCAACTTGATGCCGAAAAGGCACATGATCTTGCAATCAAAAACTTCCAACGCTTTAACGGCACTCCTCTCGATCTTTTCTATCGTCAACAATTGCCAAATCGTCCAGTAGAATGCATGGGACTTACATTCCGTAACCCAGTGGGTCTTGCTGCAGGTTTGGACAAAAACGGCGAATGTATCGAAGCGTTTGACGCTATGGGCTTTGGTTTTGTCGAAGTTGGTACTGTTACACCTCGTCCACAGGCTGGTAACGACAAGCCTCGCTTGTTTCGCCTAGTTGAAGCGGAAGGTATCATCAACCGTATGGGCTTTAACAACCTAGGTGTGGATCATCTGGTTGAGAATGTGAAAAAGGCAAAATACAACTGCGTTCTTGGTATCAATATTGGTAAGAATAAAGACACACCAATTGAGAACGGGGCAGAGGACTACCTGATTTGTATGGAAAAGGTGTACGAGTACGCCGGTTACATCGCCGTGAACATTTCGTCACCAAATACACCAGGACTTCGTTCGCTTCAGTACGGTGAAGCGCTAGATGAACTGCTATCTGAACTCAAAGCGAAACAAGCTGAACTTGCAGAGAAACACGGTAAGTACGTACCACTTGCGCTAAAAATTGCACCGGATTTGAGCGATGACGAAATCAGCCAGATTTGTGAGTCTCTAATTAAGAACAATATCGACGGCGTAATTGCGACAAACACAACGTTGGATCGTACAGTCGTTGAAGGTATGAAACATGCAAATGAAGCGGGTGGTCTAAGTGGACGTCCGGTTCAATCTCGTTCAACAGAGGTTGTTCGTAAACTTCACCATGAACTTGGCGATAAGCTTCCGATCATTGGTGTCGGTGGTGTTGACTCTTACGTTGCTGCGAAAGAGAAAATGATGGCTGGCGCTCAACTTGTTCAAGTTTATACAGGTTTCATCTACCACGGCCCAGGTCTCGTACGCGATATTGTTAAAAATCTATAAGAACAATCGCTAAATCGTTGAGAAATCGACGCTTGTTACTAAAAAAAGAGGAATTCGTTTCCTCTTTTTTTTTGTCCGTTCGTTTGTAAAATTTAAAAATCATGAGTAGGTAATTAAGCGTCTTACCTCTTATTACTGTTTAACTAGTCACAAGAGAACGGAATAATGCTTAAACCCAGCGACAAATGGAATTGGTATTTTGACGAGCAGAAAGCTTGCCTAATGCTGGATTTAGGGGAGGAGATGATTTTCCAAACCAATCTATGCCGTAAGCTGTTGGTCAATTGTGCCTTCTCAGACAATGAATTCACCGTTGATGACGCAAGCGCGTTCCAAACGTACAACGAACGAATCCGTTGTCTCGACATCAACGAATACCGTCAAGCCGAACTTACGCTTTATTGCGTAGCCGCGAAACGCTTTCATAAGCCCGTCCAGCCTAAGAGCTGGTTCTTCGATGCCCAATGTGATGGGCACGAGCCAGAAGAAGGGGACATGGTCTTCCTAACAAACCGATATTCAGAGGGTGTGTTCGTCGTCCTAGAGCCTGGTGAAACATCAAGCCTGTGTGCTTATGTTGGACAGGAAGAATTCCTGCTAGACGGCAACAAAACGCTCCAGTTTGGACAACCGATTAAAGTAATGCATGATCGCATGGTGTGTGCTAATCACTTATTCATGATGGCACCGATGGCGATGGTGGGTTAGTTTCATTTTGATTTTTTCTTTATTTTCGTTCCTTTGTTTGCATTAATCGACCGCATTAGGTCGATTTTTTTTGCCTAAAATTGTTCCAAATCTCTCCTAGTACGCACCCAAAACTCACCCCTAGGTGAGGGGATTTCGTATCTCATATATGAAGCAGCTCACTTTTATTCCAATTTTTTCAATTTAGCTTTTCCTTAAATTAGGCAACGAGACGCTTGATATTTCATCTTTTATTCCCCTATATGTAGTTTTTGTAAGTAAATTACACACCAAAAGCACGCTTGGTATATACCAATTTAACGGTGAATAAGTATTTACTTTCACCACAGGCCGCATTTTTACGAGAAGGTGATAAGGAGACGTATTCTGTTTATGAAGGTGATGTGATCTGACTTTCAGTTGGTGAGATTGGTGACTGTTTGCGCTAATAAAGCGAAAAAGCCTTTAAAAACGAGGCATTGATCGTAAAGTCAGGTATAATCAAAGCCATTTTTTATCGACGAAAGAACACTATGAATCAATATCTCGCGGTAACTTCAAACGGCATGGAAAACTTGCTTGCAGAAGAGCTGACTAAACTAGGCATTGAAAACGCCAAGCCAGTACAGGCAGGCGTTAAATTTAAGGCGACGAATGAACAAATTTACCGTTGCTGTTTGTGGAGCCGTTTGGCGTCTCGATTTGTACGTGTTTTATCGGAGTTTACCTGTAACGACGACATGGACCTTTACCTGTCAACGTCTGCAATCAACTGGGTAAACCAATTCCATAGCTCAAAGCGCTTTGTTGTTGACTTTAACGGTACTAACCGCGAAATCCGCAACAGCCAATATGGTGCAATGAAAGTAAAAGATGGCATCGTAGACTGCTTTGAGAAGAAGGGACTTCCTCGTCCAAATATCAGCAAAGAGCGTCCCGATATCCGTGTTCACGTCCGTCTACACAAAGATAAAGCAATTCTTGGTGTGGACATGGTGGGTAGTGGTCTTCATCAACGTGGCTACCGCCCAGAATCTGGTCGAGCTCCACTACGTGAAACACTCGCAGCCGCTATTATCATGCGTTGTGGCTGGGATGGCTCTCAACCACTTCTAGACCCAATGTGTGGTTCTGGTACGTTGCTGATTGAAGCAGTAATGATGGCAGCGAACATGGCACCTGGCGTTAAGCGCAAACAGTGGGGCTTTGAAGCGCTAGAAGATTTTGAACCTGAGCTTTGGGCTGAGATTAAATCAGAAGCAAATGTACAGGCTCGACGCGGCGTCAAAAAAGTTGACGCTAAGTTTTTCGGCTTCGACAACGACCCGAAAGTACTGAAGGTTGCTCAAGACAATGCTCGTAGAGCTGGTGTTGAAGAGTTGATTACTTTTGCACAAGGTGACGCGGCAACCATCACTCGTCCGGCTGGCTTCGAAGCAGGCGTTATCGTTTCTAACCCTCCTTATGGTGAGCGTCTTGGTACTGAGCCTGGTTTGATTGCGCTATACACAGCATTTGGTGGCCAGCTAAAAGCTGAGTTTGGCGGTTGTAAAGCGTCTATCTTCTCTAGTTCAGACGAGCTACTAAGCTGTCTTCGTATGCGTGCAGACAAACAGTTTAAATTGAATAACGGTGCGTTACCGTGTCACCAAAAGAACTACAGCATTGCAGAGCGCAGCGCTGATGAAGTGAAAGGCGCGGACACTAATGTTCAGATCGCACCTGACTTCTCAAACCGTTTGAAGAAAAATATCGGCAAGATTGGCAAGTGGGCGCGTAAAGAGAAGCTAGACTGTTACCGTATCTACGATGCGGACCTTCCAGAATACAACGTGGCTATCGACGTTTATGGCGATCAAATCGTGATTCAGGAATACGCGGCACCTAAGAATATTCCTGAAGAAAAAGCTAAGCGTCGTTTGACGGACATTATCCGTGCAACGATTCAGGTAACGGGCGTAGAAGCGAACAAAGTTGTACTTAAAGTTCGTGAGAAGCAGAAAGGCCGTAGTCAGTACCAAAAACTAGGTCAAGTTTCAGAGACGCTTGAAGTGAACGAGTATGGCGTGAAACTGATCGTAAACCTGCATGACTACCTAGACACGGGCTTGTTCTTGGATCATAAGATCACTCGTCGTCGCCTTGGTGAAATGGCTCAGGGTAAAGATTTCCTTAACTTGTTTGCTTACACTGGTAGTGCGACAGTGCACGCTGCAGTTGGTGGTGCGCGTTCTACAACCACGGTAGACATGTCTAACACTTACCTGAACTGGGCGAAAGACAACATGCAGCTAAATGGCTGCGTGGGTCGCCAGCATCGTTTTGAGCAAGCTGACTGTCTACAGTGGCTTGAGAACGCAAAAGGTGAATACGATCTTATCTTTATTGATCCACCGACATTCTCTAACTCTAAGCGAATGGAAACGTCGTTCGACGTGCAACGCGACCACATTAAGCTAATGACAAACCTTAAGCGCCTGTTGCGTGCTGGCGGTACGATTGTTTTCTCGAACAACAAACGTCACTTCAAGATGGACGAAGCAGGGCTTGCAGAACTGGGCTTAAAAGCGCAGAACATTTCTTCTCAAACTCTGCCATTGGATTTCTCTCGTAACAAACAGATTCACAACTGCTGGCTGGTTACGCACGCAGAATAGAGACGGAACAGTAAAAGGATGTTGAACGTGCTAACACTTTACAGCACAGAAGGATGCCATCTCTGCGAGATGGCGTTTGACCTCGTTGGTCAGATTGGTCTCGCCGAACAAACTCACATCGTCGACATAGCGTTCGACGATGTTCTCTTTTCTCGTTACGGCGTCACGATCCCCGTATTAAAATATCAAGACTCTGAGTTGAACTGGCCGTTTGACTTAGAACAACTCACACATTGGTTGGATAATAATGGCATTACTTACCATTCATAACGCGCAACTTGCATTTGGTGATCACCCATTGCTAGATAAAGCGGAGTTCGCTCTTCAAGAAAACGAACGCGTTTGTTTAGTTGGTCGTAACGGTGCAGGTAAGTCCACGTTAATGAAAGTGCTTGCCGGCGACATTTTGTTGGACGATGGCAAGATTCAAATCACTCAAGACGTAGTTGTTTCTCGACTTGAACAAGATCCACCGCGCAATCAAGAGGGTACGGTTTACGAATACGTATCTGGTGGTTTGGCTGAAATCGGCGAACAGTTAAAGATCTATCATGATCTTCTCGATCTTGTAGCTCAAGACCCAAGTGAAAAGAACATCAACCGACTTGCTAAGATTCAAGAACAGCTGGATCACCTTAATGCTTGGCGCTTTGATGACCGCGTTAAGAACGTACTTGGGGCGTTAAAGCTAGACCCAGAAACCAAACTGACGGACTTATCTGGTGGTTGGCAACGTAAGGCAGCTCTGGCTCGTGCACTTGTTTGTGACCCCGATGTATTGCTTCTCGATGAACCGACTAACCACCTTGATGTGACCACCATCGAATGGCTAGAGAACTTCCTAAAAGATTTCAAAGGTTCCATCATCTTTATTTCTCACGATCGTGCGTTCATCAAGTCGATGGCAACACGTATCGTTGACTTAGATCGCGGTCAATTGGCTTCTTTCCCTGGCAACTATGACCAATACTTGAATGACAAAGAAGAGATGCTTCGTGTTGAAGAGATGCAAAATGCAGAGTTCGACAAAAAGCTAGCTCAGGAAGAAGTATGGATTCGTCAGGGTATTAAAGCGCGTCGTACACGTAACGAAGGTCGCGTTCGTGCTCTTAAAAAGCTGCGTGAAGAACGTCGTGACCGCCGTGAAGTTCAAGGTAAAGTTAAACTTAATATCGATGATGCATCCCGTTCAGGCAAGATCGTCTTTGAAGCAGAGAACGTCTCTTTTGCTTTTGAAGGCAAAAAGATCGTGGATGACTTCAGCTTCAACATCATGCGCGGTGATCGAATCGCACTTATTGGCCCTAATGGCTGTGGTAAAAGTACGGTTCTCAAGTTGCTACTAGGCCAGTTAGAGACACAAGGTGGTCGTCTACATTGCGGTACAAAACTTGAAGTGGCTTACTTCGACCAGTACCGTGAAATCCTCGATCCTGAAAAAACGGTTATCGATAACTTAGCGGATGGTAAGCAAGAAGTGATGGTTGGCGGTCGTCAGCGTCATGCATTGAGCTACCTGCAAGATTTCTTGTTCGCACCAAAACGTGCTCGTACGCCAGTTAAAGCGTTATCAGGCGGTGAAAAAAACCGTTTGTTGTTGGCTCGTATCTTATTGAAACCTAACAACTTGCTTATTCTGGACGAACCAACCAACGATTTGGACATCGAAACGTTGGAACTTTTAGAAGAAATGCTTGCCAATTATCAGGGTACGTTACTGTTAGTGAGCCACGACCGTGAGTTTGTAGATAACACAGTAACGACCAGTTGGATTTTTGAAGGTAACGGCGTAATCGAAGAGTTCGTTGGTGGTTATCACGATGCAAAACAGCAGCGTGATCAAGTTCTTGCTTCGCGTGGTCAGGTTGAAAAAGCAGCGAAGAAAGAGAAAGTGGTTGAGGAAACTCCCAAAACTACGCAACCTAAGAACAATTCGAAGAAGTTATCGTATAAGCTGCAAAGAGAATTAGAGGCTCTTCCAGCTAAACTAGAACAATTAGAGTCGGATATTGAGACTCTGCAAGAACAAGTGAATGACCCAGAGTTTTTCACTAAATCTGTAGAACAGACTCAACCGGTATTGGAACAGCTCGCTGCTGTAGAGCAGGAGTTGGAAATCGCGTTCGAGAGATGGGAAGAACTCGAAGCAATGCAACAGGACAGTTAAGAATTCCATGAATTGTAGTAATAAATTCAAACTAACCGCCGTCGCGATGATGGTTGGTACAGCAATGAATGCCAATGCAGCATTGTATCAAGTGGTTGAAGTAGAGCCAGAATCAAATGGTGACATCGTTAATTACGAAACTGCCTACGGCGTTGCTATCCAGCAAGGTGATGTCCAGAATGTTGGTACTGGTTCACCATTTGTCCATGGTTGTTTTGATTCAGCAGCAGGGTGTACAACCGAACAATTCAAATTGGCACTGGAAACTCGTACAACCCCAATTTCAGCAGGCGAAGCTGTAGATGGTGTGAGTTACCGTGAAGAAGTGCCTTTTGCAATGGACTCCGGTTTTTATTATGTGCAAGAGTACGACGATTTTGAGCGCTACTGTTACAACGAGCGTCGTTACTCAACATGTGAATCTTGGGCATCTATTCATTGGCAACCTTGGGGTAAAGAGCTAGGTAAAGACTTTACAACAAACGCACTCGCATTTGTCGAGAATGACCCAAGTGCTTATGAAAACAAGTACAACAATATTATCAATAGCCTAACTGAAGACGGCCAACCAGTTGGTAATCAAAGTGTCGTAAGCGATACAGATTCTGCTGAATTAGAAACAAGAAATACGGTTGTTGCTCCGGTGCTTCCAACGATTATTCCAAGCGATGAAGAGGCGGTCGTTGTCGGGAGCAGAGCATGGCGCACCGATGGGACATTTACGGTAGGCAGTATTTCTGAAAAAGCATCAAACGATAACGGCACACACCACACTTCAAAAGCTGCGATTTGGGATGCAACTGGCACGGTAAGTCAGGTTGATTGGCAGAGCGGCGCGGCAAAAGATGGTGAGCGTTTAGCCCAAGGTAGCATGCGTGGTGTCGTTGAAGATGGGACAACCGTCTATGGTGTTGGTTACAACACCTATAAAGATGACAATTACATGAATGCGACAGTTTTTGTTGGTAGCTTGAAGACGGAAGGTTCAGTCGCAGGAGTTACTTGGGAAAATAAACAAGTTAATGGTGCACAACAACGCATCGATGGCGACACTGTTCATAGTAACTCTCGTTTAACGGATGTGAACTCTAACTTTGTTGCAATCGGTGAAGCGAAGCGCTCTGGCGCTTACCTAATGCCAACAGGTTCTGCGCCAAACCGTTTGTTTATCGTAGACGATGTCACTGCAGATTCTGTTAGTGCGTTCTACCCAACAACCGACATCTTCTTTAGTGGTGCAGGCGGTCATATGGGCGCTATTAACTCTTACAATGAGATTGTTGGTCAACTAGATGCCGAGACTACCCGTGAAGAAGAAGGTAAGCCTCGTCGCAAACGCGGCTTTATTTACCCTTATACTAAAACAGGTGAAGAGGTGAGCCAGCGTGCGACAGACTTGTTTGAAGGTAAACCATGGTTCTTGGATAACCTAACGAACGGTGGTGATTATTCAGCGGACAACAACGCATTCCGTATCATCAATGCTACAGACATCAATGATGCTGGCGTTATCTCGGCAACCGCGATGAAGTGTGAAGGCGGCTATAAGAGTACGCAACATAACGCGTCGTGTGATGGGACAGAAAAAATCGTTGCAGTTAAGCTTATGCCTATCGCTGGTGCGACTTCTGCAGATATTCAGAAGCGAAGCGTTGAAGAGGAATCTGCCGAACGTCAAGGTGCCGGTCTTGGTTGGTTGGCTTTGACCATGCTGGGCTTCTTCGGGTTCCGTAGAAAATAGTCAGTAATTTTTAAATCAAGCAGAGGCTCACAGAAATGAGCCTCTGCTTTTTTTATGCCTTGAGAAAATGCGTAATTTGATCGATTCTTGTAAGTGGAGTCATAAAAACTCCACTAAAGTTTCACAAAAACAGTAGTACGTTTGTAAATGGACCTGTATGAGGAATTAACTATGAAGAGACAAAAGCGTGATCGCCTAGAACGAGCTCAATCTCAAGGCTACAAAGCTGGGTTGAATGGAAGGTCTCAAGAGGCTTGTCCGTATCAACAGATTGACGCTCGGTCGTATTGGTTAGGTGGTTGGCGTGATGCCAGAGATGAAAAACAATCTGGTCTCTACAAATAAACTCTCCACATACAAACAGAAGGATTTGAAAAGGCTCGTTAAGAGCCTTTTCTGCATTTGTAAGTAGCTATACCCAAGTGACTTCAAGATGCAGGATTCAGAGCGTTGTCATTGATTCGAGGTCAAGGAAAAACAACGCAGCGTAATAGCCAGCTCTTTCCAAGTTGTTTGACGCAGAAGTCGAGTCAATGACACGCTCCCAAAGGGCGAGCTGTCTTGGCTTGTATACTTTGTTGTCGATTCTTGATTTAGACCCACTAGATCTTTAAATCGCCGCCGCGTCTACAAACCAAGTCATTCTCGCTGAACCTAGCATCTCGAGGTTACTTGGGTATATACAAAACTAAAAAAGGCCCCTTTGAAAGGAGCCTTCTTGAATACTTCAGAGTAGGAGATTAGAAGCTTGAGGTGTCTTGGAACAAGCCTACTTTTAGATCTTTTGCTACGTAGATTTCTTTGCCGTCTACAAATACACGGCCATCAGCTAGACCCATTACCAATTTACGGTTAACAACACGCTTCATGTGGATCTCGTAAGTCACTTTTTTAGCTGTTGGTAGGATTTGCCCCGTAAACTTCACTTCGCCAACACCTAGAGCGCGTCCTTTGCCTTTACCGCCAACCCAGCCTAGGAAGAAGCCAACAAGTTGCCACATTGCATCAAGGCCAAGACAGCCAGGCATTACTGGGTCACCAGGGAAGTGACAATCAAAGAACCAAAGATCTGGAGTAATGTCCAATTCTGCTAGGATCAAACCTTTACCGAAATCACCTTCAGTCTCAGACATTTTTGTGATGCGGTCCATCATCAACATGTTTGGTGCTGGTAGCTGAGGGCCTTGTGGCCATAGTTCGCCTTGGCTAGAAGCTAGAAGATCTTCACGGGTGTATGAATCACGTTTGTTTTGCATTATCAATTACTCCAATTTTTGATAGCTGCATCTTAGTGAACACGTGTACGCTAAACAACTCCGATCAGTACTAGACAAACCAGTTTTTGATGCGCTCCACAATTCCTTCTGGATGCTCGTGTCTTTCAAAGTTTTCAATACGTTCGGCTATCTTACCGATAATGCTGTCGTCTTCACCTCGGAATGGTTTGGACATCAGAAGAGGAATCGCTTCATCAACAGTAGAAACAGACCAAATGTGGAACTCACCATTCTTAATGCTTTCTATGACATCTTTATGTAATGCAAGGTGCTTTAGGTTAGTTTTCGGCATAATCACGCCTTGCTCACCTGTGAAACCTTGATGCTTACACACTTGGTAAAAACCTTCGATCTTTTCATTCAAGCCACCGACGGCTTGCACACGACCAAATTGGTCTACAGCGCCTGTCACTGCGATCTGCTGATTAACGGGAGATTCAGACAGGGCACTTACCAAACAGCAAAGCTCCGCTAAAGAGGCGCTATCTCCATCTACTTCACTGTATGATTGCTCAAAAACAATTGACGCAGAGTAAGGTAGAGGCTCATCCAGGTTCAGAGCAGAGCTTACAAACGCTTGCATGATCATCATACCTTTAGCGTGCAGGTTGCCACCAAGCTCCGCTTTACGCTCAACATCTGAGATATCACCATCACCGAAGTGAATGACACAAGAAATACGCGCAGGTTCACCATAAGAGACTGGATGTCCAGCCATGTCAATAACAGTAAGACCGTTAATTTGGCCTACTTGTTCGCCGGTCGTTTCAATGATCACTTGTCCATCAAGAATGTCATCAACTGCACGCTGTGGTAGGTACGACTCGCGGTAATATTTATCATCAATAGCCTGATCAATATCGTCGAATTCGATAACCGATGAGTTTGAATATTGGCTAGCAAGGCCTAATAGCTGGTTGTGCCACATGACACCGAGCGGTAGATAGTGTTGATCTTCTGTGTAACGCATCCCTGCAAGAATTAATCTTCTGAACGCTTCATTGCTCAATGCAGGATGCTGGTACTCCTGGCAAATCCAGTTTACCAAACTAATGTAATTCCTCAGGTTTTCTTGAGATAGGTGGATATCTTCTTCAACCTCTGTATACATCGTCAGACCTGCAGAGAAGTCTTCATCGACATACTCGATTTCAGCCAACTGGTTTCGGTCACCGGTAATAATCAGTTTTACATTGTATTCTTGCGGCGCAAAAGGCGATGAAGCAATTCGATTTGGAGTAAGATTAATTGGAGCAAAGCTTCCACCTTGAACCGCAGCTTTGATGTTTGGCCAGCGTGCAGCATTCGCAAGCACCAAGTTCGCAGGAATAACAAGATAGCCGCCATGTGCTTTGGAAAGTAAGCCAGATTCAAACGTCGCTTGACCATCTTGGTTCACACTGTAGCGATCAAACAGCTCTTTCGCATCGAGTGACTCTGTTGCAACAACAGGTGCTGAGGTTTTAGCCTCCAACACTTCGCTAATGAAACCTCGGTAAATCGCATTATCAGTGCAATTCACCAATAAAATGCGAGTTAATCCTTGTACACGCGTAAATCGCTCAGTGGTTGCTTCAAGCCTCGGTTGAAGGTCAATGAAAGGCTTTGCTGGGAGAGAAGTGGCGTTGCGTAAAATCTCTTCGTACTGTTCAAAAGAAGGGGTGACATCTTGCCAGTTAACTTGGTTCATTCAAATTCATCTTAATTTAGTCTTAGGGGCATTATAGCGAAACGGCGATCAACTCCCTAGCGACAATTTGACCAATCCAAAAATTCTGCAAATTCAGTTGATTAAACCTTCGACAAATGAGTGATCAACATCGATACTTTTAGGAGTTTTAATTGCCGAACCTGCACAGTTGGGTTACGCTGTCACCATACGTGCATTGAGGGTAGAAGGATGAAATATCAGCAGCTTGAAAATTTAGAATGTGGTTGGAAATGGAAGTATCTCATTAAAAAGTGGAAAGATGGTGAAGCCGTTACTCGATACATCGATACAAGTGAAGCCGATGCTGCGATTGCTGAACTTCGTAAACTCGAGCATGAACCTACTCAAGTTCTTGCTTGGATTGAGAATCACATGTCAGAAGAGCTTGATAACAAGCTGAAACAAGCGATCCGTGCAAAACGTAAACGTCACTTCAATGCGGAGCAAGTCCACACAAAGAAAAAATCCATAGATCTTGACTATCGAGTGTGGGAAAAGCTCTCTAACAGAGCAAACGAGCTAGGTTGCACACTATCCGATGCCATTGAGTATTTGCTGTCAGAAGCGTCTCGAAGCGAGAAGGCGAGCATGAAGGTATCATCGTTGAAAGAAGACTTGAGTAAATTGTTGTCCAGCTAAGGAGAATCATATGCTTTACGTAATATTGATTGCTGCTGTTGTCATTTTTTGGCTTATCGCTGTAGATAGACCGGTCCTAAAAGTTAAGTTCGAAAAAGGGCACATATCGAAAGTGAAAGGTCATATACCACCTTCTTTTAAACACAACCTGCAAGACATCGCCGAGCATGCTCCTTTCGATGGTGAGATGAAAGTCTACAATCAACGTACTGGGATGCGTTTAGCTTTCTCCAAAGAAGTGCCGAAAAAAGTTCAACAACGCATTAGGAACGTTTTTCCTCATCAAGGTTTTAAGTCAACCAAAGGCAAAAAACGCGCTTAAGCAAACTATCAATTACTTATTCGTGTTAGACGGGACGCATTAATTGCGTCCCGTTTTTATTTCAATAAAGTCAGTGTTTTAGAGTTTCACTTTTACGAAATCGAAAGGGAACTTCATGCGATACACTGTCACGTTTTTGTATTTATTATTTGGGATTTCTGTTGCTACAGCTGATGATTCTGAGACGAATCTCGTGGCGAAAAAAATTAAAGCGGAGTTACAGAAGAAAACTGATAGAGAATTTGATGGTTACCATGGGTATTGTGACCTGATGATTGAAATGGAACACAAAGGTAAAAGTGCAAAGATCAAGAGGGTAAAAAGCAGTGGTGATAAACGCGTATGCCAGTTCACCAAATCAAATGTGAAAATTGGCAAACGTTATCGCTATAAATTCTCTGAAAAGTACATACGACTACACATAACAACGGGCAACTAGTATTCACTAATCATATTTCGATAATTTGAATATATTTATAAGTGGAATTAATATCACATTCCATTTACTGCTTTGGTGTTTATAGATACACTGCTGACGGAAAAGTAAAATAACGTTAGGAATATTAGTTTGTTGCTCACGCAAAAAAAATATACACAAGAAGCAATGGACATCGCAGCCAAAGTATCGAAAGAAGTCGAACTTAGACATGCAAAATGGCTAGCTAGTATGAACCACCAAGTGGATCAGTCGCAAGTGGATAAACTCCTCAGTTTACAGGGGCGTTACTGTGACGACGTGATCTTTAGTGAAGAAGACAGAATCACGCGCAACCAAAGAATACTTCTCATATGTGAACAAGAGCGAGTAAAAGAAAAACGCCAAATCGTGGAAGACAAACAGAAAACACTTCATAAAGTCATCAGCGATGTATCGAAAGTCGCCGATCGAATGTTAATGAAGAAGCTTGAAACACTTCCAATTGAAAAATTATCGAGCAATATACCCCCATTTGAACTGTTCGCATCGTTTGCATATTCTCCATCACTCAGCTTTTCAAAACTGACAGGCTTGGCCGGCGATAGTCACCAACTAAACTCAACGATTATTGATCTGATTGAAAACTCTAGACTGAGTGAGCGAGGAAGTGCAGCTAAAACCAGCTCAGATGTAAGAGTTGCGATTAGTCGTCTTGGAATTGAAAATTGCCGCAAGCTATTCCCAGTCTTAATGGCACGAACAATAATGAGGTGGTCAGACAGTAATACTAAGATCCTGACTCCCAAGTTTTGGCAACAACTGGTCTTGACTGCCAACGTTACCAAAATGCGATTGGAATCGGCAGGTGTTCAAGATGCTGATTGTGGTGTTCTAATTGGAACACTTCGTAGCCTAGGAAGCATAGTGCTGATTAATCATTTCACAGACACTTTCGAAGATGCCCTTATTGAAGTCATGCTGAACTATAGAAAGACGAACAGAAAAGATGAGTATTATGCTTGTGCCGACGTTCGACCTAATTCAGCGTTCTTACCTAAAGTTATTGTTGATATGGAAGCAGCGGTCACTAAACGACTTATGGAAAGCTTTAACTGGCCGAAAAGTGCAGAGCATATTAAAGTTGCCATTCTAGAAGACATAGAAAACAAACCGATCTTAGAACGCAGCATCTATGGAGCCGCATTGGCACAGGCTAGGGCGTATGCAATCTACGATAACTTATCAAGAAGTGAAGTGTTTGCGGAAAAGCACAAACCATTTTGGTTTGCTAACGTTCAAATATCTGGAGAAGCGTTATCATCCATTAGAATGAGCGCCCCTGGAAAGATGACTCTTTTGATGTAAGCTCTTACTAATATGTTTAGACATAAACGGTAGCAAAAGATAAAATGCCAATATCGGATGGGTATTATTCATTCGCCTGATGAAAATCCATTATTTACATAGGTTATACAAATGTCAAAGTTTTTAATAAGCAATATCTATGATAATTTCAAAGAAAACATCAAAAGTTCTAAGAAAGCAGGTTTTACCTCTAATGTGGAAAATTATAGAGACGGTTACAACTATATTTCTTATGACAAGTTGAATATTAAAACCAATGACTATTATAAGTGTGATGATGGTGTGATATTTTTAGTTGGTAGCTATGTGCATAAGAAATATGAAAATAATGCATTAGAGAAAATTTTTCACGATTTTAAAAATAACAGAGACATAAATAAGATAAAAGAAAGTTTGCTAGGTAATTACTCCATAACAATAGACTTTAATAATGAGTTATATTGCTTCTGTGATAAGAATGATATCTTTGATGTTTATTATAACATCTCGGATGAAGCGTGGGCAATATCCAACAACCTTAATGATGTCAATAATTTATATTCCAACAATCTTGAAATAAACAAATTTGCTCTAATTGAGACAGTGTTTCAATTCGGAATTCTAGATAATGAAACAATTTTTAATTCTGTTCTAAGGTTAAAGGGATTTGAATATCTATACTTTAAAAAAGGAATGAAAAAACCACAGATAATAGTACATGAAGAAAAACTATATGCATTAAACACAAATCATATAGATGAATATGCAGATTCTGTTTCTGAGTTATGCAAGGAAAGTGCAAAAATTATCAGTTCAAAGTTTAGCAATATCTCACTCTGTATGACCGGTGGATTGGATTCTAGAGTAGTATTGTCCTCTTATTTATCTTCAGGTTGCTCCCCATCACTACTTTATGGAGAGGGTAACAGTGGTTTAACAAACACGAAGAAGAAGGATTTAGAGATAGTAGAGATTATTGAGAGTAAACTTGGCCTTAAGCTCGATAAAATGGATTGGTCCACTAACGAGTGGTTCATAAAACACTGGGAACCTCTAACTCGAAAGATCGGGTATCTAGGATGGATTTACTCTGGTATTCCGAATGTGCATAATGAGCTTGAAAATATAGATGGTAATACATTAGTAGACTTTGGCTATTTTGGAGAACCATTTAGAGATATTGAAGTATTAATGGAATTTGAAAAAGACAATTACTCCCTGTCTGATTTTTTAGATAAGATGTATATAAAAGAAGAGGTTAAGAGTTATTTACCTCCTAATGATTACGTTGATTTTCGTAATCGGCTATACAAAAAAGCAGAAATTATCTGTATCAGATTTGGCTTAGATACTGAAAGCTTGAGTAAGGATGATTTTTGTAAGATCCACAACGAATATAGAAAAAGTGCCGATACTGCTTTAGTAAACCTGATGAACTATTACTGCTATTCAATTAACTTACTCTCACTTCCTGAAATAGAAAACAGAGTAAAGTGCATTCCAAGCATAGTAAAAAGAGACTCAAAACTACTATTGAAAGTTATTAAAAACCTTGCACCAGCTTTATTGAACATTCCTGTTTATTCGCACGGAAAGAATTTTAGGCTCTGTAGTAAAAGTCTTACCATTCAGGCTCCTAAATCTAGAAGCTTCAAAAAAAACCTCAGAGACTCACTGGCTAAATTAGGATTGCGCAACATTAAGTTTAATTATTTCAAGAATCTCAAAAAAAACAGAAAAGAAAAGAATGATTTGAATAATAGAATTAAGAGTTCATTATATAATATTTATCCAAATGAGCCTATGTACAAAACTTTGGTACCAAATAAGATGTTCGAAAGCACTGATTTAAGAAAGCTGTCTAAGTTTGTATATTTTACGAGCATGGCCAAACGTCAATAATCACAAGAACTCGAGCCAACAGTCGATCTGTTGGCTTATTGCTGATGACATTCATACCCCTGAAGCGCGCATCAAAAGCGGAAGAAAATGATCTGAAAAGACCAAGTGAAAGTCCCTCGATAGTCATTGGGATAGCGGTTATTTCTTGGCTTACCTCGAGCTTGGTGAATCAATCCTACAACACCGAATTCTCTCAGGCGATTCATAAGCCTATGAACTTGGCGAGCACTCAAATCAAGGATGTCTGCCGCGTCGACTCGTCGGATCCTACGATCGTAAACATCTCAGATTACTTTAAAACGATTGATATCAAAATCATTCATAGTCACTAGCATCTTAAACGCATCATTAGCTGGTTGTAAGCTTAGTGACTACAAACTAAAGAGACATTTTAACTTTGGTAAATAGTGACATCACAACTTTTCGCCTACACCTTTTGTCAATCCCATTTTAAAATGTCCTCTTTTCTCCCAAGTAGAAATGTCCCTTTATGAGATAAATAGAGTAGGTGAGTTAGGTTTTACTGTTAGAAGCTTTGAAGGTTTCTGGTGTGATGAGAACCGGGTTTATTGCCCTTAGTTGTTCCTCAAGCGCTCTTTGTTGCGCTCTGCGTTTCGGGGCTTTTTTGCTCCTGGTGCGTTTCTGTCGTCGCTCGAATTCTTCTTGCTGCTGTTGAGCAAACTTTAGGACTTGGCCTAATCGCTTGTTGTCGACAATTTGGGTTTGTTGAACATGCTCAAGCTTATCGAAAATTTTGAATGCCAACTTTCTGTGGCCATACACAATCGCAATGTCTCCGTTGGGATAGTCTAAGACTTTGATATGCTCGTGGACTAAGCGAGTATTTTCTTCATTTGGTTCAATGAGATAAACCACTTTGTCATATTGAAATGTCAGCGATTTAGAGAGTTTACGTATTTCCTGCCAACTGAAAATATCATCGAGTTCCTGTTGGGTTTCGCGCACTTTTCGATGCATGTTTTTCGGATACATTGCCGGCTTAGCAAAGCGTCGATTGAAATCGGCAATGAAGTAGGGAAGCCAAGCATTCGCTTCTTCGATAGTGTTGATTCCTTGTAAGCGCATCTCTTTGATGAGTCGGTCTTGAAGCGTCAAGTTTACTCGCTCAACACGACCTTTAGCTTGAGAGCTGTTCGCACATATCAGTTCAATACCTAACTCTTTTAATACTCGGGCATACTGAGTTTGACCGACTTGTTTTTGCTTTTCCTGATTCACCCGAAAAATTGAATGCTTATCGCTGTAGAACGCCACGGGTTTGCCGTGTTCATTAAGATATTCTCTCGTTGTTAGCATGTAATCAAAGGCCGATTCGGTTTCGCTGAACCTTAAGTTCATCAGGCGGCCAGTCGCATCATCAATGAAGACCAGTAAACAACATTTGTTAGCGCGTCCTTCAAACCAATCATGGTGAGAGCCATCAATTTGAATGAGTTCGCCTAAACAATCACGTCGGTAACGAGGTTGGTAAACTCGGGGCTTGCTTTTAGAGTGTGGAACCCAAAGACCATCAGCGATCATCCATGGAGAAACGTTGTAATTCATGGTCGTTCATCGTAACTAGCATCCTAAATACCTCCAAGCAAACATAGGACATATTCACTTGGAAATATTAGGACATTATCGCTTTGGGCTTACACCCTTGGTGCGCATTATATCTGCTTATGTTTAATGCAGTTGCATATCAACTATTTATAAAATGCACCTCTTTTGAGGTGCAATTCAATGAAGTATCACGAAATGACCAAAAACTATATTTTTCGTGAATTTGAATGCGGTTTAACCGTCGAGCAAGCGGCTGAACTTTGTTTAAAAACTGTGAGGACGGTCAAAGAGTGGGATAAGGGGAAAACCATTCCACCTGAGTGCAAACGCTTAATGAGAATGACTAAGGGCAGGGAGCTTAGTTCATCTGAGCAGTGGGAACACTTTAAGATGCACCATGACAGGTTGGAGTTACCTACAGGGCAACTTGTTACAGCACAACAAGTAATTACTGGTATAGCCTTACTGGAAATCGGTGCGTTAACGGACTTAGAAGCAGCTGGACAAGTCCTTAGGTACGCGCGAGCACTTAAAAAGATGATGTAAAAAAAGGGTCTAAATGACCCTTTTAACTTAAAACTCTTTCGGGACAGGTTTTTCGTTGTCTTCCCTAACGACTCTATCTGTTAAAAAATAAAGTGAAAGCAACGTAGTAAATACAATATTACAAATGACAACTAAATAGAGATACAAGCCAATAACTCTAAATGTCGGAAATTGGGTTCCTACTATGGCTCTTATTGCATCAATGCTTAAATTTACAATTCCCCCAGAAAAATAGGCAAGAATACTCATGAACGCCAAATAGCCAAACATGTAACACACAAATTGACGTCTGGTAACGGAAACTCCTTTAAGGGTTGGAGCTTTCCCAACCATGATTTCATCCATGCCTTCTCGATTAAATGTTGCAACTGCTGCCAGAGAAGCTACAAAAAAACCAACTAACATCTGGAGCAAACCATTAATCAAGGTTACTAGTCCATCACTACCCAAAATCTTAATCGGGACAGGGCTCCAATAAATACACCCTAACAATAAAGCTCCCACAAAGGCGGGTAGATGGATATCAATACAAGTTTTCTGTGTCTGTTTGATACGCAGGTAGTTTAGAGGCTTCAACAGCTTCTTCAGTATCGCTTTCAGCATCGCCTAAACCTCCTTCTTTTAATAAATATCTTTGCATCTTAACACTAAGTTCATGGTGTATTAAGTCTTGGCATTGTTCTATTTTATCTTCAACATAAACACGCCCACGTTTAGAAAAAACCCCTGCTGCTCTTTCAATAGTATCTTCATCCAAGGAGTGAAATGTTCCTGTTTTAGTTCCTTGATAGGTATCGTAATAGCGCACCTTGAGAGTCGTATAGCCGCGAGCGCGAGCTTTCTTAGAAATACTATGTAACATGGTTTTTGTAAGCTCTTGAGTAAGACTTTCACCCACTGCAAAACTCACTTGGCTTTCCTTAATAGAAAGGCCGTCCTCATCGAAATCGTCATTCTGATCTAGTGATTTAGATAATAGGGTAACGCCTGTTAAGCGTCGTGTTTTAAGACCACTCGTTAAACTATCACAAGCTAAATGTGAAAAAGAAAAACTTGGTCGTACAGCTTTATTTGTTCCCTTTTTAACCCAACCATTACCTTTTATTAGACCATTAAAGTAGGCATTGAATGCCTTTTCCAATAGTGATTTTGGAATGCCTGGTACTGTCTCAAGTACACATAAATGGGCGTTGTCTTTAGATGTCAATATTGGTTCTAGCAAAATAATCAAATGGGCCGAAACTGCAATTCCTTCTCCCGTTTCCTTTTTAGCTGTACGTACAGCACCAGAACGGAGGTGTTTGAAAGCGGGGTCTGAGATATTCTTGTCTGTGTAATGCAGCAAACAAGTCAAAAGGCGCCTTTTCTTATCAACTTTGACTTTGTGCAGGTGCAACGCAGCAGTGTCATTTCTTAGTTTATAAACTGCTGTTTTTTCCGCAGCACCTTTTTCTAACTTTTCGACGATGTGCTCTTCTAGAGAGAAATTGATCTTGTGAGTTGCAGGGATGCAACCAAGTTTTAGTTCAAGATAGTCAAAATTTCGTTCATAGTAAGAAAGCATACTCTCATCAGCCTTTCCTTAATTATACAAGTCCATCGAATATACATCTGCAGTATGGTGAACTGCAAACGTTTTTATACTAATAATATTCCATTATTTTATGTTCAACACCTTGAATACAGGCCAAATACCCCCATTAAGTGTATGGACTATGGGTCCTCATTATTTTGGAGATGTAAATGAGTTATTTTGTTCTATGTTCATTTGATCTAAAGAATGCAAGTTCGGAAGACTATGAAGCTGCGTATGCGGAACTAGACGCATTCGGGCTATCGACAACTATTAAAGGCAGCAGAGGTAATGACGTGAAACTCCCCAATACAACGGTGGCAGGTTTGCACAATGGCAGTTCAGTTGCTGATGTAAGAGATCATTTTGCGCGTAAAATAGAATCAGCGTTCATTCGCAGAGGCTTAACGGGTAAGATTTTCGTTTCAGTGGGTGATGGCTACGCATGGGGAGTGCGTAATCCTTAGAATCTATCAACCCGTAGAAATACGGGTTTTTTGTTTTATCTAAAATTACAGCGCTAAAGAGCCTAGTCTACCTAATCTGATAAATATTGTTGTAGTAACGGATTGGCGCCAGTGGGCTATAAGGCAAAGCTCGAGGCTTTCCATTGAAAAGAACTATATAGAACTCACCAAATTTCCGTATACCAATCAGATAGTTATTCTCTGGAATCTTTATCCAATTTTTCCCTTCATCAAAACTGTATTCGGTGAAACCAACCAACTTAACACGCTGAAAAGATCCACACTCAAAAGCGTTAATCATACCTCGAAATTTACTGTACTTATGTTCACCATCACGAAGTAAAGCGGGGACGTCGATGCGCTTCCCGTATATGTCCAAACCGTCAGAGTCTAGTAGGTGGCCAACGTGGCTCTTTACGTATCTAATCAGCATAAAATTACCAATACTGTATATATATACATATATTAGCAATAATCTCCTGATTAAGAAAATATAGCATTTTCGATACAGCGTTCTCACTTCTAGAAACTGGACATATGCTACTATGCGCACTTCATCATCAACGTCAAGAATGGACTAAAAAGTGTTTGAACTTATTATCGTATTATCAATAGGTTGTATTGTTTACCTATTCACAAAAACAAAAAAGAAGACTAGCAAAAGTAACGTGGAACCGTTTGTTGGTTCGAGCCCAGGAGCACAATTAGGTGACCAAGAAAGTAAGAAAAAAATGGTGCCACACAAGAAGAGAAACTACCTGTGCACTAAGACTGAGAATAACTTCTATCAGGTTCTACTAGATGTGTTGCCACCTGAGTATATAGTTCATAGCCAAGTTTCGATGATGGCATTAGTCCAACCTGTTAACTTCAAGGATAACTCTAAGACTTGGGCTAAACGAATGGACTTTGTGATCACGGATAAAAACACGAAGATCATGGCCGTTATCGAGTTAGATGATTCTTCACATCGTCAACAAAAGCGCCAAGAGCGTGACATTTACGTGAACAACGCATTTAAGAATTTACATCCACTGCTAAGATTCGAAGCGCTGAACAACTACGACCCAATCGCTATTGCTCGAAAGCTAGAGCAAGGGACTGACATAAAGTGCAGGGCGATTGAATCCGCCGCATAAGAAAACTGAAAAATAAGCGAGCTTTGATAGCTCGTTTTTTGTGGCAGTAGTAAGCCAAAGAACGTGTTGTGGGGGAATTTACCCCCGTAATACAGATACGGGGGTTTTGACCTCCCGCCGCACGTCGCGCAATCGTCCTAGCCCGTCCTCACTTGCTCCGCGCTCTGGTCGGCAGTCAAACCAAATCAATATAAATAGGGGAAAGCCTTGCTCGGCACTCGCAAAGCTTTGGCGTTGATAGTTCAGATGTGTTCCAGTGGGTTTGCGCGCCTCTGTTGTGGTGAGGCTCTGCAAGGCAGGCTTAGCAGGAAAGTAGGGCGGCGGCTCCCAAGTAGGATTGGATTGCTAACCGCGCCGATTTGGTTGTTACGCTATCTTGAATTGTGTGGGCGGCTTGGTGCCTCGTCGTCGCTTCGCAACTCCTTATATCTCGGTGACTCCCTTCGGTCGGGGCGATGCCCAATCCATTCTAACCATATATGACTTTGCTCATTGCTATCTCGAACCGCAAAACAAATAGCCTACGTTCTTGAAGCTGCTCGAATGTCGGCGGTCCAACTAGAACGAACGCCCCAAACGGTGAGTTGTAGACCGCACGCTTAAATCCTTCTGGTGATATGTTCATTGTCCTTTTTCCTTATTCAGATAATCAGACAGCATTCGAACACCGCTGCGAAAGAGATCGTAAACAATGATACTGATGATCGC
>NZ_JAHGAD010000001.1:0-130081 GCF_030248375.1 Vibrio sp. B181a | reverse complement strand
GTGTCTCAGTTCCAGTGTGGCTGATCATCCTCTCAGACCAGCTAGGGATCGTCGCCTTGGTGAGCCCTTACCTCACCAACTATCTAATCCCACCTAGGCATATCCTGACGCGAGAGGCCCGAAGGTCCCCCTCTTTGGCCCGTAGGCATTATGCGGTATTAGCCATCGTTTCCAATGGTTATCCCCCACATCAGGGCAATTTCCTAGGCATTACTCACCCGTCCGCCGCTCGACGCCGTTATCGTTCCCCGAAGGTTCAGATAACTCGTTTCCGCTCGACTTGCATGTGTTAGGCCTGCCGCCAGCGTTCAATCTGAGCCATGATCAAACTCTTCAATTTAAAGTTTTTGATTCCCTAAATAAATAGGGAGAGGCTCAATGAATACTGACTTCAAAACTACTTATGTAATTTTAAAGCTATTATCGTTCCAACAGAACGATAATGAATTGACTGTGCCAAGTCCTAAGACTTGATTGGTCACTTCGTTTCATTGAAACCTAATTTGAAACCGCTCTTTATTAAGAGAAATTTCTAATTGGATTATCATCAACGAGTGCCCACACAGATTGATAGGTCTATATTTTTAAAGAGCTTGCTTCGTAAGCTTTGCTATCGAAGCGGAGGCGTATTCTAAGGAATTAATTCTTAGTGTCAAACACTTTTTTAAATTAATTTTTAGAAGCTTTTCTTTCGCCTCATTGCCAACCGCTTTTGCGTTTCCGCTTTGCCCTGACAACGGAGGCGCATTATAGGGAGATGATTTTTCTTGGCAACCCTTTTTTAGAAAAAAACTTAAAAAAAAGCGTCGAGTGATGAAATCTCACTCAAACGCTTATTTTTAGCACTTAGTTGTTAACTTCAAGTAGCAAATAGGCAATCAATATGTGTCTATCCAAGACTCTTCAAAGCACGTGATATCCAGATCCAGTGATTGCGCCGCTTCTATTTGTTCTATTGCCTCTAATTCTTTATTTACACTGCTCATCGTTAATGTGTTGTTGTCTAACTCAAACACCTGACTTTGAGTCGTATAGTAGAACTTAAGTATCGTCAGCGCTTTTACATCGTGCTCGACAGAAGCGGCTTTAATGCTTTTCAGTTTGCGAAAGATCTTGTTGTGAAGCTGCTTGAGTTTCCAGACATACAACACTTCTTCCATATAAGGGCGTGTTTTGAATTGGTTCAACAAAGACAGTGAAGTGGCTAAGGCGAGCACAACACCAATTAAGTTCCAATGAAAGTTCCCCGTCGATTGTGCAGGTACTACATCTGTATTACCGAACAAGACAATTAATAAAGTACTAAAAGCAAGAGAAGAGATAGCAAGCAAGGCAACAAAGCCACCAATCACTAGGTTGACCTTCTTTCTATAGACTTGTTTGTTTATTTTTTTGATTTCCATATACCGCTCCTAACAGGTTGCCTCTATTCTAACCAGCACACTCCGTACGACAATCGAAGCTTTGTAAGTAAGTTCACATTTGCTATTAAACTCGCATCCCTTCCCTGCTTGGGTATATACTTCCGCGCATTCACTCTTCCTATATAAAGGCTAAATTCATGCGCTCTTTTGTTTTACGAGCTCGCGCGGCACCAACCACCAGCAAAGCACTGTTAGAAGGTGTTGGTAATGAAGCGCATACAGAGATTCTTGCTCATACCATGATGAACACTATGTTCGTTGCTCAATCGCACCGCGAAGATGTGGTTGTGCACTTGGTTTTAGAAAGCACAAAAGATTTCTCACGTACCATTACCATTCGCTCCAACGACATCACCAACATTGGCGGCTTCCATGAGTCAACCTTGATTGCAGCAGTGGCTCGCGCTTTAGACGCTTCGGTTGGTATGGGTAAAGAGGAGCTTCGTGAAGTCGAACCTGGCATCACCGTTCGTACAGTCAGCTTTGAACGCCTAGTGCAAGAACTGGCAGAAGATCACCAACTATATATGTTGGATAAAAAAGGCGAATTTGTTCGTGATGCAGAAATCGGTGGAAACCCATGTTTCTTGCTAACTGACCATATTCCGATGCCGAAGAAGTCTTATAACAGCTTGAAGCGCCTTGGCACAGAGAAGATCAGCTTAGGTCCTAAGATGCTTTTCGCTTCTCAGTGTGTGGTATTGATCCACAATGAGTTGGACATTCGCGAATTTTAATTCTCGCGAGTTAATCACTCCATAAAAGAAAGAGGACTCCATTGAGTCCTCTTTTTGTTTCTATAGTAATGCTAAGTTTACTTACCGCCAATGCTCAAACGAGCAAAACGAACATCTGGCGAGAAGAAAGTTCGGCTATCGTTAATTAGCTGAGTATCACCCACTGCCTCAACTTCTTGCAGCATCTTGTAGAAGTTACCCGCTACAGTGATACCACGCACTGGTTGAACGCGCTCCCCATCACGGCACAAGAAGCCACTCGCACCAAACGAGAAATCACCACTCACTGCATCCGCGCCAGAGTGAACACCCTGCAGTTCAACTAACTCTAGGTACTCACCCGCTTTCACTTCTGACGCACTGCTGTTGCCTGTCGCAATCACTTTGTGATTCGCTGATACGTCTAAGCTCGATTTTGCACCGCGAGCAGCACTTGCGGTAGATACTGCGCCCAAGTAACTCGCCGTCTGGCTGTTGTGTAGCAAAGTTTTCAATTCACCATTAGCAATCATGACGTTGTCTTGAGTAGCAAAACCCTCACTATCAAAGCCCGAAATTGCCATACCATTTGGCATGTAAGCCGCGTCGGTAAAAGTGATCAAATCACTCGCAACACGTTGGCCAAGCTTGTCACCCAATGGTGTAATGCCTTTCATCGCACTTACGCCAGAGAAAGCACTGCCAAAAGCACCGAACAAACTTGCTAGCGCATTGATATGGAAGATTGCTGGGTAGTTACCCGTCGCAACCGGAGCGCCGTCAAGAAGATCGCGAGCAAGGTTGTAACCACCTTCGATACAGTAAGCAGGGTTCAACTCATCAAAACGACGACCAAGTGACATTTGCCCTGCCATCGACTGTTTACCGTCTTTTTCAAACAAGGTGTACGCGTAACAAGTAAACGAGCGTTCGAAGTGTTGGCACAATGAGCCTTGTGTATTGGCGATGATTAATTGTGTTTCGCCATCACTATAACCATTGTAAGGTGCGCTAGAAGCGTGAGGCAGAGCGACTACGCCTTGCTCAAGAGCGAGAGACATTTCAATCTTTTCATCAACCGAAGTTGTGTCTTCTTGAGCAATCTCAGCTACGTCAGTCGTAATTTGGCTGTTCACGCAACTAATGGTCTGGTGTTCGTCTTGCTTGGAAAAACGAGCGCTTTGCAGTGCATTAGTCAGCATCAAATCTAAGCTCGGTTGTTCTAATGATTCAGAGTAGCTCGTTGCGACACGCGCATCTTTAACAACACGAACACCCAGAACTTGGCTTGAGCTTACTTTGTACTCATCCAACTGCCCTTGGTTCGCTTTCAGAGAAAAGCTGCTGTTGCGGTTTACAATGACGTCCGCTTCTGCGCCTTGACGCTTTGCTTCTGATAGGACGTAATCAACCGCATTAAGAAGTTGTTTTTCTTGGCTCATTAGTTACCGCCTCCTACCAGAATGTTATCGACTTTCAGCGTTGGCTGACCGACTGTTGTTGGCACTGAACCACTCACGGAACCACACATGCCCGGCGCAAGCGCCATGTCTTTGCCGACCATGCTGATTTCTTTCAACACTTTTGGACCCGTGCTGATCAGCGTTGCAGTTTTCAGAGGCTTAGTGATTTTGCCATTTTCAATGAGATAAGCTTCACGAACGGCAAAGTTAAACTCACCCGTACCCGGTTGAACCGAGCCACCGCCCATCTTCTTCGCATAGATACCGCGTTCGATACCTGCCAGCATATCATCAAGTGAATGCTCGCCTTCTTCGATAAAGGTGTTACGCATACGCGAGGTTGGTGCGAACTTGTAGTTTTGACGACGACCAGAACCCGTAGGTTCGTAACCTGTCTTCATGCCACCCATTTTATCGACCATAAAGCTGGTTAGCTTACCGTCTTTGATCAATTGAGTGCGCTGAGTCTTCATGCCTTCGTCATCAACGTGAATCGAGCCCCATTCGTTGGTCATGGTGCCATCATCGACAGCATTCACAGCGGTGTGAGCAATCATTTCGCCCATCTTGTCGTGGAATACGGACGCTTTCTTCGCAACCGAAGTAGTTTCTAGTAAGTGGCCACAAGCTTCGTGGAAGATTACGCCACCAAAACCATTGCCAATTACCACCGGCATTTCACCCGATGGACACGCATCCGCGCCAAGTTTTACTAACGCTTGCTGCGCGATAGTTTGACCTAGCTCTTTCGCATCAAGTTGTTCACTGAACTCCCAACCAGCAAGAGCGCCTGGACCTTCCATACCTGAAGACTGCTCATTACCTTTTTGCGCGACAGTATTACCAGCAACTCGGATGTAGTGACGAGTATCGTCAACGTGTAGACCTTCAGAGTTGAAGATAGACACTTGTTGTTCGCGCTGAAGCACGCTGCCAATGAACTGGCTGATATGTTCACTCTCTGCGCGTGCGGCTTGGTCAACTTGCAATAGGAAAGCGATTTTAGAATCTAGGTTCGCGTCTTTGCCAAGTGGCATACGACAACCATGTTGAATTGGGTAGCGGTTCAGATTGAGAGAACCTGCTGAGGCGATTTGCTCACGCTTGTCTTTTGCTGCAAGCAGTGAGGTTACGCGTTTTAGTTCGGCTTCATCTGTGCTGTTGGTGTAACCGTAAAGCACTTTATGACCGAAGAAGAGACGAATACCGATACCAAAATCGATACCCGAGTTAACCTTGTCCACCTCACCAGATGCGATCTGGACAGTGTTGGTTTGATGGTGTTCAACGAATAGCTCAGCGAAATCAGCCCCTAAAAAGAGGGCATGATCGATCACCGCTTTCGCTGTTACAGAATTAAGCATGAAATCTCCTTGCTCGTTGATCGTCCTAGCCTTCCCCACCTTTGAGTTAGACTCTGTTTATAACAGTCATAACCTAAATTGGATGACTCAAAAGGATATTGGCAACGCGTTAAATATTAACACTTTTTTAACCTTGTTTTGTGCTAATCCTTGCTAAATCAAAGAACGATTCGTTACGTATTATGTCGATATCTGATTATTAGATAGTGTCTTGAACTGCCATTTTCAATGCAGCACGTTATTTACACTAAATTCGGTTCTCTCATTACTGCTCTCAAGTCTCATATTTAACCGATTGCTCTGTCTTGGTCGGAAAAAACACGTGCACCGTAACTGAGTGAACTGCTATTATCATGACGAAATAGTCGGGGGGCCCTTGCAGTTTATGCATCGGCTGAGATCGAAATTCGAGACCCGTTGAACCTGATTCAGTTAGCACTGACGTAGGGAACTATCATCACTTTGCCACTAGCTTGCCTTGAGTCTCTACCAGTGCAGCTAGCCCAATGGATCCGATCACCGATCTTCCCTTGCTTGGCCAAGTCAGTTCCTGTACGTCTTGTAATAGGAGCGACCATGGCACAGCAGTCAAGCCAAGAAAAACCAACAACACAGCCACAAGCAGCAACTTCAACAGACACACCGATTGTGTTGACGATTGCAGGTTCTGATAGTGGCGGCGGCGCGGGCATTCAAGCCGACATCAAAGCGATGTCCGCAACTGGCAGTTTTGCTTGCTCGGTAATCACGGCGATTACTTCACAAAATACCCAAGGCGTTTCTGCGATTTTCCCCATTCCTCTCGACCATGTAGAGAGCCAACTTGATGCGGTATTTACCGACCTCAACATCGTTGCAGTTAAAGTGGGCATGCTGGCCGATTCCAATATCATCAAAGTCGTTGCAGACAAAATTAAACAATACCAGCCAAAACACCTCGTGATTGACCCTGTTATGGTGGCCACCAGCGGCGATCTATTACTGGAACAGTCGGCAATCAGCACTTTAAAACAAGAATTGATTCCGCTCGCAGACATCATTACCCCTAACCTACCTGAAGGCGCAGCCTTGACCGGTAAGCCAGTGCCTCAGTCAGAATCTGAAATGAACGATATGATTGCTGACTTGCGCGCATTGGGGGCAAAAGCGGTACTGTTAAAAGGCGGTCATCTGGAAAAAGACGAAAACAGCAACGATCTGCTGATCATGCAAGATAGTGCAGAGTTAATCAGTGCTAAACGCTTTCCAACCAAAAACACTCATGGCACAGGCTGCACGTTGTCTTCTGCTATCGCGTCTTATCTCGGACAAGGCAACAATCTGCACAAAGCGGTGCACCTTGGTAAGCAGTACATCAGCCAAGCTATCGCGCACGCTGATGAATTGGATGTCGGTAAAGGTCACGGCCCTGTGAACCATTTTTTTGCAGGCCACACGCATGTGCGCTAATGCACTCGGCATTCAGCTTACCGAAGCAAGTCTGCAATACAAAGACAGCCAAACGCCAACATTAGCAGGGTTGAGTATGACCATCCCTGCCAATCAATGGACTGTGTTACTTGGCCGCAGTGGTTGCGGAAAAACGACGATCCTTCGTTATCTAGCTGGGTTGTTAGACGACAAAATCGAATGGTATGGCGAATTAACCACAACGGATGGCATCGCTCTGCACGAACGTATCGCCTACATGGCACAACAAGATTTGTTGTTGCCGTGGTTAAATGTGTTAGACAACGTCTGCCTCAGTTCTCGATTTTCTCAAGACCAAGCACCAGAACAAGATAAACAACGTGCACTGACTTTACTCAGCCAAGTGGGACTCGCCGATTACGCGGATGCTAAGCCAGCTCAGCTCTCTGGCGGCATGAGACAACGTGTTGCCCTTGCTCGCACTCTGATGCAAGACAAGCCTCTGGTTCTGATGGATGAGCCTTTCTCTGCACTGGACGCGGTTACTCGCCATAAGTTGCAAACCTTGTCTGCCGAATTATTGAAAGATAAGACGGTTGTTCTGATTACCCACGACCCACAAGAAGCGGTGCGATTAGCTCACCAACTCTATGTGTTGCAAGGCACACCTGCGCAAGCTCAGCACTTGGTTGTTCCGGATTCCAAGCCACCACGAGTTCTCGATGGAGAGTGCGCCGCGCTTCAACAAGCGATTTTGGATCAATTGGAGAAAGACTATGAGTGATATGACTCAGTACAACTCCGTTTCGGCACGTATTAATAAAAAAGAACGCGTGACCCATCCGGCTCTGCGCTTGGTCATCAGCACTGCGGTGATCTTGGGATTGTGGCAGTTGGTCGTGGTGATATTCGATATGCCAAGCTTCATCTTACCTTCACCTATTGAAGTGCTGGATAGATTGGTCACTCGTTACGATGTCTTGCTCAAACATACTTGGGTTACCGCGCAAGAGATCTTACTTGGCTTGGCGCTTGGATTGTCGATGGGTTTGCTGTTCGCATTGCAAATGCTGATGTTTGAGCCGCTGAAGCGTTGGTTACTGCCCATTCTGATTGCTAGCCAAGCGATCCCTGTGTTCGCCATCGCGCCAGTGCTCATGCTTTGGCTTGGTTACGGCATTGCGTCGAAAGTCGTCATGGCGGCGATCATCATCTTTTTCCCCGTCACGACATGTTGCTACGACGGCTTACGCAATACACCAACAGGTTACCTCGACCTTGCCAAGACCATGGGCGCGTCGAAATGGCAGTTACTTCGTCATATTCAATTGCCAGCCGCACTACCAACGTTAGCTTCAGGTATTCGTGTTGCCGTCGTTATTGCGCCAATTGGAGCAGTGGTCGGTGAGTGGGTAGGTTCAAGTGAAGGCTTGGGTTACCTGATGCTCCAAGCTAACGCTCGCATGATCATTGATGAGATGTTTGCGGCGCTGTTTATCCTCGCCGTGCTGTCTATCGCACTCTACTTCATCACCGATAAATTATTGAAAAAAGCCATCCCTTGGGAAAGCAAGTAATTGCAGAAAATAACCAAAGGAAATTGGGAAAGAAAGGAAAAGCCCCGTGAATAAAAACAAACTTATGAGCGCTGCTGCTCTACTCGCTTCAGTGGTATCAACCAACGTGCTTGCCGCTGAAAAAGAGATGACACTGATGTTGGATTGGTTCGTCAATCCAAACCATGGTCCTATCGTGATTGCCAAAGAGCGCGGTTACTTCAAAGAACAAGGTTTGAAGGTCAACATTCAAGAGCCTGCAGATCCAAGCACACCACCTAAGTTGGTCGCTGCTGGCAAGGTCGACATGGCGATTTCATACCAACCGAGCCTAACTATCGATGTCGCAGCTGGTTTGCCACTAATCCGCTCTGCGACTTTGATTGCTACGCCACTCAACACTCTGATGGTGTTGGATAACGGTAAGAATGAAAACCTTGGCGACTTAAAAGGTAAGAAGATCGGTATTGCGATCGCAGGCAACGAAGAAGCAACAATCGGCACTATGTTAGCTCAAGAGAATGTGAAGTTTTCTGACGTACAAATCATCAACGTAGGTTGGGCGCTATCTTCGTCTCTTGCGTCTGGCAAGGTGGATGCGATTTGGGGCGGTCTACGTAACTTCGAAACCAACCAACTGGCACTAGAAGGTTATAAAGCTAAAGCCTTCTTCCCTGAAGAACACGGCGTGCCAGCGTATGACGAGTTAGTCTTCGTAGCCAATGCAAAAACCTACGACAAAGAAGCCATCAAGGCATTCAACAAAGCACTGGAGCAAGCGACCACTTACATCGTTAACCATCCAAAAGAATCTTGGAAAGAGTTTGTGGCTTATTCACCAGACACCCTCAACAACGAGCTTAACCAACGCGCTTGGAATGACACGCTAACTCGTTTCGCTCTTCGTCCATCTGCAGTAGATCTGAAACGCTACGATGATTATGCCGAATTCATGTATTCACAAAAAATCATCGAGACACTGCCAAAAGCGAAAGATTACGTACCGAGCTTTGACTAATTCTACTGACCTTAGGCTCAAAGCCTAAGGTCTTTTGATAACGAGATATCCATAATGAAATACCAAGACTTGATCGACGCTTGCCACCAAGATTGGCAAGAATACACTGAGCATGCTTTCGTGCAGCAATTGGCGCAAGGCACTCTGGCTCAGCCTTGTTTTCTGCACTATCTAAAGCAGGATTTTCTGTTCCTAAAGCAGTACGCACGAGCTTACGCATTAGCGATCTACAAAGCGCGTACTTTGGATGACATGCGCCGCGCTCTCCCAAGCGTACATGCATTGCTCGATTCTGAAATCGCCCACCACGTGACTTACTGTGAGCAATGGGGGCTGACGGAATCCGACCTAGAAAACGAGCCGGAAGATTTCGGCACTGTGGCTTACACCCGCTACGTATTGGATGCCGGCATGACGGGCGATCTTGTTGATCTATACGCGGCACTAGCGCCATGCTCTATCGGTTATGCCGTTATCGGTAAGATGCTGATTGAAGATGAGAACACGGTAATCGAAGGCAACCCATACGCAAGTTGGATCAACCTCTACGGTGGTGAGGAGTTCCAATCTGGTGTCGTAAAAGGTGCAGAACACTTTAACCAGTTATTGGCGGAAATCGACATCAATAGCCAGCGTGGTCAAAACCTGATTCAGGTATTCAAAACTGCAACGCGTATGGAAGTGGCATTCTGGCAACAAGGTCTGAATGCTCAGCAAGATTAATCGGAGAGTCTCATGTTAATTGAACAAATCACCCAAGCATTAACCGCAGTACGCCAGCAAAAGCCATTAGTCGTCAACATCACTAACTACGTGGTGATGAACAACACGGCAAACGCGCTATTGGCTATCGGCGCTTCTCCAATCATGGCGCACTCCAAGCAGGAAATGGCAGAGATGATGTCGTTCGCTGGCGCATTGGTTATCAACATTGGAACCCTAGACAGCGTTTGGACACCTCGTATGAGCTATGCCCTAGAGCAAGCCAATGCCAATGGTAAAATCGTTGTACTCGACCCCGTCGGTTGTGGAGCAAGCTCATTACGTACCGAGACATCACGTGAGATCGCACGCCTTGCAAACAAGTTGATCATTCGTGGTAACGCTTCAGAAATCATTGCTCTCGCTGGCGAGCAAGCACAAAGCAAAGGCGTCGATGCACTAGACAGCAGCGACGCAGCACTTGGCGCAGCAAACTTCTTAGTCTCGGAGTATGGTGCGAGCGTAGTGATTTCTGGCGAGACTGATTACATCGTCACGAAAGGGCAAACCGTGCAGCTAAACAACGGTCACGAGATGATGCCATACGTAACCGGAATGGGTTGTACGCTAACGGCTATTACAGGCGCTTTTGCTGCTGTTGGTGATGACACTGGTCTCGCTGCAGCGGCGGTACTGGGCGTTGCTGGCGAGATTGCAGCGGAACAAGCTCGCGGCCCAGGTAGCCTGCAAATGAACCTGTTGGATGAGCTTTACCAGTTGGATGAAGAAACGCTGGCCAAACGCCTAAAACTGCAAATGAGCTAAGCTTTTTTCTAACAAATATCGACCTCTCATTTCATCTAGATGAGAGGCTTAAAGGAAACCCAATGAACGCCTATCGTTTATATTTGGTCACCGATGACCAACAAGATTTAGCCACACTAAAACGTGTCGTGAGAAAAGCCGTGGAAGGTGGCGTGACCATGGTACAAGTCCGCGAAAAACACGGCGATGTGCGTGCGTTTATCGAACGAGCTCAAGCCGTCAAAGACATCCTTAAAGATACCGATGTGCCTTTGATCATCAATGACCGCGTAGATGTCGCACTGGCTGTCGATGCTGATGGGGTCCACCTCGGGCAATCAGACATGCCAGCAACCATTGCTCGTGAGTTGATTGGACCAAACAAAATTCTCGGCTTATCTATCGAAAATGAAGAGCAACATACAGAAGCCGACTCTCTTCCGATTGATTACATCGGTTTGAGCGCTATCTTCGCAACACCAACCAAAACCAACACCAAGAAGCACTGGGGTATTGATGGTTTGAAGATGGCGTTAGAGACGACTTCACTGCCGATTGTTGCTATTGGCGGCATCAACGAAAGTAACATTCCTCAACTGAGCGCAACTGGTGTTCATGGCTTGGCTTTGGTTTCTGCAATTTGCCACGCGGAAGATCCCAAAGCAGCATCGGAGTATCTATTGGGGTTAATGAGCTAACCTCACTCACTCCAGAGCAAAGCGCTTATGGATGAGCGCGTTCACCTCTCAAAACTTTCAACACCCCCTCCTTTCACAACGAAGGCCTGCAATGTCACTTTCAAGACCGAATTGACAGAGCGTTGATAAGTTTTTCACATCGATTGTCGTAAGATAGCCGCCTATTTTCGACTGCTGTATGACTTTTCATGAAAACTAAAAAATACGGTTTGATGATGCTCGCCTTGTTCATTCTTGGCATCATCCCACTTTCGCTGTTTGCCTCGTATCACGATCTTACTTCTCACGTTTCTGACGGCACAGGCATTCTCTTTACTCTGCTAACCGATTCTGCGGGCAGTAAAGGCTTTTTGATCACTCTAACGCTGTTGGTGTTATCACTTTACCGCTTCAAGCCAAGCCAGTCTGACTGGATGCAAAAACTCTCCATGCTGGGATTGTTACTGGTGATTGGTTTTGCCAGCAAAACAGGCTTGAAGCTGATGACAGAAAGCCCGCGTCCCTACACCGAGCTGCTTGCTGCAGAACAATTGATTGAGCATCCAGAAGCGTTTTATCAACTAGAAACCGCTCAGCAAGCGAGTGTGATTGGTGAGATCTCCGAAAAAGTCAGTGAATGGCGCACTCGTCACTGGCAAGGTGAAAAAGACTATTCCTTCCCATCTGGTCATACGATTTTCGTTTCTATCTGTTTAGCCTTCTTTGGTGGGTTGTTTTTGCAGAACAAGTGCTATTTCTCTGCCGCTACCTTATGGGTTTGGGCAATGGGCGTGGCGTACAGTCGCTTATGGCTCGGTATGCACCGGATTGAAGATTTGATTGGTTCAGTGGTGTTTGTCGCTGTGGTATTTACCTTACTGCCTAGATTTCAAATAACTAAAAGAGCGCCTTTCGTTGCCTTAGCAACCAAGTAAACGCCTTAAAAAAATAGAGAAAAAAGAAGCCAGCAAGTTGCTGGCTTCTTTAGTTTTGTATCTTTGGTTCTGACTGAGCTTAACCGTTCTTAGGCGGTGTGAATGCTGTAAGCTCAAGCACTGGACCTTCGTACTTCTCGATACGAACCAATGCAGAGTTCGCCGCACAACCGTTCGCAAGGCGAGAGGTTGGAATATCGAGCGTAAGAACGTTACAACCACCGTTTTTACAGATGCCTGTTTTCGGGTCTAGATCTGGCCAGCCACCTTCGTGAATACATACTGAGCCTTGCTTGATGCCATCAGTCACCAATGCACCAACCAGAACTTGACCACGGCCATTGAAGGCACGAACAAGATCGCCGGTTTTAATACCACGCGCTTTTGCGTCTTCTGGGTGGATTGAAATCGGCTCACGGTCAGCAATCGCGTACTCTTCACGAATCTTCGCGTAGTTGAACTGGCTGTGTAGACGATGCGCCGCGTGCGCTGTCATTAGCTGAAGTTCACCATCCGTTGCGTTACCTGTGTACTCTGTTGGCTCCATCCATGTTGGGTGTGGAGGACAATCTTCTAACTGGTAACCTTCAATCGTCTTAGAGAAGATCTCGAACTTACCACTTGGCGTACCTAGTGGGCTCATAATTGGGTTTTCACGGAATTCAGCGTAACGAACGAACTGCGCGTTCTTCTCGTTCCACTTCATTTCGATCAACTGGTTATCTTCCCAGAATTTGCTGAAGTTTGGCATTGCGATGCGTTGGCCACGACCGCCTTGCTGCGCTGCTTTGTAGAAGCCGTACAGCCATTCCATTTCAGTCTTGCCTTCGGTGTAAACGTCACGTCCACCCGGAGCAAGTAGTTCTGCCATGTCCGCAAATACATCGAAGTCGTTACGAGCTTCACCTTGAGGCTCAACCACTTGCTTCATTGGCACTAGGTGTTGGTTACTGTAGTCACCTGTCATGGTCATATCGTTACGCTCGAACGATGTGGTGATAGGTAGAACAATATCCGCGTGCTTCGCTGCCGCTGTCCAGTATGGTTCAGAGATAACGATAAGCTCCGGTTTTTGCCACGCTTTGATCAGACGGTTAGTGTCTTGGTGGTGAGTAAAGTTCGCACCACCTGCCCACCAAATCATCTTGATCTCAGGGAACGTTAACTCATGACCATTGTGGTGGTAGCTCATACCTGGGTTTTCTAGTGCTTCAACAATACGTGCCACTGGGAACGCGTTAACAGAACCAGAAACCGCCCAGTCGTTACCTGCAGAAGAACCGCCGCCAAGAGATGCAGAAATAGCAGGAAGTACACCCGCATCACGTGAAGGGTTACCGCCGTTTGAGTAGTGGTAAGAGAAACCAAAACCACCACCCGGTAGACCAACTTGACCCAGCATGGTTGCTAGCGTTACCAGCATCCAGTGACGTTGTTCACCGTATTGCTGACGCTGCATACCCCAGCCCGCCATTAGCATTGTGCGGTTTTTGCTGAAGATGTCTGCTAGCAGCTCAAGTTGCTTAACTGGCACGCCACAAATCTTAGATGCCCACTCTGCAGATTTCTCAACGCCGTCTTCTTTACCCATTAGGTAAGCTTCGAATACGTCGTAGCCTGTGGTGTATTTTGCTAGGAATTCTTTGTCGTGCTTACCTTGTTTCACAAGCGTATGCGCGATACCCATCATCATCGCCACGTCCGTCATTGGGTGCGGAGCAATCCACTGTGCGTTGTCACCGAAGAACTCGATGGTTTCTGAACGCATTGGGTCGATAGCGATAACCGTCTTACCTGACTTCTTAAGCTGATGGAAGAACTCAAGGCCCGCACAGTCTGTTGAGCTCCAAGCGATTTTCAGTGTGTTGATTGGGTTAAGACCCCAAAGCACCACAACGTCACTGTGCTCAAGAACCACAGGGTAAGTCGTTTGCTGTTCGTAAACTTCAATAGAACCTACCACGTGCGGCATGATCACCTGCGCAGCACCTGTAGAGTAGTCACCAAGGTGACCTGAGTAACCGCCCGCCATACTCATGTAACGCTGTAGAAGCGTTTGTGCTTTGTGCAACACGCCACTTGAACGCCAGCCGTAAGAACCAGCAAACACCGATTCAGCGCCGTGCTCTTTACGAATGCGCATGTGTTGTTCGTGAATCAGTTTGTAAACTTCATCCCAAGACACGCGAACGAATTCATCGCTACCACGTACGCCTTCTGGCGCAGATGGGTTTGCCAAGTAGCCTTTACGTACCATTGGGTACTTAACACGAGCTTTAGTATGAACTTGGTCAGGGCCCGTAGTTTGAAGACTGTTTGGTACCGTTTGTGGCAATGCGTTCGTGGTTGAAACCAGCTTACCGTCTTTTACTTCACACAGCATTGGGCCCATGCGACCCGCTGTAAGTACACCTGAACCACGCTTATCAGACGCTAGCGCGCTCATTGGCGTCAATGAAGTGAAAGCCAGAGCACCAGCAGTAAGACCAGTGCCTTTTAGAAATCCGCGACGAGTTAAATTAGTCATAATCTTATCCTTCTATTTCTCTATTAGTGACCAACCACATCTTTCGCGTGGTGCTGGAAGAACTTAGTCAAAATTTCTAGGTTTTCTGCTGAAATATCAGTGCGATCACCCATACTCTTCGCTACAGGACCCCATGCGTTCACAGTAAAGTGATTTGAAGGAATTTTCGCGTGACAAGTTGCACAGTAAACGTTGTCCAACTCTTCTGCGTATGACCAAACCGGCTCTAGCGTATCAACCACTGGAGAATCGATCGTTGCCGTTAGAGCAACAGGACGCCACTCGTTGCCGTATACGTCTGCTTTGAACTCGCCAGCCTCAACTGCTTGTTGGCCTTGTTCAGATAGTGTTGCAACAATCGCGCGTTGACCTTCACCCATGTAAAGCACTTGCTCTGCGCCTTTCATTTGGAATGCATTGATCTTCACAGTGCGGTTGTCACCTTCCGCTTTCACAACGTTCAGTTTGGTTGTTGGGTTCACTGTACCAAAGTCACCCATGCTGATAGACGTCACTGGGTAAACCACTTTCGCGTCAGCTGCTGTTTTGGTTGTGAAGCTCATCAGTGTTTCAAACGCCTTGCTATCAAGTTCCGCTTCTGGAGCGAAGTGCGCTACGCCTTTGTGACAGTCGATACACGTTTGATCATTCGCTTTGCCGTATGCGTGCATCTTCGCCGCATCACGTGATTGCTCGTACTCTTCCATTGCATCGAAATCATGACAAGAACGACAGGTTGCCGAATCGTTTTCACGGAACTGCTCCCAAACCATCTCTGCAAGTTCAGTACGGTGTGCTTCGTACTTCTCTGGCGTGTCGATCTTACCTGTTACAAACTCATGGTAGATGTCTTTTGAAGCGCGGATCTTAGTGACCAAGTAATCCATTGGCTCTTTCGGAATGTGACAGTCCGAACATTCTGCGCGAATACCTTTAGCGTTACTAAAGTGCACTGAGCCTTGGTACTCTTTGTAAGGGATTTCCATAGAGTGACAAGAGAGACAGAACTCAGTGTCAGATGTGTAATGCATCACTGCTGCGGTACCACCTAAAGTTAGCCAGCCCACACCAATACCCACTGCCACCATTGCGGCGATATAACGTTTTTTAATTGACATAATTGGAAATAAATACTCACAAAGTTACATGCTTTGTCGCATATTTACCTCTTTAGTAGTATTTGGTAATTGATCTGAGTCATACGTCCCACCTAGGTGGTGACTTATTTTTCGTTATTGAGAGACTCCTTAGCATATTCCATATTTCCAAAAAATCTTTCTTGACCGAACCTATTCGTCATAACGATAGGTGTTGTTTATCAAAGCACTTTTGATATGTTTGTGTGAGATATGAAAACTCGATCACATGGAGGCGATTCAAACGTGTTATCTCTACCCATTTCTACCCCAAGAACTGAGCTTAAACCGCTAACAAAAAGTGATTGGGATCTGTATCGCCGCTTGAGTAGCGAACCACAAATCATCGCGCTTTGTTTTGACCCACCGACCGATGAGGAAATGCGCCAAAAGTTCGAATCGCGGTTACCTGCATGGACACCGCAAAGCGAGCATTGGTTATGTTTGGTGATTTATGAAAAACAAAGCGCACGACCAATCGGCATCACAGGCTTTGTATTGCAAGATGGTATTGCTGAAGTCGGGTATTTATTGCTGCCAGAATTTTATGGCCAACAGTTTGGTACGGAATCCCTTACCGGTGTGATTGAGTGGGCGTTTGAGCAGCACAAGATTTCTCAGTTTTCCGCCACGGTCACAGAGGGCAATATTGGCTCTGAACGAGTGCTGGAAAAATGTGGTTTCACACTCACCGAGACCATCCCTGAAGCCTATGAAATAGGCGGGAAAAAGTACGCAGATAAGCTCTATTCATTACAAAAATAATATTCTCTACAGAATTAATATTCGTGACAAAAAGTAAGGACGTATTTTGCAGAAAGTAGTCATTATCACAGGCGCAAGCCGAGGCATCGGAGCCGCAACCGCCAAATTACTCGCCAAACAAGACTATGCCGTATGCGTTAACTATCGCGCGCAAGCCGAGGCTGCCGCGCAAGTTGTTCGTGAGATTGAGGAGGTTGGCGGTAAAGCCATCGCCATCAAAGCGGATGTTTCCGATGAGCGACAGGTACTCTCATTGTTTGAACAAACCGAACAAGCACTGGGAAAAGTCACCCACCTCGTCAACAATGTTGGCATCTTGTTCACCCAATCTCGTCTTGCGGACATGAGTCTTGAGCGATTCCAAACTGTTATGAACGCTAATGTCACTAGCTGCTTTCTCTGTTGCCGAGAAGCAGCAAAACGATTTGAATCTGGCAATGCGATTGTTAATGTTTCTTCTGCCGCATCCCGCTCTGGTGCGCCATTTGAATACGTTGATTACGCTGCCTCAAAAGGTGCAATGGACTCGCTCACCAAGGGGTTATCGTTAGAGTTGGCGGAACAAAACATCCGTGTTAACGGGGTTCGCCCAGGCTGTATTTACACCGATATCCATGCAGATGGAGGCGAGCCGAATCGAGTCGACAGGCTCAGTGAAAGAATCCCTCTCAAACGAGGGGGCACGGTAGATGAAGTGGCCAATGCCATCGCGTGGCTACTCGGTGATGAAGCGTCTTATGTCACAGGTTCGTTTATCGATCTAGCTGGCGGAAATTAAGGAACAGTAATGAAAATCAGATCAGCGACACCCGACGATCTCGACACACTTTTTGATTTAAACAAACAGATCAACGAGCTTCACCACCTTTATGCACCACAGGCATTTGTTGCTCCATCAGAAGAAGACCGAACATTTTTGATTAATATGTTAGCTGATGAAGAACGATTGTTTCTCGTTGCAGAGGAAGGCCAACAAGTACTTGGTTTTATAACCGCAACCATTACCCAAAATGAAACCATCAGCTTTTTAATCAAAGACCCGATTTGCCGCATTGGCACCATCGTCGTCGATGAAAATCAGAAGTCAAAAGGCGTTGGCCGAGCCTTAATGGCGGCCGTTGAACAATGGGCACGCGAGTCAGGTGCAACTCAAGTCCGCTTAGAAGTCATGGAGTTCAACCACAATGCGCAGCAGTTTTACGACAAGCTGGGGTTTGTTCCCAACTCCCGCCTTATGATGAAATGTTTGTAACGATCACGACATTTAAGCGAATTTCAGCATTAAAGCTTACGTGAATCGCATTTATCTTTCACACTTTCCTTCCCTTTTCGAAAAGACGATATGATGTACGAATAAAGGAGATTCGAACATGATTTATCTTTTCGATTGGGGAAACACCTTGATGGTCGATTTTCCTCACGCACAAGGAAAAATGTGCGATTGGGAACACGTTGAAACCGTTCCTCAAGCCAAAGAGACTTTGGCGCAACTCACACAACATCACCAAGTTTATATCGCGACCAGCGCATCAGATTCAGCGATGGAAGATGTACAAAAAGCCTTTCAACGAGTTGGACTCGACCAATACCTCTCTGGCTACTTTTGCTTTGCAAACCTTGGTATTGCCAAGAATCAGCCTGATTTTTATCTTGCGGTCGCAGAGCAATTGAGTGCTGAACCAAGTCAACTCATCATGGTAGGTGACTTACCTGAAAAAGACATTTACCCAGCAATGGACGCAGGCTTAAACGTCATTTGGTTCAACCCTAAAAACCTCCCTGCGCCAAGCAAACCAATCCCAAATCAAATACGTTGTTTGTCCGAGTTACTACGTACCTGACCGACATACACACAAATACACTTAAGCCGCTAAACTTTATGCACCAATCAAGGAAGATAAATGCAGATAAGACCGATTACACTCAACGATATCGAACACTTTATTGCGCTTTGGAATAGCGTTTATGAGGAAGGCGAATACTTACGTTCTCCCGCGCCAAAAAAAGCGATATTAAGCAAGGTAATTACTCGTGTAGAAAAAGAATCCATTCCCCAGTTTGTGGCCTTTGATGAAAAACGCTTAGTCGGCAGCATTGAAATTTTCCCAGCTGAAATGTGTGGCTACGAAGGTGGTGAATTTGCCAAAACTGGCTTCCTCGGCATTCATATAGACCAACAATATCGAAACCATGGGCTAGGAAAGAAGCTACTTGAGACTGCTATTCAAAGCGGCTGGGAATATGGCTATGACACCATCGCGCTTCACGTTTATAAGAGCAATCGGCGAGCGATTACCTTGTATGAAAAATTTGGCTTCGAGCATTGCGGCGAGCTGGGTGAAGTGCTGCTGCCCAACGGCAAATATCTGATGAGTCAGAAAATGGTCTTAAAGCATCCGTAAGTTGATTCTAGTAGCAAGACCACATTGCCTTTGCGATATACTGAGCTGAACCCAATATTTACCGCGTACTTGTGATGATTGAATATAAACCTTTATCGCCAAATCAAATCCCGATGGCTTTGCTATTGGAAGCCGATCCAGACCAAGACAATGTTAATCGCTATCTTGCCTGTTCATTGGGCTTTGTTGCGGTAGAAGAGAACCAGATCGTCGGAGCGTGTGTGGTGTCGCCGCTTTCAGAAACGCAGGCTGAAATCATGAACGTCTCAGTCGCACCTACTCATCAGCAACGTGGTATTGGCTCAGATTTATTGCGATTTGCCATTGAAGAGTTAAAAGGCCAATCTTTTCAAAAGTTGATATTAGGAACGGGGACGTTTGGTTATCAACTGACTTACTACCAACGCTTGGGTTTCAGGGTAGAGAGCGTGGATAAAGATCACTTCTTACTCCACTACCCAGAACCAATTTGGGAGAACGGTATCCAGCACAAAGACATGCTGCGTCTGTATCTAGACCTTTAAACATAAAGGCTTAGTTAGCTTTTCATATCCAACTTTTTACCCAAGTATTCAATTTCAAAAGTCGCATAGCCAAGCTGTACCGCTTCAAAAGAGTACATCAGGTTTTGCGCCTGTTGGGCATCTTTCGCCAATACGGCGACGGAGTAAATCGGACGCTCAACACCATTGTCCAACACTTGGGTATTGATGTAAGACGAGGTGACTAAGCCGGAGTTGTTCAAGCTGATCACTCGCTGCAGATCGACACCTAATACACGGTCCATTTCTAACGCCTCAATGCCCTCTTTCCAACGTAACGTCACACTGTAGTTATCACTTTCTGGCGTGTTGTCTAACCATTTAGCTCCTAGTGGTTGAATGCTCGCGATCTTCACCAAATCTTGCTGATACATAGGTAAGTCCTGCAATTTAGTGGCAACTTCCGCCTCGTTATTTGCCGACAACACGAAACGCAAAATCTGTACTGGTTTACCATCAATACTGCTTGGTAAAACAAACATGTCTTTCACATCACCTTGTTCGATCAGTTGGCTAAAGGCCGCTTTCTGCTCTGGCAGTGTTTTGAGAACCTGTTCCGAATCATTGGTGTTCCAAACGAGCTCCACGCCGTAATCAGCAGCAAAGCTAGAGAAAGAAGCCACAGTAAGCGTGCTTAATAGAATGAGTTTTTTCATAAGGTTACCTTTCACTTAACGATTTTCTTTTTTGCTTCGATATAAATTCAATGTTGTGGTTCGATTGATTACCAACGACTGCGGTATGCACGATGACAGCTTCGGCAAGTACTCTGAGCTTGCTTAAGTCCTGCCTCAGCCGATGAAACTTGTTGGTTCTGCGCAGCTTGATACAACTGTGCAAACCCTTCATCCATTTGCAGCATCAAGCGATTGAAGTTATCTGGTTTGCTCCACACTTCTTTCTTCGCTTTGCTCTCAGCTTGGCTTCCCTCTGGAAACGCTTGTTGCAGTTGCGCGCTGTGACGTGTGAGTTCAACACCAATCTGTTCTAGCGCGAGCCAATCGGTATTGCTGCCTTTCAATGTCTTACCGGCTTGTTTCGACAGGGACTCTATTTGCTCAAATGTATTCTGACGCGATTCAATTTGAGCGCTGAAGTCTTGGGCAAACACTGTTGTTGATACAAAGATGGTTGGTAAAAGTGCAATCAGTGCCAATGTCTTTTTCATTTCGTTCTCCTGGTTTTTCGTTATTGCTGTGTGGTTGCAAATAAATTTACACAACAATCATTGCGTACGCAACTATTGTTGTGTAAATTACCGTAAAGAAGATCATCACACCGAGAAAAGATCGAGGTAATTATGAAAATTTGGGATTTAGCAACGCGACTTTATCACTGGGCTCAAGCCTTACTGTTTATAGCCTTGATGGCATCTGGATTGTCTGGCAATGGGCCTCATGTTCAATTGGGATTAGCGTTATTCACTTTGTTGTTATGGCGATTAACTTGGGGAGTTATCGGCAGCGAAACCAGTTTGTTTCGACAGTTTCTCCGCTCGCCTAAAGGTGTCATTACTTACTTAAAAGGTAAATCGGCGGTGACTGTGGGTCATAATCCTGCAGGCGGCCGGATGGTGGCGGCATTACTAACGACATTGCTGCTTCAATGTATCTCGGGAATGGCGCTTGGCGGCTTATTCGATACGTGGCCATATTCCGATGTTTGGCTTAACGACAACGTGTTTACAGGGCTTGAGTGGTTACATCTGACCTTGGCCGATCTTTTGCCTTTACTGATCGCCTTACATGTTGGTGCGATCCTTTTCTATAAACTAAGAGGTAAACCCTTATTGAAAGCGATGATCACAGGTAAACAAACCCAAATGAACAAGCAGGCGCTCATCACGGAACAGAAAATTGTCTATCTCGCGCCGCAAAGCCGTGCTTTAGGGGTGCTAGTTGCTGCAACATTGGTTACCATGGCAATCGTTGCTTTATCATAAGAGTAAGAAAATGAGCGAACAGTTTGACAGACAAGACAGCTTTGGCTGGATGATCAATGTCGTTGCACACGATGCAGCGAAGCGATTTGAAGCCGAGCTCAAAAAGCACGGACTTACCGTTGCACTTTGGCCGACCATGATGTGTTTGTGGGAAGAAGAAGGCGTGACGCAGCGCGATATCGCAGCAAAATCTAAGGTAGAAAACTCGACCACGACTCGTACCTTAGACAAGTTGGAGAAATTAGGTTTGGTAGAGCGCCATCCCGATCCAAACAGCCGCCGCTCGTTCCGTATTTATCTAACGGAAGAGGGACGAAGCCTCAAAGAAACCTTGTTGCCAATTCCACTGGCTGTTAATAAAGAGCTGATGAGTCCGTTAGAGCCAGCAGAGCAACAAGAGATGCTTCGCTTGCTAAAAAAGTTGGTCGCAGAGATTTAGCACTTCGCTAAGTTTTTCCAACCCAAGAATTAACAAAGCCCTAAGTTCTGCACTTGGGGCTTTGTACTTTTCTACTCACGTCAGTTTACTTGATGTCTAGCAACCTTCTGTAACATGCCCTCTTACCACCGAGCGAGTCGACGCTTGATTAACGTAATAGAAATAGCACGCTTCACGTTCCAAGGTGTACCCTTGCGGCCAAATATACACGACACGATCTAATCCTGAATGATCAGCAAACTGATACTCCGGAATCGTGACAAAATGGGCACTGTTTGGAAATTGATTCCCCATGATGCAAAAATCACTGCCTTTACACGGCTTATCAATGGGTGAGTTGCCTTTGGCAGGCAGACCAATCTCTAGTAACGCTCGTATGCTATTTGCACTTGCTTCTGGCATCCCACTGAGCATGTTCACTTGATGATCAATGTACGTCATTTGTCTGCGCTCCTGCGCATCATCAATCATCACTTTGGCGTGGAAGAACTTAAGAGACGTCCCCAAAGAAGACTGCGAACTGTGCAACATTGAAACGTAAGCTTGACGGTGAATATCGAGCAGAATTGGCAAGGCGGCGAGAGCAATGGAACCCAAGGTTGCTAAGACGATGGTGATTTCCATCAACGTAAATCCTTTTGTTTTCACTTTTGACTCTCAGCATACAGACAGATGATAGGGGTTCGCTCCCACATCCATGTGAGAGCCGAGCCAATATATCGCTGAAATTACGCAGAGAAACGCGCAAATGATAAGAAAAAACGAGGGAATCGAGAACTTGAGAGTGACCGCCAAATTACATTGAAAAAAGCAGTAGAAGCGGCGTAAAAATTCGACTGAATTCAAAGCCTTGACGCAGGCCAAAGCCCTGCAAGCGACTGTTTCTAAAATAAGAATTGATATTAGTTAGTACTTTTGATGTATTTAAAAATATCGTTTACTTCACTTTTATTCCGATTGGATTAGGCGTTGAGCAGCGGCACGTTATTGCGGATTAAGCCTCGGCGTACGCTAGTGCACATTTTGCCGAATCGACGGATTTCATCAAACTGAGGCGTGATACCGCGATCCATTGCAGATTCCCAATAGCTCAGTTCAGAATCTACCATTTCCAACAATTTTTTAGGGCAACCAATGCATTGTCCCTCTGGCCCGCAAACAAAGGTCTCGGGTTCATAAATCGGTAATTCTGCTTTGACTTGTTCAATGATATTGCGCATCGCGCTCATTCGATCTGGCTTGACGGTCATCATCCGACTCCACAAACATGTAAGGAGCCGGATTGTACTCTCTGGCACGCAAATGTCCCTACCTAATTTAGGTATATTTTACGTTTCTGCTTTGCAACCTTTGATTTAAACATTGGTAGCTCAGGCTTTTTCACCACTAAGTAGACCGCTGTCGCCGCTAATACAAAGCCAATAATGCCCATCCAATCCAACGACTCACCGAAGACAAACCAAGCTTGAAGCGCCGTGGTCGGAGGCACAAGGTAGAACACAGAAGCAACACTCGATGCCGCACCATTCTTCACCATGTAAAGCAACAGCAGAATCGCCACACAGGACAGCACGACCACAAGCCAGATTAAGGTAAGAATGAACTCCGTCGTCCATTGCACCTGCATGGTTTCAAACTGCATCGCGATTGGCAGGAACATGGCCAATGCCGCCAAATACTGCACCGTCGCGCCGCCTACCATATCCACTTGTTGGCAATATTTCTTTTGATACAAAGTGCCAAGCGTAATACCAAACAACGACGACAAGCACACACCAATCGCTAAGGTTTTGTGCAAATCGGATTGCCACTCCATTTTCCCCATAAGCACCATAGCAATACCGACAAAACCCAAGGACAAACCAATCCACTGTGATGGTTTGAACTGCTCAGAAGCGAACGCCACCAGCAACACCGCCGTTAAAATAGGCTGTATTCCGACGAGTAGTGAGCTTAAGCCCGCCGGCATTCCCAAACTGATGGCGAAGTACGTTCCGCCCAGGTAAAAGCCGTGAATCAATATTCCGACAACGCAGCTGTGCCAAAAGTCTTTTCCCGTTGGAATGCGACGACGCAGAAAAGCCACAATCACCAAAAACAACAGGACATTAAATGCCATGCGAATCGACAACAAGGTCGCAGGCTCGGCATACTGCAAACCAAATCGCGCACCAACAAATCCAGAAGCCCAAAGGATCACGAACACAAAAGGAATGGCTCTGACTAACATGATTTGCCCTCACTCTACTTACTTTTAAATCTTGAATGTTTTTAATCTCGAATGTTGCTAATGTAGTTAGGTACAGTGTTTTCAAAAAGTGACAGATGGAAGTGTTTTTATGGGTACAGATATAGCAAGTACACTTGATGCCAATAAGTATTTGATCGTCGAGAAGCATCTCAAACAAGCGATCAGCAATGGGGTGTATCAGCCAGACGACAAGTTGCCTTCCATCCGTCAATTGAGCACTGAACTCAAGGTAAGCAAGAACACAGTGATCCGCGCTTATCAGGAACTAGAAGCACAAAGCATGGTTTATTCGGTGCCAAAATCTGGTTATCGAGTAAAACCAACTGAGCGACATGAAGCCAAGATCGCTAAGCCTACACGCGTGGATTTGCTCTCGGTGTGCAAACAAATCCTCACCTACCCTGAGTATCAAGAGCAGCTTCCGACCGGCTCAGCACACCCAAACATTGACGCGCCAGCCATCAAAAGCCTGTATGCCGAAATTGGCCGCCAGAGTCGCCAACAAAGCCATATTTCCAGCCATTATCAACTGCCACCGGGTGATGACTTATTGGTCAAACAGCTGGCGAAGATCACCCAAGATCTGGGAACGCCTGCAAACGTGGATGATCTTTTGGTCACCCATGGTGCACAGCAAGCGATCAGTCTTGCCCTCAGAGCAACAACACAGACAGGGGACATTGTGGCAGTGGAATCCCCCTGCTATTTCGGTAACTTGTTGATGCTCGAATCTCTCGGTTTACAAGTGGTCGAGATCCCTAGTTGTCCTCGTGATGGTATGGATCCAGACGCGCTAGAAAAAGCCATGGCGACGTGGGAGATCAAAGTCATTATTGTCACGCCAAACTTCACCAACCCAACAGGCTCAATGATGCCTCTTGAAAGGCGTGAACAACTGCTTAAGGTTTCTGGAGATATTCCAATCATTGAAGATGACGTGTTTGGTGCGTTGAGTTACGACAAACCCTTGCCAAGCTTACGCAAATTAGACGAGAAGCAACGAGTGATTTACGTCAACTCGTTATCGAAAACGCTCGATTCACGCCTTCGTATTGGTTGGATGCTAGCGGGACGTTATCGCGCTCAAGTCGAGCAATATCTGTTATGTGAAAACATGGGCAGTTTGAACTTGATGCAATCGGCGGTGGGCACTTTCCTAACCTCAGGCAAATACCGCACTCACACCGCGCGTATGTGCCGTGTTTACCAAGCCAACGTGAGACGATATTTGCAGATGCTCAACCAATGCTTGGATGCACACTTTGAACTAAAAAACCGCTACCAAATCAATGCAGTACAAGGTTCATTCTTGCTTTGGTTACGCTTGCCACCCAAGACTGACAGCTATGCGCTTTATCAAGCCTGTAACGAACGCAAAATCAGTATTCTGCCCGGCTCGGTATTTGGCACTCAGGGACAGTATCAAAACTGCATTCGTCTCAGCGTAGCGAACTTTGGAGCGGAGAAAAACTGGCTACCTGCAATGGAAACGCTGGCAACACTGATTGCCCAACACGCCAAGTAGTCGCTCCAGATATTTCGTTCCCAGCATTCCGTTCCAAACATTCAGCACCAGAAACAACAGAGCCTCCGCAACTTGGAGGCTTTGATATGATTTTTCTGAGCTATCTGCTCAACCAAACACGGAGTGTTAGCGAGGTAATTGCCACAATCTGGCTACGTTTTCGGCCAAGTTCGTAAGGTTCACGTCGGCTTCTTCCATAGCTTCTGGTAAGCTCATTGCGCGTGGTACACATACAAATACTGCGTTAATACCGCACTCGTAGACGGCTTGGAAGTTATCACCTGTGCAACCTGCTAAGGCAATGACAGGCAAACCATACTCTTTTGCCACTTTAGCCACACCCATTGGTGTCTTGCCATGCACAGTTTGGTGATCAATACGGCCTTCGCCAGTAAAGACAATATCAGCGTCAGCTACATGCTCTGCGAGTTTTACGGTGTCTAATACAATCTCGATACCCGGCTTCAGTCGTGCTGGTAAGTAACCAAGCAACGCTGCGCCCATACCACCGGCGGCGCCCGCGCCTTTTTGAGTCAGCACATGCTTGCCTGTCACTTGCTCTGTCAGTTCACCGTATTTGCTTAGAGCAGAATCTAACAGCTCAACATCCGCCGGCGTCGCCCCCTTCTGTGGGCCAAAAATCGCTGACGCACCTTTCTCGCCACATAATGGGTTGTCCACATCGCATGCCACCAGCACTTCGCAGTCCGCTAAACGAGCGTCAAGCCCAGACACATCAATGCTTGCTAGCTCAACTAAGCCGCCACCATTAGGTGTGATTGGCTGACCAGCGCTGTCCAGAAGCTTAACACCTAAAGCCGCTAGCATACCCGTGCCGCCGTCATTGGTTGCGCTGCCACCCAAGCCGATGATCAAGCGTTTAATACCGCGATCAAGGGCGTTTAGAATTAACTGGCCAGTACCAAAGCTGCTGGTGTTTTTCGGGTCACGTTGCTTACTTGGCACGAGGTGCAAACCACTTGCCTCTGCCATCTCGATCACTGCGGTTTCACCGTCACCTAGAATGCCGTAAAACGCCTCAACATCATTGCCAAGTGGGCCTTTTACGGTCACGAAAACCTGCTCGCCCTCAGTCGCATCAATCAAAGATTGAACGGTCCCTTCACCACCATCAGCAACAGGCACCGTAACGAATTCTGCATCGTGCCAAACACGAGACAAACCCGTCTTGATCGCGTCACTCACTTGTTTGGCGGTCAAGCTCTCTTTAAACGAATCTGGGGCAATCACAACTTTCATTTCATTCTCCTGAAAACAGCACGCTGCGAGCGACAAGTCGCAGGTCATCAATGTGGCTATTCTCACTTAAAAACTTGGCATATTCTTTAGTCAAACATCCAAACAATACTAACTATGCTTGAATTATTTTGTGCACTTGCACAAATGGCTAATTTAGCTTTCTTAACTGGCTTGCGATATACAGCTCGGTCAATCCCGTAAAATCTTGCGTCGAGATGCCCGTCACTTCACTGATTCTATCCAGACGATATCTCAAGGTATTTCTATGAATATACAGAACCTTAGCGCAATCATTGGCGTTACCATTGGCTTGAAAATACGCTTCTAAGGTTTTTACTAACTGTCCAGATTTGTCTGCCGAAACCAAAGTAGCCATCGCTTGAACGAGTTGTTCACCTTGCCAAGAATCGGCTAAAGGAGCGAGTAACACAGGTAAGCGATATTCAGAAAAGCTCAGCATGGTTTGTTCTGGATGAGAACGACGACCGACAGTAAGCACCTGCTTGGCACTTAGGTAGGAAAGAGGAAGCTGTTGTGCGCCATCAAAACGTTGCCCAATCGCGAAGCGGACATCATCAATTTGATTGGCCGTTAAGCGGCGCTGAATGCTCTCGAGCACACTTTGGTCGCTATTCGAAGAGGAACGTAAAGGCTTTAGAACGACAATTTCATTCATCGACATGATCGCCACCAACGGCTTATCTTCAGAGCAATACAGCACGTCAACTAGGCCGCGCACACTGTTCAAACTAACGGGAGCACTCTCTGCCTTAAGCTCAATTACGACAGCAACTCGTGGTGTTGCTAAATCGATGGAAAGGCGCTGCGCCCAATCGTGCAACTCAGAATCGCCAAGCTGTTGGTTCAACCATGCTGAAACAAACTCTTCTTGATGACGGCGATCCCACTGCAATTGCTCCACCAGCGAAGCTTGCTCAATCGTCAGTTCCGCTGTCATCTTCACTAACTGACCGAATGCTCTGATGTGCTCAGGGTTGCCAGTGACACCCACCACGCCCACCACTTCACCTTTAAAGTGCAGCAGCATATTGATGCCCGGTTTCACGCCTTGCAATGATTGGCAACTTTGCTCATCCAACTCTAGCGAGTCACCATGATTCAGCGCCAGCACTGCACCATCATGCTTTTGACCAATGCGCTCAGCATCGCCGCTACCAATAATGGTACCTGCCGCGTTCATCACATTGATGTTATGACCAATGATCGACATGGTGCGATCGACGATTTGCTGCGCGAGTGTGTGGTCGAGAATCACCATTTCCGTTCCTAAAATTCCACGATTGAGGCGTCAATAAATCACACTTTGTCTTCTATCGCCATGATATTGAACTGAAATCAACGCCAAAGTGAAACATCACGCTATTAACCTTAGATTATTTATGGTTATCTGCCCGTAAAGTCGAGCATCACTGCTTATACTTATAGCCGAGCCACCCAAGTTTTTGTACTTGGCGCGACTTGAACCGACAACCAAACAGTGACCGGAGGGAGACTATGGAACTGCGGAACAAGGCGGGCGACATTGCCAAAATTGCTGACAACCTCACCCTGAAAGAAATTACCGAGATGGGCTACACCGTCGATCTATGCGATGAAGCCTTTGACCCAGGCGAGCATTGGAAAGCAGAAGGGCAAACGCAAGGTATGGGCGAATACCCTGAGGAATAATCTCTAGGATACGCGTCAACAAGACCACAACCTTTTAGCCGAGTGAGCCATCGCTCGGCTTATTCATTACAGACCAGAGGTTTGCGCTTCCTCTACAAACAGATGCACCTCTTCAAGATAATTGCCATTCGCACAGCCCCAGTCACTTACTTCGATAAATTCTCGAGTTAACTGGCCATTCTCATCATGAATGACGTTTTGGCGAAACAAGTCCCAGTTTGTCGACTGTTTTGGATTGTTGGCATCCACATAACGCTCGCCATAGCTTTCGATTAACTGGTTGTAGGCACTCTGACGCTGTTCTGAGTTTGCCGATTCACTCAGTATCACAGCGCAGTTTTTTTCTATGATCTGCACTTGGTCATTGGTTGGCGGCGTCGTTGAGCATCCTGCTAATGTTAACCCCATTAAGCCCACTGTTATTCTTGTTTTCATTACTATTTTCCTTACTTTCAGCACCACTGCGAAAGACCGAATTTTATAAACTGCACTCCACGATTTCTAATCAAAAACGGAAAGATTTTGTGACTGACGCCCGCACATGTAAAAAGTGCGGTAAATTCCTGTTTACAAGCCATAAACATGACAAATGGATTTCGCATTCCTTTCTGCTGCTTAGGCGTGTAATAATCGACGACGATAAAAACCTCAATAAAGCAAACATTTGAAGGATCAAAATGACTGCAACGGAATACCTAAACGACCTCAACCAACGTTACCTCGCTATCCATCGCACCAAAGAAGATTTCTTTTGGGAGACGTACATGGGCATCAGCGACGACCACGATGGTTCGACAAAAGCACAAACCGCTTGGACCAATTTCTTAAGCAACGCCAAGCAAATCTCTGCTATCAGAGCGCAACTTGAAGCGGCTGAGACGATCGCTGATCCACAAGAGAAACAGCAAACGCAAATTGGTCTGCAAGGATGGTTAGCAACATTTGAATCGCATGCGATTGAAGGCGAACAAGCTCAAGCGCAAAAGAATGCTTTGATTGCATTTGAAGCCGAGTTGTTCGAGAAAAAACAAAATCACGTTCTGACGTTTACCAATGAAAACGGTGAACAAACCGAGGGCTCTTTGCCAGTATTGTCTTCGACCATTCGCGCGAATAACCACGAAGAAGTGCGTCAATCTGCGCACCAAACGCTGCTCGACCTTGAGCAATGGTTGCTACAAAACGGCTTTATTGAGCTGATCAAACTGCGTAACCAATTCGCACGCTCTTTGGGCTACGAGACCTTCTTTGACTACTCAGTGAAGAAGACGGAAAAGATGAGCTCAGAGCAACTGTTCAGCATCTTAGATGACTTTGAACAGCGCACGCGCGATGCTCACCTGAGCAGCTTGGCAAACCTTGCTGAGCAAAAAGGTCAAAGCGCACTGACTGGCTATAACTTTGTTTACTCGTTCGCGGGTGACGTCATGCGTGACTTAGACCCGTACGTACCGTTCTCAAAATCACTACGTCGCTGGGTAGAATCATTCGGTCGCCTAAATATCGAATACTCAGGCGCAGAACTGACGCTAGACCTGCTTGATCGCAAAGGCAAATACCCGAATGGTTTCTGCCATGGTCCTATCCCATCGTTCTACAATCAAGGCGAATGGGTTGCCGCACAGGTGAACTTCACCAGTAACGCGAAGCCAGACCAAGTTGGCAGTGGCTACGATGGCATCAATACTCTGTTCCACGAAGGGGGTCACGCTGCACACTTCGCTAACGTGAAGATGAACGCGCCGTGTTTCTCTCAAGAGTTCGCACCAACTTCCATGGCATACGCAGAAACACAATCCATGTTCTGTGACAGCCTGTTGACCGATGCCGATTGGCTAAAACAATACGCGTTGGACGCAGAAGGTAACCCAGTACCAGATGAGATCATCCAAGCGATGATCAACAGCCGTCAGCCATTCAAAGCGTACGAAGAGCGCAGCATTTTGGTTGTGCCGTATTTTGAACGTGCGCTTTACCAATTAAGCGATGAAGAGCTGACGCCAGAGCGCATCACTAAACTGGCACGCGATTGTGAAAAGCAAATTCTTGGTTTGGAATGCAGCCCACGCCCATTGATGGCAATTCCACACCTTCTGTCTGATGAAGCAGCGTGTGCCTACCACGGTTACTTGCTAGCACACATGGCGGTTTACCAGACTCGCGCTTACTTCCTCGACAAGTTTGGCTACCTGACTGACAACCCAGAGATTGGTCCGCTACTGGCGAAACATTACTGGCATGCGGGTAATCACCTATCGCACAACGAGACTATCGTTAGCCTAACGGGTGAAGGCTTTAACGCTAAGTATCTGGCGGACGTATGTAACCTATCGCCAGAACAAGCATGGGAAGTGCAGCAGAAAAAAATTGCCTCGCTGCAAACTCGTGAACGTACTCCAGTAGCGTCTTTAAATGCCAGCATCAAGGTGGTGGATGGCAGCAAAGAGCTTGCAAGCAACTCAGTCTCAGACGAGCAGATGTGCGATCAGTTTGAGCGCTACATCGAAGAGACTTACGGTCGATAAGCGAAACCAAGAGCTAGGGGTTATACTCCTAGCTCTTTTTCTATCAGGGAAGCAACCATGTACCAAGATATCCTGACTTTCTGGTTTGAAGAATTGGAACCAAAAGACTGGTTTGTGAGCAACGCCGACGTCGATAAACAAATCGAAACGCGCTTTCTCACCACCTTAGAGCAAGCCGCTCAATCTGAATTGTTTGACTGGCGAGACACCGCACAAGGCCGTCTGGCAGAGATCATCGTGCTCGACCAATTCTCTCGCAACGTTTACCGCAATACGTCAAAAGCTTTTGCTCAAGATGCTCTCGCGCTTGCTTTGGCACAAGAGGCAATTCGTTTAGGCTTAGACCAAGAATTGACCGACGTTGAACGCAGCTTCTTGTACATGCCATTTATGCACAGTGAATCTAAGCGAATTCATGAAGAGGCAGAGAAGCTGTTCAAAGCTCTTGGGCGAGAATCTAATTACGAGTTCGAGCTAAAGCATAAAGTGATCATCGATCGCTTTGGTCGCTACCCACACCGCAATACAATTTTAGGCCGTGATAGCACCGCAGAAGAAGTGGAATTCTTACAACAGCCGGGGTCCAGTTTTTAAGCAAGCACACCTGCCAACTGAAAACGAACTATTACACCAAGCATAAAGCCTTTTGCTCTCTTAAGGCTTTGTGTATCGTACTTGCCTTACGTAGCTTGTTTAGCTCGAGCTCAACTTCAAATGACTCAATCCAAATATTAAGGTAACGCAATGATCACATGGCCTTGTTTGCTCAAACTCGATGGCGACGACGAACTGGTGTACTTAGCTTCATCAGAGCAGTTAAACGCCGAATGCCAAGCATTGATTTGGGGCCAGGATGACATTGTGATTGATACGCAAGGCCATTGCTTTGCATTGAGAAATGGTGCTAATAACACGGTGGAATTGGACCTTTTGCCACAAACATTGAGCATACAGCAAGTGACAGAACTTATTCAAAAACACGAGTTTGCCCAAGCGCAGCGCTGCATCATCAAAATCCATTTTACTTCCGTCCAACAAGCGATTGAGGCCTTAGCTGATTAACAATTGCGCACTTTCCTCTGCACATCGAAGTTACATTTACGAAAACAAAATGTGGGACTATTGATTGGTAAAAAGTAGCTAGTCTACCAATAAAATTTGCTAGTCTGTCACGGTGAATTGTGTGGATGGTGAAGTCGCTTATGAACAAGGTCGTATTAGTATTTGGTGGACTAGGGAACGCTAAATCGTCTGTGGTGGGTTTGTATGAAAGCCTTCTGCACACCCTAGGCTCTCGCTTTGATATCGTCGCTATCGATCCTGCAGTTCAACATCCCAAGTCCTTTGTATCTCAGTTCCAATTACCTTACTCCGCTTGCTACGCCAATCTTAATGCGTTTTTACAGGCTAACTCACATACTGATGTTGCTGCGGCCTTCGTTCTCACGCCAGTTGGCACACATCTCTCCATTATTGAACAAGTGAGTAATGCTCTCGACACTCAAGGCCTTCTGTTTGTGGTTGAGAAACCGTCTTTCTCACTGGCTGAAATAGATAGAGGCTTTAACCAAGTCATCCCTGAGCTTAAACGTCGCGGGGCACAATTTTACTTTATCGATACGGCTTTGGTTGCTCCTTCGCTTGAAGCACTTTTTGTTGGCTCACCTATCGCACTACCTGACGGAGTGCCTAATAAGATCATTGCGATTGCTGCCGATAACCCCATCGACAGTCATGAAGCAATCCAAGGCTTCCGTTTTGAAAACCGAATTGAATTACTCAACGCCAGAAAACTACTTAACTTAACCACCAGCGGAGGAGGAGGTTACGGCTTTGATATGGGCATCCACGCAATTGCAGGATTGGTGCGTTACCTGCATAAATCCAGCATAGGTGACTCGCTGGTTGAACTAAAACAAACCTGTGCCGAACGGATTAGTGAATCGCAATTGGAGTACACACAAGGCGCTGAAACTCATCTCTATGTCGAAGGGGAACTCACTTCGCCGGAGGGCAATATTGAAGTACTGATTGAGGCAGGAAAAGCGGGGGATATCTGGGACAGACGGTTAGAGCTGCACTATCCGAAGCGCATCATCGCGATTGGTTTTGGCACACTCAAACATCCCCCGTATCTGTGGGAGAAAAGCCCCGATGGCATCAAGAGCACCACATTTGATGTCTCAGGCTCAGGTTATGCAATGCACTTTAACGACATCCTCTGCGCGCTTGGTTTTGATGCTAAACCACGACTCTCACAGCAAGAGAGCGAAGCCTTGATGTCACAATCGATGAACTTGCTAAGTAGCGTCTTTGACGCCATCGGCGATACCTACCAAGTTCGCGAACAAAACATTGCCGTAGTGGATGCACACACACCTAAATACTTATCAGAAGCAGAGTTAGAGATCAGGAAAGAACTTAGCCAATACCTCGACCTTTTGATTCTTTGATTAAAGACCCTCCCTGTATTTCTGACTTAACTCATTTCAATTAAGTGATATAGTTTCTATTCATAAGCCTCAACTCGTAAGTTGACTGATAGGAATATCATGATAAATCTATCCCACTTAATAAAAAATGATATGAACCTGCTGATTTGCTTGTACGTTTTACTGCAAGAGCGCAGCGTGAGCAGAACTGCAGAGAAACTATTCTTATCTCAATCGGCCGTCAGTAAACAGCTGACTAAATTGCGCCAAGAGTTTGATGACCCGTTGTTCGAACGTGAGTCCAAAGGTCTACTACCAACACCAAAAGCGCTAGCACTAGAGAGCAAGCTGCAACAGATTCTGATGCAAATTGATCAGCTCCGAGAGCCAGAAGAGTTTGACCCAGAACGCTCGACACGTGTTTTTAGCATCGACCTTATTGAAACCGCCTACTCCACGATTTACCCACGTTTTCTACCTCAAGCCTTATCCAGTGCGCCAAGGATCACGATAAAAAGTGAGGATTGGAGTAACGGCAGCATTACTCGACTACAAAGAAGAGAGATCGATTTTGGTGTGGGTATATTTGAGTTTGATGCCCGTTCTAAAACCCATGTCGATACCATCCCCGACACACTGAATTATGCCGAACTCATGCGTGACACCTCTGCTTGTATCATGCGAAAAGGACACCCTGCGTTAGAGGAAAAGTGGAACCTCAATACCTTCTTGAAATACCGCCACATTCAAGTCATCACTGGTGGCGTATCTAGTTGGCTATTACATGAAGTTTTGGATACGAAACGACTGCGCATTGATAACGCCGTCAACATGTCCGATATTTCCAGCGCAGTGAAACTGTGCGAGAAGAGCGACTTATTGCTCACCTATCCTTACAAAAGCATCCGCGAGTTCGAAGGCAAATCGGATATTGTGATTAAGCCGCTCCCAATCGAGATGGAACCAGGCGGGTTCTTTCTACTTTGGAACAAACAACTCGACAATGACCCAAGCCATAAATGGCTAAGAGAGCTCATCGTCAGTCAGTCCTATGCCTAATCACAAAGCCTGTAACCAAAGTAGAAAGTACAAAGCTAAGAGTTGATGTACTTTAAATGAACATTCAAACGCCAAAAATAGAGTGCTTGCAAAGCGATAACAGAGAATGTCGAAAGTAATTCAACGATAAAATAATGTTGAGCGCCAAAGTCGAAAGAGACGATAGCCATCCCAACAAGCACAGATAAAGCGACAAATCTAAACGACAAAGGGATAGATAAAGCGATAGAGCGAAGAATGTAGGTTTTACCATCTCTATTATTCGTTCTATACGTGACTATTACACCCAAAATTGACACGACTAAGATACCAATCGCCTCGGTTATCATAACTTCATTGCTTACATACGGCGCCAAGAACATCAAGTAAGGTGTCACCGTATAAAAGATTAAGAATATTAAAGCGTATTTTATCCAATCACTGTCTGGCACTTTGTTGTCTTTTAGTTCCTCAGACAGCTTTGATGTTTTCCAAATGTACAAATTATTATTCCTTTTATGTGAGCTCAGATTGAAGGCTCGCCTAAAACCCTAACTACCAACGTTCAAACACAACTAGTTAATATCAATAAAAACAGACAACTAGCAGCAACTTCGGCCAGAAGTTTACCTCACCAAACCATTCACGATCGATATAAAACAACCCAAAACACAAAGAAATTTATAAGATAACCATTTGATAAGCATGCAGGATACGCTTGTTTACCCTTCTCTCCATTATTTAATAACAAAAAATTATTATCTTAAAAATTATTGATAATTTCATGTAATCAAAATTTCTCCATATACTCACCTCCATCGAAACGAAACACGAATTAAACATCACAGTTTTTTGGAGCAGAATTATGAAAATGAATCACGTAGGCATCATGGTTGGCGATATGGACAAAGCAGTAGAGTTCTACACTAAAGCGCTTGGTCTTCGCATCGTAATGAACAACACAAAAGTTATCGAAGAGCGCGAATCAGCAATCGGTCGTATGTGTATCGCCGTATTCGGTGAAGGCTTCAAAGGCTTCAACATCGCTCACCTAGTGACGTCTGACGGTATCGGTGTTGAACTGTTTGAAATGAAAGAGCGTCAAGAACGTCACGAAGTAGACTTCTCTCGCCTAGGCATCTTCCACTTCTGTTTACAAGTAGCGAAAGAGCAGTTCCCACAAACTATCAAACGTATTGAAGAGTTTGGCGGTAAAGCTCGCATGGACATCATGCGCTACCACCCAGAAGACGACAGCAAACAAGCTCAAATGATCTACATGGAAGACCCGTTTGGTAACCTATTCGAGCTTTACTCACACACTTACGAAGAAACTTACGCATCTGATTACGAATAATTGAATGCTAAAGAATCAGAAAGGGTTGGCCTAGTGCCAACCCTTTTTTGTTTTGATAAGTTTTGATGAAACAACCCCTCCTAACCTCCCCTTGGCTGTAACTTAGGAGACTACAAAGGCCATTATGGTAAAGGGGAGGAACTGTCGGAGCGGGTTAAAGCGAGACTCCTGATGTCAACTAGGCCTGCCGGAATAACTCGAAAAGTTGGAGATAAATTCCCTCATCGCGCCAAAGAAAAGCCCTCCCCCTTGGACACTAAATGCAAATGCTGAGCAAACAATGTCAATACAAGGGGGAGTTGGAGGGGGTTGCGAGTGAGAAACACAACCCTAAGCTCGCTATATCAAAAAGATCCCGAGATACGTCATCACAACAATACCGAGCAAGAACTCAGACAAGGGCTCTCTAACCATCTTTAATTGAATAAAACGACTGAACCGAGTGGATACGACAAAATCGCCACCTCCCCAATCCAAACTCTTTAGGTTAAAGCACAAACTGAGGAATAAAAGATGACTGGCTGTCACGATGCGGGCATGGAAGAAATCCTCCGCGCCAATTGCAATAACAAAGGATGCAATATGGCAAATCGCAAGCGTAAGTTTTGGTAAAACAGAACGATACTCCACCAACAACAATTGCATTAACCAAAAGCCATAAATCAGTTTTAATTGCCAAGGCACCGCCTCGCCAAACAACAGAACGCTCCCTTCACCTAGCAGAGTGGTTTGCGCACCAATGTGTATCCAATATGCAATCGCCGCCGCCAGCACCATCGATATCAGTGCTGATAAATAAGCCTGCTTTTTGATTTGCACCATGATAAACCCAGCGGACTGCAAGACAAAAAACACGATCAAGCCTTTGTCGACGTATTCCACGCTTACCCATTGGCTCACAGCGAGGAAACATAACAGATTAAAGCCTGTTTCTAGACAAAGGATACGCTTTATCTCATTGGAATTTTCTACTGGCTTCGTCAGCGGCCAAAACAACACAGGCAACATGAGTGTCAGCACAAATGTCAGCCACACGGAGCTTTGCACAAGCAGATAAAAACCACTGCCATAAACTAAGCAAAGTATCAGAAACAGCCCACATGATAATGGGGAGTAGACCAGTGACTTCATTGACTCTCCTCACTCTCAGAGAGGGCTCGCGCAACCACATCCATCGCACATAGATTGGCGGTTTCAATGCAGCGTTCTAGCGTAACAGGGACTCGCCAAGTTTGCCTTGGATCAGACAAGTACTCGCCGCTTAAGAAGACGTTAGAGAAGTGTTTCACGGTAGTCGAGAGCGTACTCTGAGCCGTTGGTTGCGTTAATGCATGTTGCAAGACCCAGCAACGAGGCTGGCCACTTTCATTGATAACGACATCGCCATGAAAGTGATCGGCATACAGAGCATCCAGCTCTTGCGGCGTGACCATTTTAGCCCCTAGCCCCACTCTGAAACCTTTGTAGGCCGAGTGATCCAGTAAATCTAGTTTTCCGAAGAGTTGAAACAATAGCTCATCTTTAACTTGCTGCTCTGTACAAGACAGCATCGGTTTTTGATAAAGAAGGCCAAGCGCATTATCAAGGTCGGTTGCCGTCACCGACAAACACGTCATTTCGCCTCGGGGCGTATTTCGCGTGGTCACGTGATAACTCAACCCCCAAGGAGAATCGAGGACCAAACCAACCGTCCTACTCTTCAATACCGCAGGTACCCGTGAAAAATAGAACTGGAATCCGTGACTCAACACATAGTCATAATTCAGAGCAGGACTTGTCTCAGCGAGCAGAGATTGTGTCACGTGAGCCGGTAGTGCAAACACATAATAATCGGCCAAAACGGTATTATCGGTATGAAGTCGAACACCTTCAACTCGTGTTCGGGCCTTATTGGGGTATATGGCTTGTGCTTTGTAGCCTAAATGAAATTGAACGCCCTGTTTTTGTAGATGGTGAGTCAGCGGGTTAATCAGCGCATCGCTAATTGGTTTGTCCATTCCCAAGCTGTAGGCGTCTGGAGCAAATGGATGCAACTCTCCTTCTTTATTGTTGAGTAAATCCAAAATAGCCAGTGCGGGCGTATCATCGGTTGCGCCGATCCATCCGAGCAATACAGATCTCAAGAAGATAGCAAGCTTGGGACGGGTATCGTAGGAGAAGAAATCACGAACAGAAACGCCGAGTAAATCTTCTATCGAGTAAGGAGCTTGTAGCCGTTGCTTAAACCAAAGCGTGTCCTTCACGGGCACTTGAGAATAGAGCATCGAATAAGCTGATTTTGCATCATCCCACAACTTTTCTAGGCGAGTGAAATAGCTACGCTGAAACGGTATCGTCTTATTACTTTGAGCCCAAGAGAATTGAACAACATTCTGAGGATAGAGTGAATCTAAACAACTCCCTGAATCTGAGGGGATTTCTTTAAGAAAGTTAATCAGGTTGTAGTTTTTAGCGAAGAACTGTCGATGTGTGAGCTCATGCACCACGCCGCCATCATCTACCGTACCAATGCACTTGCCTCCGGTGTAGAGCTCCTTGTCGTAAACGGCAACATCAAAGCCTTGCTTTATACAATTATGCGCGACGGCTAAGCCTGAAATTCCCGCGCCAAAAATCGCGACTTTCGGGCGAGAACGGCCTGCGCTAGCGCAAGCCTCAACCTCCCCTTCACTAATAGAATGGCAAATCATCTTCTCACCTCGAACTATCGGTGAAAATTCACATGATTCGCGATTTCTACACGATATAGGTCGTGATTCGGAAGTTGCTCAAGCACGCCACTGATGTCCAGTTCAAACGGGCTATTTGACAGTGAGCGACACATAATCAGATCATCACCTAAAATCATCACTTTTGGTGTCGCCCCTTCCCACACCAGTTGTGCTGATAAGTTTAAATCACTGATGTTAATGCCACAGTCATAAGTGCGAGAGCGTAAAACACCATTTTCTACTTCGTAACCACCAACCAACACAATGGGATGCTGAACAGTAGGAAAGACGATTGGATCGTTTACCTCTGCAGCGGGTTGAGTCGGAAAAGTAATCGCATCTTCAGCGTGAACCAGAGAAGCAGCAAGAAGGGTCACGAAGCCAAGAACGTTTTTCATTATAGTTTTCTCCATTTTTATATTTATTGCGGGAATGTTCCCAAACGAGAATGTATATCAATTGCGAACTTATCACTATTGGCTTAACTCGTTTAATTCTGTAAGAGATATGCCATTGAACAAATCTTCACCGAAAAAGATAAAAATCATTAAATATCATTAACTTTAAAAAACAAAAGAATCAATAAAGAAAGAAATTATGGGAAAAATGAAGGAGTAAACATTTATGGGAATAGGAGAATTTTCAAAAAAGAGAGAAAAAAGTGATAAACGCAGCCAATTACATCAACTTTAAGTGATAGAAGACCTAAATAGGTATTACTACTTTGTTACTAGTAACACATTGAACATTAAGATTTTATAAAATAGGCAAATGTCTCACCTCAGCTTACGATAAGTCTGCTTGACTTGCCTGTAAACATAGAGCGGAAAACAGGTACAAAATAGAACTGGTGCAGCTCTGTGTAGAGACGCAAGTCCTCAATATTCGCTGGAATCACTCGCCGAATACAATCCGTTTAGCTTTTGAGTATAAAAAAGGCTCGGTATCAACCAAGCCTTTGAGCGATCGGATTACTTCGTAATGCGACATGTACTCTGCGATATTTCATTGACGATCAAAATCGCTTCGTCACCTTTGGTGTGGAGCACTAACATTTGGTCATCAGATAGATACCTTACACCTGAAGCCGAGCGGACCTGTTTGAGCTCAAGCTCTCTTCCGCCATCAACGGTAATCCGCGCTTTTTCCTGCTCAAAACGGGCAGCAAACTGATGGCCGTCATCACACTGATATTGGTACTCCGGCACATTGGAAGTACAGCCTCCAAGTACAAGCAAACTACCTAGTGTCAAAGTGATTTTAGCCGGAAGAGAAATCATTCTTCAGGTGCCCAAACGCGAATGTTCACGTCCAAATCCGCTGGCGCGTAAACTACAACAGGAAGCTTGCTGTTGTAACGGTAAAGGTCGCGTGTTGGCATTTGAACGAAAGTCTCGACCTTCTCCATGTCTTCAGGGCAAGCCATAAGCGTAGAGATGCCACCCGCTGGTGAAGCGTCAACTTGGTAGTAAGTGTAGCCCCAGCCTTCTAGCGAATGCTCGCTAACACTGCCGCCTAGAGAAACACGGTTACAGTCTGTTTCCATCATTTTGCCTACCACAAGCTCAACGCGCTTATCTGCTTCGTTGCTTGCTGGGTCTACATAGAAAACGTGCTTCGTCATGTTCTCCATCTCTGGGAACATCTCTGCTGATGGGCGAGATACATCATTTGCTGAGTTCATTGCCGAACATCCGCTCAGTGCCAATGCACCTGCGGCCAACCAAACTGCTTTCATCGTTTTTTCCTTTTTCATATGGATGGGCATATTGTAATGGGGAATTCTGATTTAATGTGAGAGCACGGTAGGATTTGAGGCTGGCTCTCACAATTACGACGCTCTTAGCAAAATAAACGCGCGTAGTTATGCTGGCTCTGGCGATCAGCTTGCTGGTTTAGTGCGTATACTTTTCTCAATGCTCGAAAAAGGAACACGTCATGGCAAACCAACGAAACCCCATTGAAATCAAAGCTCTCGACCACGTGGTATTAAGAACGGATAATCTCGATGCGATGCTCCGTTTCTATCGAGACCTATTGGGGTGTCCTATCGAGCGAGAGTTGCCCGACTTAGGGCTGACGCAGTTACGTGCTGGCACAGCCATCATTGATTTGGTGACGGTTGAGAGTGAACTCGGCAAGTTAGGCGGTAAATCGCCAAGCCAAGATGGCCGCAACCTCGACCATTTCTGCCTACAAATCGCGCCTTTTGAAGAGTCTGAGTTGCTTGAATATCTTCATCAACATAACGTCCATGTCGAAGAGTTTGCCGAACGATATGGTGCACAGGGCTTTGGTCGGTCTGTGTATTTAGAAGATCCAGAAGGCAATGTGGTCGAGCTTAAACCACAGAAATAACTCGTTGCTATTCCTAACTTTATGTCCTCATTTTATCGACTAGAAACGGCTTCCAATTAAACCGTTTCACCGTACATTACGTATGTGTGTTCCTAAGTTTAAATAGGCAACCTTGATTAGGAACACACCATGACACTCAGCGACGACGCTCTATCCAGAATCATAGAAATGGCATGGGAGGACAGAACCCCGTTTGAAGCCATTGAGCATCAATTCGGCCTAAACGAAAATGGCGTTATCAGCTTGATGCGTCGCCACCTCAAACCCCGCAGTTTCAAGCTTTGGCGACAACGTGTATCTGGGCGTAACACCAAACACTTAAAACTGCGCTCACCAGACGTGAACAGAGGCTATTGCCCAACGCAGTACAAACAACGTTGAGCCTCTCGCCAAGCCTTTAGACTCAAGCACTCTACGCCTAGACCATAAAGTAAGGCGCACTGTCTCGCATGAATTCCGCCATAGAGGCTAGGTAATCCCACGTTTCTCGGTAGGTGTGGCTCATGCATTGCGTGAAGGCTTGGCACAGTGACGGATCTTCTTCCAACCACTGGCTGACATGTTGCGCCGTGTAAGAAACCTGCCTCACCTCATCATCTAAAATCAGCTGAATGGTCGGTCGCATCTCTTTCAGATACGGAATATCCGATTGGTCGATAAAACTCAGTTGAGAAACCAATAGACACCAAGAACGAAGTTCGACGGAGTGAGCTCGGAAAAGGTGGATTTTAATGTCGTCGTAAAAGTGGCTCACATTGCTGAAGTCACTCGACTTTTCTTCTTGATATACCTCGGTTTGGTAACCTGTTAATGGGATCAAACTGGCGTACATGGCCGAGTGGTTTCTGTCGTTTTGGTAGTGATGCATGATCTGCTGCTTCATCTCACCCTGAGCGTAACGATTGGCGATCATTTTGAGTCGCTCGGCTCCCTCTCCTTCGTTGATGGCATTGTGCAGCAAGTAATACGCCATGGTTTGTTTGCTCTGGAATATTTCGCCAGTGAGCTTACCCATCTCTTGAGGTGTGAGTGAGGAATCGGAATGTAGGTAGCTGGCAATAGAGGCTTTGTACTCTTTAGAGGGCACGAAGTCATTGTCTTCTAACAAGTTATACAGGCTGGTCTGTAAACAGTTCATGTCACCTTCCTTGATGGTGCTGCATCGCAACACGTCATACTGACGACTAAGAAAGTGAGGTATTTATCAATACGCTCCTTTGAATGAGGAAAATTCAGGCGGCAATGTAGAGTTTGGAGTTAATTTCGGCTCGGAGCGACTGAACAGCGGCGAGGTTAGGGCAACTCTGAATGCTTTCGCATGAATATCTAACGACCTCATTGATTTATGAAGCATATATTTTGTTACAAAACAGTTAAACGATCATTTTATAAATGTTATGTGTTGAAAATAGGCAGAACGAGATGCGGGACAGTTACTGATTGTTTTTTAACGGGAAGTGGCTTTGTAGCTCAGTTTTTCCAGCATACAAATTTTAGGAATTTGCAGAAAATTAGTGTGATAACTCTATAAAAACCGGACAATTTTCACCGTCCGGTTTGATCTTACTGAGCCTAATTTGAAGAGGGTTAAGCGGTTGCAGATGCTAGGGGGGTCATCTGCAACGCTTAATATTTGACGTGTTAGTGACTCACTAACAGGTGTTATTTGCCCACGAAGCCGTTGTACAACATGTATAGGTGCGCAGCACTCCAAGAGAAGTTGTTTGCGCCCTGCACTGCACCCGTTTCAGGGTTGTAGTTTTCCTGAATTGGCGTCGTTTCCGTTAAGCCTTGTGCGTTCTTGAATAGCTTATCCACCATCTGACGCGCTTCCACACCGTAACCGTAGTTGTCCATACCACGTACACCAAAGTAGAACTGATCCAGCCACACACGACCACGCCAGTAAATGTCTGGGCCGTAAGCCGGGTTATCCATTGACGCCGTGCCAAGTGGGATCATTGGTGAGTTAAACTTGCTGGTATCAAGCATGTTCTTCACTACTTTATCCGCGTGCTCTTGCGTTGCCGCGTTGTTGAATAGTGGAGACCAACCTTCTGGCCCCATGCCGCGTTTCACCAACATTGGACCAGCACATTGGTTGCTCAAGCCTCCAGGTACCACTTCGATGTCGTAGTAGAATCCAGTTGATTCATCGAACATACAGCGGTTGATGTACTCTTTGGTGTCTTCCGCTTTCTCTTTAAACTCAGCCGCTTTATCTGCTTTACCCAGTACTTCTGCAATTTGAGATAGGAACAGGTTATCTGAGTACCAGTAAGAGGCTTGGTCTACCGACTCTTGCATCAGCGAATAGCCAGACAACTTGTTCGCTTCGTCAGTGTTCTCGTTGAACTTCACTTCCCAGTCTTTCTTCGCTAGAGCCAGTTTGTCCATGTTCTCTGGCGAATCATCACGGTAAGTCACCACCGAGCCATCTTCACCCATGACCATGTCGTAGGTGTTGTCGAATCCGTTGGTATCGTGTGCGTAACGACCCATTTGGTCGATCACTTTAGCTTCGTCTTGTGTCGGCAGTTTAGACATACCTTGTAGGTTGTCGATAGTGTCGATAAAGCCAAATACACCTGCGTTGTCACGACCAGATTCCCAACCCGCAGCTACTTTTGCAGGGATGCTCATCGCAGTGTAATCACCGGACGTTAGCAACTGGTTGTATTTCTCGATGCCAGTCTCTTTGATCCACTTGTCGCCATTCGCTTCGTCTTTGTACTGGAACTTCATGTCGTCTACTGACGCATCCGATCCCCAAGAACCATCATTCACATCATCTTCAAATACAGTATGAATTGGGTCTTTTGCTGCACCGTATTCAGGGATGCCGTTTTTGTTTGTATCGCGAGCACGCAGCCACCAATCGTGGAATGCCACCAACTTCGGATACATCTCTTCTAGCCACTGCTTCGCTTCTTCCGGACGGTTATGCTCGTCTTTCAGTGCGGTGTAAACTTCCCATACTGCCCATGCAGCTAGAGATGGTTTGGTGTTGCGTTCGTTCCAGTTCAAACCGTCTGTCGCCAGTGGGAACACTTTTTTGTATTCCGCAGACATGCCTTCCCAACGTTCAGCTGGCAAGTTGTAAGTCACCACGTCAAGCAAGTAACCTTCATCCCAAGGGCGAACAGGATCATCAGACTGAACTTGGTATTGGAATACAGTACGAATGTTTTCCATCGCCACATCTGGGTTGAAGTGAGCCATTGCGTACGCTTGTTTCCATGTATCCCATGGCCATGTCATGTTGCCAGAGAAGTAAGGCGCAGTTACCGATGGCGTTACTGTGTCGTGGTCAATGGCACCTGCTGCACCACGCCAGTTTGCGCTCAGTGTTTCCATCGCTTTTACTGCAACGAATTCATGTTCTTTTGAAGCGGCATCGTTGGTTAGACCGTTTTCTAGGTACTCTTCCCAACGCATTGCTGAATCGTGCATGTAGCCTTTCGGATCGGCCATCACGTCATCTAACTTCGCAAACTCAGACGCTTGCTCTTCGGTGTTTTGCACGTGCGTGTAAGCCGTATATAGCGTGATTTCTTCGCCATTACCTAGCTCTGCCGTTTGGACAAAGCCTTTCTTGTCATCGTCGATGGTCGACGTTTCTGGCTTGATAGAGCGTGTTACTTCAAACTTAGAATCGCCTGAAGTCAGCAGAGACCAAGAGGCACGAACCGCGCCAAAAGACACTTCTACGCCGTTTTCTGTCGCGGCGATTTCACGTGAGTAAGTAGGGTATGCATCTTCAACACTGCGCACTGTGCTGTCGCTGTTTTTGTATAGTTCACCATCGTCAGCACGGTAATCTTGCATCAACTCACCGTCCCATTCGCCTTGAAGAACCAGCTTGTTCGGGTTCTTGATGGTGGTTTTAACAAGAGACGTACGGTCGGTCACAAAGCGCATTTCAAGTTCGGCAGTGATGCCGTTATCGCCTGTGTACTCTTGAATCAGTGCGCCTGGTTGCGAGTAAGCGTCTGTTAGCTCAAGCGGCATCGCTTCACCGTCAACCATCAGTGTTAGACGGTCGAAACGTGCAGCCATGAATGACACGTATTCTTCCGTTAGCAACGCGGTACCACCTAGGGTGATTTCGCCACCTTGAGTATCTAGCGTATGACCATGCCAAGAACCGTTATCGAACATAGGAATGTAGCGAAGGTGACCACCATGAAGATCACGCAGTGCCACTGGCACACCTGCACGGTCAATGGTGTTGTGGAATTCAGCCGCTTTCAGAGGCGCTTCCACATTCGAGTCATTATCACTACTGTTGCATCCACTAAGTGTTAGAGCAACCCCGACAGCAATCGCACATAAAGAAGTCTTAAAGTGCATGTTATATCCCTCATTTATTGGCTTTTGGTCCTAATCAGGCGAAAAAAGGTCGAGACGTGCCCTGCCGATTTTCGATGATGAAGATTCAGCCTTATTTATTTCACTTTTGGATTTGAGAAGAGATCGGTTAATTTGTCTCTTCTTCGTTTGACCTATTTAAATAACAGGTCATTAATTTTGGATAATAGTGGGTCTTTGATGCATTCATGATCAAACACACCCACTTAATATAAATTCTTTATTTTGTGATTAAATAGTCACTATTTTTCATTCGCCATCGAGATGGCTTTTAATAATTCACCGTCAATATTCGGAATCGTATCCGAAAGGAATATCTGGTTGCCCGGCGTGTAAGTCATTAAGACGTTTCTCAGTCGCTTGCTACCTTCTCCGCTCTTGTTTTGCACATCAAACTCTATCAGTTTGTTGTACACCTCATTCGCCAGTTTCTCTTCCTGCTCTTCAGTGATAGCAATGCGTCCCATGCAAATCGGTGGTCGCACATCATGGCTAAACACTTCATCTCGAAAGCGCTTAGCAAACAAAGTATCGAGCTTAGAGCCTTCTTCGAAAATAAAGCGACCTTGGTCTTTAAAGCGGTATTGGTCATCACCTTTTAGCTCGATGTAATCCATCATTTCCAATGCGCGGAAATAAAGGGTGATCGAGGTATGGGTCAATTGGTATTTACTCGCAATATCTTGCGGAGACCATTCCTTCCGACGTAATAAATACAAGAAATCAAACAGGTACGGATACTGGTGAAATATTTCACTGTTAATGTCGGTGATAAATTGCTCGTTTTCTTGTTGCAGCTGTTTACCACGCATGGACAATTCGACTAAGTCAGTATCTAAATGAGTGGCATACGAGAGTATTTTGTCCAACCCTAAAGACGTGTTGTGTAACTGTCTCTTGATGGTTGATAGAGGAATCCCCATTCCAGCAGAGAGATCGGAATAACAAATCCCTTTCTCTTTAATTTTTTCTCGTAAAGCAGCAAGTAAGTACGTTGCAGAATTATTCATCTAACAATGCCTGTTTTAATTTCTTCAGCATCCCTGATGATATATTCAAGAGAATCCTACTCTTGTGATGCTGGTTCCAATTATTCCCAGCACTCTTTATCAATTAAATCGGTTTCAATGATGAGACTTTTACTTGTTGTTAACTGATCAAGTTTTACCCATTACGTTCACACTTTGACCAGATATTTTAAGCCTTATCAGTATGGCGACGAGTATAATTGTTTTGATGCGTAAAATTAAGTTCACAAAGATTTTTAGTAAAAGTTTTCTCTCAGAAGGTTATTTTATTAGGTGAGAAGTATCAAAAAGTTGTACTCAGAGATTTATTATCGTGAGGGATCACAGAAAAATAGTGACTCACTGGTAATTTATCGATTCGATGACCAGTAAAAATCTTGTTATAAGGAGCAAGAAAGTTGGTTAAATTAACCGAGGTATTATTGAAGCGCCGTCATATTATACCCGTATTTTTCTAGCTTGCTCACATAATTTATTGGCTTGCCACCAAAGCTTATTTTTATATTCTTTTGCCACGTAAAAACTCTCTCCCGCCATCGGGGTTATCAGCTCAATGTGATCAGCTTGGCAATGTTCAATCAAGTCCTCAATGGGCTCATCCCATTTGTGCGTAAACAACTCATACGTTGCCCAGTGCACAGGTAGCAACTTCTTCGCTTGCAGGTCTTTGAATGCGCGTACGGTGTGATGCGCTTGCATGTGTCCCCAGTTCTCAACCGGATAACCTTGGTTGCCTTTCACATCTGCTGCGACTTCCAAACAGGCGATATCAATCGGGCCGCAACGCTGAGCGATTTGTGCAAAGTGACTATCGTACGCACTGTCACCGCTGAAATAGAGTGTCTCTTGCTGCCCTTTAACAACCCAAGATGCCCATAAGGTCGAATTCTTATCCAGATAAGTGCGCCCTGAGTTGTGATTGGCTGGCGTGCATATTAGCTCAACGTTGGCGTAATGAACGCTCTCCCACCAATCAAATTCCACCACGTTATCAGGTCTAACGCCCCAACGAATCAAATGCTTACCGACACCGAGTGGCACGTAAAATGTTACGGATTTATCAGAATAGTAGCGTATGGTCGAAGCTTCGAGGTGATCGTAATGATCATGAGAGATCACGATAACATCCGGAATCGGCAAGCTATCACGTACGGCTGTATTGGGGATATTGCGCTCAAACCATGCCTTCGCAATCAACGGCGACGCGTAGTCGAATACAGGGTCAGTCAGAATGCGTACGCCATCGGTCTCAATCATCAAAGTGGAATGCCCGAGCCAAGTGACTCGCATCGCTTGTTGTCGCTGTTTAAACCGCATGGGCTCTATCGATGAATAAGGCAACTGATTATCGGGACTGAGCGGTGAACGTCCGCCCATGTAGGCCCAGCACACTTGCCAAAAAGACTGAGGGCTTGGCACATTTGGCATCTTGTCTTTGACGCGTCCATGTTCAAATTGAGGAGAGTGGTTAATGCGATGCGCCAACTGCGCGTAGTAAGTGTGAGGAGTAATCAGTGATTGCGTTGCGCGCTCACGAGCCAAGTACGTGTTTTTAAGTGTCGTTTCAGACATGTCCTATCTACGTCTTGTTCACTAAACTATGGTTTTAGTTAAGCCTGCTTGTATGTCTTTTTCATGACCAAAATAGGGCGTAAGATGAAGATTAGGTTTCAGAGAAGTATTTCTGTCCTTTATCGGTCTTGATAAGGAAGAGAGAAGGAGAAAAGTTATGGTGACCTGCAGCCAATACGATTTTATTGAAATCGCCTGTATGTTTAATCTGCCCGTACAGATCACCCTCAAAAACGGTGAGAAACATCAAGGCAGCGCATTTGATACAGGCTACGATATTGAACGACAAGAGTGCTTATTTTTGGATATCGATGGCGAGCACATTTCGTTCCCAACCGAGCAATTGATTGCAATGAGAGCACTCAAAGACAATCCGCATTTCAGTGAAGTGACCTTCGGTTAACTGCTCGAAAACCGATAGAACAGTTAGACATAAAAAAGCGCCCTTAACTGGCTGAGTTAAGGGCGCTTTTGTTTGGCTTTAGAGGTTTACCTTGAGCGGATAAATATCAGCATCGGCATCATGATAACGAACATCACCCCGACCAACTGGAAGGTGTGCACAAAGGCCACCATTTGCGATTGCTGATGGAGCATGTTCTGGTATTGCTCCAATGCCGCAGGATCAGTAATCGATAATCCCTGTTTCGCAGCCCAGTCATGCAACACTGGGTTGTAAGGGTTAAAGCCTTCTCCCAAAGCATGCCATTGCTGTTGGCTGTCACGGTATTGGTATGTAGTCGCAATCGAGATACCAAACGAACTACCAATGGTGCGGAACAGGTTAAAAATACTCGCCCCTGCCACCGACTGCTCTTTCGGCAATGTCATGTACGCCAGTGTCGATAGGGTCGAGAAGGTCAAACCTAAACCCATACCCTGAATCATACTTGGCATCACGATCCAGAAGGTATCGATCTCCATGGAGTACAAGGTCATGAGGTAACTACCAATACCGATACAGGTTAGGCCAAAGACAATCTTCAACCTTGGATCGAATTGTGGGTTAATCACAATCACCAATATCAGCATACAGGCGGACGCCAGCCCCCGTGGTGCCATTAACATACCCGTGGTGGATACTGGGTAGTTCAATAAGCTTTCGAGCAACATCGGTTGTTGAGTGGTCAAGCCGAACATGGCCATCGACACCACCGCCATCATTAAGGACGAGACCATGAGGTTCTTGTCCTTGAGGAGCCACAGAGGCGCAATGGGGCTCTTGGTCTTCCAACTGCGGTAGATCCACATGATTAAGCCCATGATCGCCAGCAGCACTGCGGTTTGGATGATGCGAGAGTTGAACCAGTCTTCGTCGTTACCTTTGTCGAGCACAAACTGCAGCGCACCGACCCCTAGGGCCATATAACCAATGATCCACCAGTCGAAGTTCGGTTTGGATTTGTTACTGATGTGGATGTAGCGATAAATCAGCGCAGTACACACCAAGCCAAATGGCAAGTTGACGTAGAAGATCCAACGCCAGTTGATGTTATCAGTAATCACACCGCCCACTACCGGGCCTAAAATCGGACCAAGCAAGATACCGATGGAGAAGATCGCCATCGCCTTGCCTTTTTGTTCGGAAGGGTAAATCTGAACCAGTGTCGATTGCGCTAGTGGAATAACCGAGGCACCAAACGCACCTTGGATAATACGGAACACCACCATCTCTTCGAGTGAACCCGCTTGTCCACAGAAAGCACTGGCAATCACAAAGCCGATTACTGCCACCAGCATGACTTTACGCTCACCAAATCTCGATACCCAGAAACTGGTCATCGGAATGAAGATCGCCTCAGCCATGCTGTAGCCAGTTAGCACCCAAGTGATTTGGTCTGCCGTTGCGCCCAACGCACCCATCATGTGTGAAAGCGACACGTTAGCAACGGTCATGTCTATCAGCACCATGATGGCCGAAAGCATCACGGCGACGGTGGCTATTCCCCGTTTGTCGGCCGTAATCTCATTACTCATTGTGCGTTACTTTTCAGATCAACAGTCACTTCAGAACTTGCACCCACACGTAATTGTGGCGCGCCTTCAGGTACTTCAAGCGTCAAACGCACAGGGAAGCGTTGTTTGATTTTCACCCAGTTACCGGTTGCGTTTTCTGGTGGCATTAGAGAGAAAGATGTACCACTTGCTGGCGACAGTTCTTCCACTTTCGCATCCCAAACTACGTCTGGGTACATGTCGATCACGACTTCAGCGTGCATGCCTGCTTTGATGTGTGTTAGGTCAGTTTCTTTGAAATTTGCGCGTACCCAGTAGCTATCTTTCACAATCACTGGGAACAGTGTTTGGCCAATGCCGACAACAGAACCAGTATGTGTGTTGATTTCACCCGCAATACCATCGACAGGAGAAGTGATGTCAGTGTAGCTCAAGTTCAACTCAGCCTGTGCAAGTTGCGCTGCCGCTTGTTGAACAACCGCTGCTTCTGCACCTTCTTCACCACGGTTTGCAATTGCTTTTTCTACCGTTGCACGTGCTTGTTCTAAGCTTGCTTGAGCGTTAGCGAGTTTGTTCTTCGCGGTATCCAAGTCTTGGTCAGACGCTAGTTTGCGTTTCACTAACGAGTTAGTACGTTTGTATTCCAACTGCGCTTCGGTCAGGTTAGAACGCGCCGCATCCAATCCCGCCACCGCTTCAGTCACTTGCTTGTCGGCTACATCATGCTGTTGCACCGCCAATTGGTAAGCCGCTTTGGCTTGTTTGACTGCTAGCAGGTAAGGACGAGAATCAATCTTTAATAGCAGATCGCCTTTGTTCACCACTTGGAAGTCTTTAGCTTCTACTGAGATGACTTGGCCTTGAACCTGAGGAGCGACAGACAGGATTTTAGCTCTTACATAGGCGTCTTCCGTGCTCGGGTGACTGTCGGAATATTGCCAAGACCAGTACATCGCACCGAAGGCGATAGCACTAACGAGAAGGAAAAGGATTTTGGTCAGTTTGGATTTCGAAGAGGATTTCTTCGCGATATCGTCGCTCATTTATATTGTCCAAGTGTTCAATTATGTGATCAGTGTAGGATTTTTCAGCTTCTGAACAACAAGATGATCTGAAAGGTTAAGTTCCGATTTTGAGCGTTGATCATTTGTTCAAATGATGCGCAAAGACATTCACTCTCCAATCGTGCATAAAGTATAGAAGAGGGAAATCCAATGGGGTGTGATAGACAGAGTAGGAATGGTTCAGCAATAACAGACAAAAAAAGAGGGGCAATCCCCGCAACTGCCCCTAAAAGTCATGCCAATAATATTGTTGTTCTTTTGCTACTGCTTTTTCTTAGAACTTGTAACCGCCGCTGATCATGAATACCCAAGGGTTGATCTTCACGTCTGTTTTTTGTTTCGCGCCAGCCGCTTTGTAGGTCGCTTCTGTTTCAATGTTTGCATACCACGCCGATGCGTTTAGGAACCATTTATCGTTGATCATGTAGTCCACACCAACGTTGGCAGCTAGACCGAATGAATCATCCAATTTCAGATCAGAAAGTCCCGCACCTTTACCTGTACTGTTAAAGCCTTCATCGAAGAAGATGGTGTAGTTCAGACCAGCACCTACGTACGGGCGGAATTTGCTTTGTGAGTCACCAAAGTAGTACTGAACCATCACTGTTGGCGGCAGGTGTTTGGTGCTACCGATATCCTTGCCAACCAAATCAGTAGAGATATCGTGGCTAAATGGCGTCGCAGCTAGAACCTCTAAGCTGATGTTGTCGGTAAACATGTAACCAAACGTCAAACCCAGCTGGGTGTCTGAATTAACTTCTAACTCATATTGAGAACCCAAGATCTTGTCACTGCTGTCGTTTGGTACAACCGATGCCGCACCAACACGTAGAATAAAGTCACCTTCACTGTGAGCGAAAACACTTGGAGACACTAACGCGGCAACCACTGCTAAACTACTGATTGTTTTTTTCATTGTTATTTCCTTTGTAGGGCTTAATAGTTCTTATATTCTTGAGCTGCGCGCAATCTAGCACATAGAAACCCTACTATTTTGATGGAAATCAATTTGTGAAAAATATAGCTTTTTCGTATATAAAAACGCCATTTTGATCAACAAATTATGCAAATAGGACACAATTCTGTAATGCAAACTGTGCGTGTGAGAGGAGTGCGTCGCAGTTCTCATTCCGCCTCCTCTGTACGCCTCTGCATTCAACAAAACTTTTTTCTCAATATGCTCGGGTTATTTTCAAAAAATACCCACTTTAAATCGCCAATTTGACCGCTTAAATTGGCGATTTTCGGCCTTTGTAAGCCACTGAAAAACAACAAGTTATATTTCTGGAAAATCAGTCACTTAGGGTGTTAGTCTGCTTTCAACCGAACAAAGAAAAGATAAAAAGCCATGATTAAGACCGATCTCACTTTCGAACAGGAAGACTTTTCTCACCAAGATTTGCAAAACACCACCTTTGAAAACTGCCGCTTTTATCAGTGCAATTTCGACCATGCCGATCTCAGTGATGCAAAGTTTATTGATTGTCGCTTTATCCAATCGAGCGACATAGAAGGCTGCAGTTTCCGCTATGCAAAACTCAAAGACGCCAGCTTTAATAACTGCATGTTGGCCATGTCTCAGTTCAATGGTGCAGACTGCGTCGGCATCGAACTGCGCAAGTGTGATTTGAAAGGCGCAAACTTTCAAAGTGCCAACTTTGCTAATCGCGTCAGCAATACGGTTTTCTTTTGTATCGCCTACATCACTGGCTGCAACTTGGCTTACACCAACTTTGAGCGTGCATTAATCGAGAAATGCGACCTGTTTGAGAACCGATGGAGCGGCGCCAATCTGATGGGCGCAAGCTTTAAAGGCTCAGACTTATCCAGAGGTGAATTCAGCAAAGAACAATGGGGCAGCTTTAATATAGAAGAGAGCGATCTTACCCACGTCGATTTAGAAGGCTTGGACATTCGCCGCGTCTCTTTATACGGTGTTAAGATCTGCGACTGGCAGCAAGAACAACTGCTCGCACCATTTGGATTGATCGTTATTTAGGAAGCATTATGAATCTGTTTAAAGACCTACCCAGTGATCTGAGTGAAGAAGTGTTCGAAGATTTACTCACGCATAAACAGCTGCGTATCGAGCGCATTGTCTCGAAGGGGCAAACCACGCCAGAGGGTGAATGGTACGATCAAGAAGAACATGAATGGGTATTGGTTCTACAAGGCGCAGGCGAACTGACTTATGAAGATGGATCTGTAAAACGTTTAGAAGCGGGCGATCACGTCAACATTCTTGCCCATACCAAGCACCGTGTGAGCTGGACTGATCCCGAGCAAGAAACAATTTGGCTGGCGGTTTTTTATCAATAAACCTCGGGGCAAAAAAAAGGGGAAGGTATGCTCACCCTTCCCCAAAAGATACAAGCGGAATCGCTCTAGACTTGTATCAAAGCAGCCCCCGATAAGAGCCTTCCTAGCCATTTTTATCTTTCGTTGTTGTTTCCTTTTCATGCTTGTAACCCATGGTTCGAATATGCTCGCCATGAATGGTGTTCTTCATCAGTTCCCATAACGCAGCCAAAAAACGTTTGTGCATAGCGTGATGTCGGATGTATTTGACGTGGACAAACAGATAGATAACCGCAAACACTATGATGGCAATCGTCACGCCATATGCTTCATAAACACTGAGTAAGTTCATTCTTTTACCCTTCTTTAATTAAACAATTCATCCACTTGCGACTACGAAAGCGGTACAAACACGCGACCCACTTAAATAAGGTTTCTAAGAAGAACATCGCAAATACCACTGGGGCGGTAAAACCAAACACCATCGCTCCCAATGCCGCCAAAGGAATGCCAAATAACCATTGCGTCGATAAATCTTGATAGAGACAAAACTTAACGTCTCCCCCCGCACGTAGAACTCCCACGACCATTAACGTAGGCAAAGAACGCAGCAAAATACCAACACACAAAATTAAGTAGAATTGCTCAGCCATCTGCCTCGTCTCTGCAGACAGTGCAGTAAATAGATCCAATACGCTCGATTGCATGAACCACAGTGACACCGACACCAGTAGCGTCACACCGATGGCGATAACGGTGAACCCTTTAGCCTGGGCGTAGGCAAGGTCTGGTTTATTGGCACCAAGCTGGTTTCCAACAATCACAGCCGACGCGTTCGCGATGCCGGTCAGGAAGCTGAGTGAAAACGCTTCTATTGGAGTGATCACCGAGAGTACGACCAATCCCGCTTCGCCTGTTTGTCCCATAATGGCGGTATAGGCGAATAAGCCGCCCGACCATGCAAGGAAATTGATCGTCGTCGGCATGGATAACGAAAAGAAAGGACGGATGAATTGCCATTGAAGAGCATTTTTGAGCTCTTGACGACCAAATCTTAATGGGTGTGCTTTCAGCTTTAAAAATAGGCTGATAGCGGCGACTTCAAGTAATGAGCTAATCACCGTCGCGATCGCTGCACCTTTCAGGCCTAGCTCTGGAAATCCAAAGTGACCAAAAATCAAAAGCCAGTTGAATACTACGTTTAGCGCGATACCCAAACCACTGAACCAGGTACTGAGCGCAGCTTGGTGCATTGCTCGTAACCCAGCCGCAACGCTTCCGACGAATGCGACAGCAAAAAGACTCCAGCCCGATACCTTCAGATATTGTTCACCAAGCGCAATGATTTCTGCTGAATTCGTCGACAGTCCCATAATGGCATCGCCATAGAACTGGAACGCACACAAGGGGACTAACGCAGCAACCGTCGCCATCGCCCATGTCAGAGCAGTACTTCGTGTTACGCCGCCTTGGTCTTTCGCTCCAAAGTATTGCGCGGTGAGCATGGCGCCTCCAGCCGTTACCCCCGCCAAAAAGATGGTGGCAACAAATAAAGCGCGACTCGCAACACCAATTGCTGCGATATTCTGCTCCGTTAGCTGCCCAATCATGACAAGGTCAATTAAGCCCTTACTTGAAAACAAAATGGTTTGCAGCGTAACGGGAATCGCCACCGTTAGGATGGCTTTAAACAGATCCACGCTGAATATCGAAGTCCGCTCTTTAGATTGAGACACAGAGGTTAGTGACATATCACTCGCAAAAATCATGATGAAATTTGCGTCAATTATGGGAGGAAAACTACTATCCTAAAAACCACTTATGCTGGGGTTTTACGTTCATAATAAGGAAGCCAGTTGCACTCACTCGATCAAATTTACGCCTTCGTTTCTGTTTTCGAGCACCACTCTTACAGTGCCGCTGGACGAAACTTACATAAAGATAGAACCACGGTTCGTGAGCTCGTTAAGGCGTATGAAGACGTGTTAGGGTTTGAGCTTTTTACGATCGCAGGACGCAAAGTCAACCCAACCGAACGAGCGGTTCAACTCTACCCTCAAGCAAAGTTAGTCCTTCGACAAAACGAAAAGTTACTCGAGTTCGGCAGTGCCATGTTTATGGAGCCTAAAACCCAACTCCGGCTAGGGTATGACATCGATTTTCCCATTGAATTGATTGCAGAACTTGAACGCCGATGTCTCGCTCAGTTCCCCCAGGTACGAGTTCAATGGATCGAAACACATCGAGATGCGGCATTAAAGTTAGTCTCTGAGCGTGATTTAGATTTGGCCATCTTACCTGCTGTGGGAGGAATCTCTCCAAAATACCCGCTTATCTTTAAGCACTTGGGTTACATCAGTTACGGCTTATATGTCGGGGCACAAAGCAAGCTCGCAAACAAAGCAGAGTTCACAATTGAAGATGCACAATTAGAATTGCAATACCTGTCGAGTAACAACATGAACAGTGATGGGATGATACAGCCATTCTCATCTCATACCCGTATTGTCAGCAGCCACACGTTAATGGTGAAAATGCTCAAAAATGAAGGCTGGGCACTACTGCCTTTACCCCTTGGCGAGTACTACGTACAGAAGCGGGCACTAAAAAAAATGCCAACCCCGCTGCTTGCGAATGATGTAAAAATGCCATTTAGCCTGTTTCATGCCATCGGAATGGATCAAGAGACAACCACACAAGCGCTAGTGGAATGGTGCACAGAATTAGCAAAGGACTATTTTCGATAGAAAAACGGGGGAAAGAAACCCTAACTTTCCCCATGTGCGCAATAAAGGATCTAGGTGAAGCGCAAAGTAATTGAAGTCATGACCTCTGAGCCAGTCTCCCAACCGTTACTCAGAAATGAAGTGAGCCATCACTTCAATGTTCGATAAGATAAAATGTTCGCTAAAGTGTTATTGGATAGAAAGTGTGTTTTGTTTACGGTTGTACTCAAATCGATGGCTCTTCTCCACGCTGTCTTTCACTTCAAGATCTTTGAGCGTGGTTGAGCCTTTTTCATAGCGGACTTGGTCACCATTAAGCTCAAGAGTTAGCTTTTCATACCGACTTTTGTCACCGCTATCTGCGTATTGCCAGCGCACCGTATAAGTACCTTTGTCCACATCATATTCCGCTTGATAGCCCTCGTTAAAAGCTTCAATCGCAAAGCCTTCTGGGTAAACCACCATCTTGATGTAGGTCGGTTTTTCACTGAACTGATAGGTCGAGATACCAAAACGAGTTTCGATGATCTCCTGCTCTTCGTAGAAGTGGGCAATCTCATCAGGCGTACTCACCATCACCATATCTGGTGTAAGTCGCATAAGATAGTAGCCCCAGAAGGAAGAAGTTTTACTGTCAGCGACATTCGGCACTAGCGCTTGCAACTCATCTAAAGTACTCACGTTAAACTCCCACAGCAGCCCCCGAGAAAGCTGATCAAGGGTATAGGTCACTTTGCGTGATAAGTTTTCTGCCTCAAAGCCAATGAGATCATCACTTATGGCATCCGTGATGGAGTGATGAAGCAAGGTAACGCCTTCGACGTCGTAAGTCGCTCTTGGGTCTTTAAACTCCGAAACGGAGTCTGTCGTCATTCCTTCTCCGCCACATCCATTTAGCGTGAACAACACAACCGCACCCAGCAAAGTTTTACGCATCCCGACACTCTCTTTTCCAAAGACGGCGGCAGTGTAACGGTTGTCACAAACAGTTAATGTAAGGGTATGTAAGGTGCTGCAATTTTTATTATTACAATTACGTAAAGGTCATTTGATTTTTCATGGGATTATCGTTTTATTCGATATCAATATACTGACGGCATTCCAAAACAACCGAAGACGAATGATAACAATGAGCTGGTTTTTCTTACTTTTAGGCGTGGGCGCCGAAGCCCTTTCACACGTTGCACTTAAAGCAACCGATGGCTTTAGCAAACCGCTGCCGGCGACCCTAGTGTTGCTTGGCCATTTGGCCGCATTTGTCTGTTTAGCGCAGGCGATGAAAGGTGGTATGCCAGTGGGCATTGTTCACGCGCTTTGGGCGGGTTTAGCAATTGTGTCAGTGACCTTAATCTCGCAACTGGTTTACCGTCAGCACATGGATACGAGCCTTTGGATTGGGATGGCGCTTATCGCAGCAGGTGTGATGGTGATAAACTTCTCTCACGGACACGCACACTAAACCATAAGGCAGCGACTTGTCAGATACTCAAAAGCCCTCTCTTGCCCTGTTTGATTTTGATGGCACCATAACGGATGAAGACATGTTCAGTGCCTTCCTCCACTACGCTGTTTCTGGTCCAAGAAAATGGCTAGGGAAAGTAGTGATTCTGCCATTTTACGTGCTGTACAAAACTGGTGCTCTTCCTGCAAAGAGGATGCGTCCTATCGCCAGCTTTATTGCTTTTGCTGGGAGAAGGACTCAAGAAGTTGAAGCGTTAGGAGCACAATTTGCACAAGAGGTGATTGTTAAACACATTCGCCCAGAAGCCCAAGCAAAACTCGATTGGCACCAAGCGCAAGGCGACACCATCGTAGTGGTCTCTGCATCACTTAACGCTTATTTGAGCCCTTGGTGTCGCAACCAAGATTACCACCTACTCTGTAGCGAGCTACTCAGCGAGAGTAAACGCATCAGTGGCTTCTACCAGAGCAATGATTGCAGTTTAGAAAGAAAAGTAGAGCGAATTAAAACGGCGTATGACGTTAGCCAATATGAGACTATTTATGCTTATGGCGATACCCATGAAGATATCCCAATGCTCAAATTGGCGGATCATGCCACGATGAACTGGCAGCCTTGGCAACACTGAGACGCTCAAGATCTATCGATGAAAACAAGAAACCCTTCTCAAGCGAGAAGGGTTTTGTCTATGTAGAGCAGTTCAAGCTTAACGCCAAACGCCCCATTCTCCTGTGGTTCCTGGCTCTTCACCACGAGTCCACCATTGCGCTGTCCACTCACGACCATTGTGTGTCACAACATCACCTTGGTTGTAAACCGCGTCTTTGCTCCACAGGTTAGTTGGATCAACTGGTGGCTGGGTATCACCTTTAATCAATGATAACGCGTAGCTAAAGTTTGCATTCGGCGCCAATACTTGGTTTGCGTAAATATTATTGGTATCGAACATGTAGTGCTTCATCGCTTCATGCCAAATACCCACATACCAATCACCCGTTTGTTGTGAGTTAAACTGATCGGCCAGCTCGGCTGCCCACGTCGTGGTGTTGTTAGCACTGATTGGTAGTGAAAGATCCACGATCTCGCTGCCTGTTGCACTAAAGGTACGGAAACGCACGGTATCGCCCGATTCAACTGGACCAAAACCTTGTGTCACAAAATAGCCAAGAGAAGTCAGGTTATTTACGGGATCGGTAGGGTCAACTGGGTCAGTCGGTGGTGTGGTGCCATTGCCGTTTAGGGTAATGTCACTACAGTTGTAGAAGCCTTCACCAGCCACATCGATACGTTGCCAACGAGTGTAAAGAATCGCATCACCCGAACGGTCTGCCGGGAAAGTCACCTGCATGCGATAGCGTTTTTCTGCATCTACATACACATCACCAGCAGTATCGATCAGTTCTAAATCGTCCCAAGTAAGGGGCTGCGTATCATCATAAGTTGGCTTGGAAAGGTAGAACTCCCAGTAAGAAGGGTTGTGTGGCGCTTTACCAAAGAACACCAATTCGATTTGGTTGTTCGCATCTGGCGTCACGTTAGTACGTTGCCAATTTGGCGATGGGATATTCAAACCTTTCTTTGCCGCATCGCCCGCTGAACAAAGCTCACCGTCACGAACAATCGCTTTCACATGCGCCATATCGCGGTAGTTTGGTACGTTGGCAGCGATCTCACTACGTTGTACGAAAGGGTAAGCGCCAGACTCATCATAAGCCGCCTGACACGCTTGGTTTGGAATTTCATTAGTCCAAAAGCCGCCATCTAAATAACAGGTGTTTTGACGCGCACTTGGAAACTCGACCCAGCCATGGGCACTGACATTAAACGAGCTTAACGCAGCCATTGCGCCCAAGCTCACTAGAGGAAGGGTTACGTATGATTTCATCATTCATCCTTAAATTTTTTACCCCGCTGCTCGCGAACCGGGCAGCGACGTAGAAAAACTAGCAGGATGCGATTATTTAGAAGGTGAGAATAAATACTGGAATTGTCAGATTGCAGACTGCTTTCCAGCATTTTGTGTGGACTTTGCTCATACTCGACTGACTCTTTCGAGTCACTTCAAATTGATGTGCTACAAAATCGAAGGAAAAGGATTAACGCTCGTCTTTGGGCGTATCCATCACCACCATGGTCGTGATCGCCTTGACGTGCTCGCACTCTCCCAATACATCGGCATGGAAGGCTTTGTATGCTGCAAGATCTTGGGTTTCCACTCGTAACAAATATTCGTTCGCTCCAGTGATATTGTGGCATTCCACTACCTCGTCAACAAAGCGCACGTGATCTTCAAAACCAAGCTGGGCCTGCTTGGAGTGAGAAGCCAGACCAATCGAGACATAAGCAACAAAACCAACACCCATTTGCTGATTATCTAACACGGCTCGATAGCCTTTGATGATCCCTTTACGCTCCAAATCTTGCACACGACGTAAGGTCGCCGATGGTGACAATCCAACACGTTCAGACAACTCCACATTGGAGATTCTTCCGTCTGATTTCAGCACTTGCAATATTCTTTCGTCAAATCTATCCATGGTGACCTTTTGTTGTTTATCTGGCGTATTTTCATCAAATAAAAGCACAAAATTGATGTCACTTCTACCTATCATTGTTCACGACTAGTCAAGACAACTCTCTTTCGCTTGAGTGCACGCAGGCAAAACAAAAATGCAGGAAAACACTATGGAATACCATCAACTTGGTGCGCTGGCACTGTTTGCGTTTGTCTCGACTTTCACCCCAGGACCAAACAACATCATGCTCATGACTTCAGGCGCCAACGCCGGCTTTAAACGTACCATCCCCCATATGCTTGGCATCACGCTCGGTTTTGGTGCGATGCTGATCCTCGTCGGTATTGGTTTAATGAGTTTGTTCCATGCATACCCGCTAACACATGACATTCTCAAGGGCTTGAGTCTCACTTACTTGCTGTACCTAACGTACAAAATTGCAACGAGCAACAAAACGGAAGTCAAAGACGATTTCCGCCCAATGAGCTTTTTGGGTGCAGTGGCCTTCCAGTGGGTGAACCCCAAAGGCTGGTCAATGGCACTCACCGCCATCACCGTGTATAGCAGCGGTGGGTCTTGGCTAGAACTGGCTTTGATTGCTGGCATCTTCTGCTTGGCAAACCTGCCGTCCGTGACTTTTTGGACGGCGGCAGGCATGCAGCTTCAACGTTGGCTGACGACCTCCAAACGAGTAAAAGGCTTCAACTATGGCATGGCAGCGCTTCTGCTTTTATCGACTATCCCAATGATATAAATAACAAAACAATCAGCGATAAGTGTGACTTAAAGCAAATTTCGATTAGTCCCTTGTTCGGTAAGTACAAATAATCGCCACTTCCAAGGATGGATTGGTTCATAGTAGCAACAGCAGTGATAAGAATATTAAAAGCTTAAATGATAAGTTAAACCAATATCGGTTGCCCTTTCACTGCTTTGCCGCTGTCCTGTATTTGGCCGCGACAATCGACTCACTCTGACCGACAAGCACGATGCTGACCGGTCTGTCACACAAGGAGCGTTATACAATGCGTACTCGCAAGCTCATTCTTGCTACCGCTTTTGGCCTACTCATCTCGGGTTGCAGCCAAACCTCTACCACCAATACGGCAGAAGTCATTCCGCCAGAGTATCCGGTGGATTACTTCTTCCGAAATGCTGAAGTCTCTAGCTACCAAATTTCTCCCGCTGGTGATTACATTTCAATGATGAAACCATGGCAAGACCGTAAAAACGTCTTTGTACATCCTGTTGGCAAGCCAGAGGATGTGAAACGCATTACGTCGATCACCGGACGAGACATTGCGTACTACTACTGGGTAGGCGATGACACCATCATTTACTCTCGCGATACAGGTGGTGATGAGAACTTTTACCTCGTCACGGTGAACGTTAAAACCGGTGAAGAAAAAACCATCACGCCAACGTCTGGTGTTGTGGCTTATGTGATTGACACGTTAGAAAGCCAGCCTGACGACATTCTTATCACGACCAATGAACGCAACCCACAAGTGTTTGATGTTTATCGCCATAACTTGAAAACTGGCGAAAACACACTGGTGGCACAAAACCCAGGTAATGTCCGCGATTGGGGCACCGACCACGATGGCAACATTCGATACATTTCCACCTCTGATGGCGTAAATACCGCCGTACTTTATCGTGATACGGTGGATGAAGAATTCCGTCCATTGAAGAGTCTGACTTTTAAAGAAAGCTTCTCACCGATTTCGTTTACGCCAGATAACAAGAACTTGTATGTCGCTTCTCGTATTACCCGCGATAAATCCGCGATTATTGAATACGATGTGAAGGCAAATAAAGAAGTACGCGAAATCTTCTCTCACCCGGAAGTCGACGTGACCAGCGCCAGTTACTCGAATGCGCTCAATAAGCTAACGACCATCTCTTATGTCACCGATAAACGTCAGTATCATTTCCTTGATAAAGGTTATGAAGAGACTTTTGAGAGGCTGCAAGAGAAGCTTCCAGGCGTTGAAATTTCTGTCAATAACGCCACGCGCGACGAACGAAAAATGATTGTCGTCACCTACAGCGATACTGACCGCCCAAATTACTACTATTACGATCGTGATACCGACCAGTTAGAGAAGTTAGCGGCGAATGCACCGTGGCATAAACCTGAAGACATGGCGAAAATGAAGCCAATCACCTACACCGCTCGTGATGGTGAGACCATTCATGGTTACTTGACGCTACCAAAAGGTCGTGAAGCCAAAGATTTGCCGCTATTGGTGCTGCCACACGGTGGTCCTTGGGCGCGTGATTACTGGGGCTTCCAACCTGAAGTTCAGCTGTTTGCTAACCGTGGCATTGCAGTGCTGCAAATGAACTTCCGTGGTTCAACGGGTTATGGCCGTGAGTTTTGGGAAAAATCGTTCAAGCAGTGGGGTCAGTCAATGCAAGACGACATCACCGATGGCGTAAAGTGGGCGATTGACCAAGGTTATGCTCAAGATGGCGAAGTATGTATCTACGGCGCATCTTACGGTGGTTACGCGACATTGGCCGGTGTAACGTTCACTCCAGACCTTTACAAATGTGGTATCGACTACGTTGGTGTGTCTAACCTATTTACCTTCATGGATTCCATTCCACCTTACTGGGCACCATTCCTCGCCATGCTGCATGAGCAAGTGGGCGATCCGAATAACCCAGAAGACGCGAAGATGATGAAAGCTTACTCACCAGTGTTCCACGTGGACCAAATCAAAGCACCATTGTTGGTTCTACAAGGCGCGAAAGACCCACGAGTGGTGAAGAGTGAATCTGATCAGATCGTCGACGCTCTGCGCGACCGCGGGGTTGAAGTCGAGTACATCGTTAAAGAGAACGAAGGTCACGGTTTCCGCTCTTTAGAGAATCGTCTCGATGGTTACCAAGCGATGGACCGATTCCTGAAAACGCACTTGTTAGAGCAAACTCAACAAGCTCAATAAACTTAATAATCTCAATAAAAACAAAAAGGGCACCACGGTGCCCTTTCTTAATAAGATTTCAAACAAGAAAAGCTTGGCTATTCAACAAGAGAAAGAGCTTTCAATACTTCAAAATCAGCGAGCACCTCTGCGTAGCTCTTGCCTTTTACTACAATCGATCCCGACAAGTTTTTTACGCTATCCACACCATCATAGTAGTCTCCCACCTCACAACCGAGGTTAAGCTCAAACTCAGACTGTAAATGGACCTTATTGATCTTATTTACTCGGCCTTGTTTTGCAGGAAAAATACCTCCCATGCAGTAAGAGTCATTTTTCACTATCTCTGCAATATCCAACCCACACTCAATATCCAGCGCCATCTCAATCATATTCATATCAAATTGCGCCTGATAGATAGGAACCATAATCGCCCCCGGTGTACGACAAGCAGCTTCAAGGAAAACCAACTCACCGCTCTCTTTCACAAAGATTTCAACGTGTGAAGGGCCATTTTTTAAGCCAAGAGATTTCACAGCAAACGCAGCAAAATTCGTCAATTGCGCATACAATTCATGGCTTTCTTCCAGAACCAGAGAAAGACAAGGCTTACCGAATTGAAAATCAAGGTTTGGGAACGAGTATTCACAAGCCGCTTGGAAACAAACTTCGCCATTTTTAATCAATAGGTCGACATGGTAGAGCTTACCTTCAACAAACGTCTCGTACTCATAGCCCAAGCCAATATTGGATGTATTGATGACATCATCATAATCGTGCTGACTTCTAATCACATGCACACCAAATGCGCCTGCCGAATCCTTCGGTTTTAGAACAAAAGGCAGCCCAACGTGCTGGGTAATCTCTGAGAACGTAAGGTTTGATTGATACGCGCCATATCGAGGCACATTTACGCCAGCGGCCAAGGCTTTTTCTTTCATTAAACACTTGTCCCTAAAGTAGGCTGTTTCAATCACAGTCATGCCCTTAAGACCAAAGCGCTCTCTTATTTGCGCAGCTAAGTACATAAAATCTTCAGATGCCGAGAAAACACGATCATCAGCATTCAAAAACTCGAGAGTCACCAGCGTACTCATCAATCCTTCTGCGGAACTAAAGGTAATCACCTTATAGGCGTGATCCAGTACCTCATCACTTAACTCGGCAAACTCAGCATCTTTAACACAAACTACAATTTTTCTTTCTTTTAAAAATGCTACCGATAATGCGTTGTGTCGTTTCGCCGTGTTAATACTGATAACTTTCATTTTTTACTCCACACTTTTGTTTTATTATTAATATGATCACTGATGACGTGATACCTAGCGCTAAAGAGATGTCCCATATATACGAGAAACTAAAGGCAATAACAGCACCACCCAAAATTGGTGCGATAAAATCGGATACAGAAAATAAAGATTGATAAACGGAAATCGTTTTCCCTTTCTTGCTCGTTGTATATTCCAATATAAATTGAACAGCAGGGACAAATAACAACATCTCTCCTAATGTCCATGCACTTACAGATAAAGCTAACCCAGCATAATCACTGATATATTTCACACTGAATGTGCCTAAAGAAAGAAGCAGAACACCACTTATCACTCGGTAGTGGATGTCTATATTCTTTGTCAGTGCACTAAGCTTAACCTGAAATAGGACAATAATGACGCCACTAAAGGTGAAGATGTAACCGGCAATATCGGTCGGAAACTGCTTTTCACTCACAATATAAATCGTGTAGTAAACGGGAATAAAGCTAAAGCAAATAAGCGACAATGTAATAGAAATGATGGAAAGCAAGTATAGTGATTGGCTTCTAGACTTCCTGCTCTCAATAACATCCAGAACATACAACTTATTCATGTCAACCTTATAAATTGCGATTGAAGCAAACGTTGCTAAGCCGAAAAAGAGCAAGTACATGACATAGAAATCGTTGGATTGGCTAATGATAAAACCCATCATGCCGCTTCCTATGGCAACACATAAGTTAATGATGATTCGTCGGATCGACAAAGAGTGATTGATGTGGTCTTTATTCCTCTGAGAAGTGATGATGTACAAGATCACAGAGCGGCACCCCGCCAACGACATGCCAATCAAAAAGATCGCACACACTTGGACAAACATATTGTTTTGAGAGATAAGCGCAGGGATAAAAAGCCAGGGTATGGCCATTATTATGAGTACTTTTTTAGGGTTCGAACGGTCACTAGAAACGCCACCAAAAATCCCCCCAAGTAACCCGCCAATACCCATAAAAGGCAGCATCATCGAAATGCTTTCTTGATCAATGCCTGATTGATATAGGTACAGCGAGAGAAGTGAAAACCCGCCTTGTAAAAAAGCGAGAAAAGTAATGGGTAAGTAAATGATTTTATTCATCGATATTAAACTGCCAGCCAATGAAGTTTGGCTGGCACCTTCCTTTAGTTAGTGGCTAAGGTTCTTGTTTCAATATCGCCTTTGAATAAGATACTGCTCTTTATTAGCTCACCATCTTCTTTACACACATCTAAGTGGAATCGAGTTGGGCCTTTATATTTAAAGTGCTCTCTTGGAATTTCTAGGTTTAACGCTCGTTTCTTATCATATTTAGATTCCGAACATACAAATAATTCACAAGCAATACGGCTAAAGCCTGACTGATATTTATCACTTGTTGCTGAAATATCATTGTCGATTTTATTTTTTACAGTACTAATAAATTCTTGGGAAAAAATACCTTTTAGAAAAAGAAATCCATCCTGCTGGAAATTTTTGATATCTGACTCAGTTATTTGGAGATTTTTATTTATTAAGCTCATTATTATATTCATCATTTAATTAAACAGCACGACATGCACAAAAACACATACCAACAACGCCCGCACAGGCTATATTCAACTTTATGCATGTCAAAAAATACGCGCTAAAAAATGACCGAAATCACATTGAATTTAACAAATGCAACCAATATTTAACCTTGTTAGAAGTTGTGAAAACTCGTGATGTTTTTTGAAATGCTGACTTTTGCGAGCCGACGAAGGTGTAAAGGTAGGTAAAAATGCTGTTTGGCCGTACAATTAGTTGCTACGCTTAATGCGAAAGAGAATAGTTATCAAAAATCGCAAGGTAAAAACTAAAATGAAAAAGAAGCCACAACCTAAAAGTCTCGAGATCATCAAAACACAAACCATTACGCCGAACATGCAGCGTATTACTCTGCAGGGCGAGGCGTTAGGCAATTTTCCGCTCGATTGCGAAGGCAGCTATGTTAAGTTGCTGTTCAACGAAGTTGGGGGTACAGATATCCAAGGCTTTTCTGAGGAAAATCGCCCAGTAATGCGCACTTACACCATTCGCCGCTTCGATCCACAGGCATGCACGATTGAAGTCGACTTCGTACGTCACATCACCAAAGACCTACAATGTGGTTTTGCGGCGCGCTGGGCAATGGCGGCGAAAGAAGGCGACACTATCAGCATCGTAGGCCCTGGTAGCATTTCGAACCTTAACACAGAAGCAGATTGGTTCTTTATGGCAGCGGATATGACGGCGCTGCCTGCTCTATCTGCAAAAATTCGTACTCTGCCAGCCGACGCAAAAGGCTATGCGGTGATCAGCGTAATTTCTGAGGCGGATATTCAACCTATCGAAGCGCCAGCAGGCATGGAGCTCCATTGGGTTACTGAGCAACCTCTCGCAGACAAAGTTCGTGAACTTGAATGGCAGCAAGGTGAAGCCGCAGTGTGGTGTGCTTGTGAATTCGATTCAATGCGCGCACTGCGTCAGTACTTCCGCAACGAAATGGATGTAGACCGCGAAAACATCTACATCAGCAGCTATTGGAAACAGGGAGTGTCGGAAGACGGCCACAAGGTCATCAAGCGCGAAGATGCGGAGTTAAACGAGCAGTAATTCCCACTGACAAAAAATAAAAGCCAAGTCGCTTTCATAGCAACTTGGCTTATTTTTCTCATTTAGCCTGTCTCTCAGCTCATATTTTCAGCCAAGAAATCAATCAGTAAGCGCACTTTTGGCGACAGGTTTCGGTTTTGTGGGTACAGCGCCCAAATACCTTCACGATCGTCTCGGTAATCGGTTAACACTTCCACCAGCTCACCATTGTCTAACGCCTCTTGTACGTAGTAGTCCGGCAACTGTACCAAGCCTAAGCCACGTTTTGCCGCATCGACCAAAGCAAAACCACTGTTGCATTTGATTCGGCCAGAAACGCGCAAAGACTTCTCACGCTTTTGCTCTTTAAAGTGCCAGTAATCGGCGGTACCGACCAAGCATTGGTGATGGCTCAGCTCAGACAAGGTATGCGGTTCACCCGAGCGATCTAAGTACGCAGGGCTAGCACACACGTAAAGCTGTCGAGATGACAAGCGCTTGGCAATCAAACTAGAGTCTTGCAAACGTCCAAGACGAATCGCCACATCGACGCCTTGCTCAATCAAATCTAACTTTTGGTTAGTCAGATTCAACTCCAGATTCACCTGCGGGTATTTCTCAATAAACCGGTGCAATAACGGCGCGAGGTTCATTTCGCCGTAAGTCACAGGTGCAGTCACTTTGAGCAAACCTTTCGGCTCGGCTTGCATCTGCGTTACCGCTAACTCTGCGAGCTCTAGACCTTCGACAAGGTGTTTACATTGCTGATAATAAAGTTGTCCCGCTTCGGTCAGAGAGACTTTGCGCGTAGTTCGGTGCAGCAATTTAACCGCTAAACGCTCTTCCAACGCTGACACGCGGCGGCTGATTTGAGCCACCGACGTTTTAAGTTTGTTTGCTGCGCCTGTAAAGCTGTTGGTTTCTGCGACCGCGACAAATTCGCTCACGCCTTCCCAATTCGCCATGAATGTGGTTCCTGTGGAATTCTATGTATGCGTATTCTCACACAAAGTTAAATGCAGAGAAAACCTGTTTAAAAAGGATAGCCGACTAAATGTACAACTTGCTGCGGCCAAGTGATATTCAGAGAACGTACCATAGCATCACTGATACTAGCCCATTGATTAGGTTGAACTTCCATGTGTAAGTTATCTGTCGGCTGATAACCGCTGGACTGATAGACGTGCGTTCGCCCAAATAATATGGAAAAGGCATCTCCTCGTTCTATAGCATCCTGATGCACCGAATTGAGCAATGTTTTCACCAGTCCTTTCCCGCGAAAGTTAGGCTGCACACAGACTTCCGCAATACCGCTAATGGGAAAGGATTGATCATCTATCATCACTTGCTTCTCGTGCACAGCAATATGCGCTGCAAGGATTTCGCCATCCCATATAAGGTAGCGATGTCGTGGCATTTCACGGAAGTATCGTTGAGTCTGAAAGATTTTATCTTGCTCTTTGGTGAAGCAAGTAGAAAGCAAATGTCTTAGCTTTGCATCGAGAGCTGGGGTGACTGCATCATCAAGTATGTATTCAAAGCGCATGATTTACCTCATTGATTTCCCATGATTAAAAGTAAACCTTTGAAAAACCACTTACTGGGATACAGCGCAAATAAAAAAAGCGCAGACTGAGCTGCGCTTTCCATTTTTCTCTCTGAGTGTTACTCAGTCTTCAGAATATCGCGCTTCACTTCACCCTTAAGATCAGTCAGCGTTTGCTGCTCAGTATCAATCAAAAAGTGATCACTGGCTTCGCCCGTTGCGAATTTCTCAAGAATCACAAACAAGCTGCCAAAGCGTGAGCGGAAGACCTCACCAACTGAGTACTCACCTAAGTCCCCAAGTTCAGAATCGACCGTTCCGGCGAACTCAGAGAGCTCTCGGCTTAGCAGCTCGTATTGCAGTAACTGTGCTTCCTCGATGTCGCGGAATGCTAGCTCATCAGCATTACGCAGACGATAAAAGTCCGTGGCTAGCTCTTCACCATTCCACATCGCAAAATCAGATAAAGTAAAACCGCCTTCTTGAGCGATGGCTTCCGCCTGTTGTGATGCGGCTTGCCAATCCTTTTGGAACTGTTCGTAATCGACCACGGCATTTTCGTTGCAGCTCACAATGTCATAACCAAGCTCTTTCGCGAGCTGGCACACAGTAAACTCAGTCGAAAGTTGAGACATAATCAACATGTCGTCGCCGTCCATATGCATGATCATTTCACGCATTTCTAGCGGCCAATCACTTGGTAAGAAACGCAAACGCGTTAGCTCTCGAATATGCCAATCCGTCAATGCGTAATAGCTGTCGGCTTCTAGGATCTCTTTATTCCAAATGCTCGCTTTTGCTGTTTCATCATCGCCTGCTTGCTCAGTCAGGTACTCATGCTCTCTCGCATAATGTTCAAACAGCTCGTTGTAACCCGCCACTTTGTCGATCACGACCGTTTCCACTTCAATTTGTTGATCAGGGCGAATATTCAGGAGCTTGTAAGCCGGAATGTAGCCCGCCAAAGAAGGGGCTTGAATGTTGAAGAGCGTGTGCTGCACACCATCAATCATATAACTCTTCTTACCGGTATCATTGAAGTGCATGTGACCACCTACGTGAATGCTCAAGCCGGTGGCTGCCAATGCTTTACTGGTGTCGTCGTTTGGTTCACGAGAAAGCTGATGACTGCCCTCACCAAACAAGTCTTCGATGTCTTCTGACGCGCCATTGTAGAAGTCTGTCATTGGGAAGTGGCTGAATGAAACCAAGGTTTTGTTTTGCTCTTTTGCTGCTTTCACCACATCACTGATCCACTCAATAACGTGCTGTTTGTGGGTCAACATCATGTTGTAGCCTGCGCTGCTCGAACCATCAAAGTCATCACCGCTCACCGAGCCATCTGGTAAGGTATCTTTTGGCTTGTAGACGTTCGCATCTATCGCCAATAACCACAGACCTTTCACGGGCTCAACAAGGTAACTGGTATCAGGAACCATAGCACAGTTGGTGTAGCCATCTTGTTTGTACTCGCCCCCTGTCCCTTGGTGACAAATCTCAAACATACGTTTGTCATAAGCGGCTTCTTTCGAAGCAAGCTCGTAAGAGTAGTGGTTGCGAGCTTCGTCACTGCTGTATGGCGTTTCGAAATAGAAGTATTCTTCTTGAGGGTAAAAGCCGTGTGTACCAAGGATATCCATGATCTCCTTGTAACCCCATTCTTTCACTTCCTCGGTACATATTGTGTCTAGGTTATCACCTTCACCGGGAATGGTGCCCCACTCACCTTCATAACCAACACACTCATCTTTACCACGGCTAAAAATACGTTGCTTCTTGCCACCTTCCCCTAGGTAGTCAGACTTGCCTGCGGCTACGGTAAATGGTTTGCCCGGGTCGTGGTTGCCTGGCGCAGCAAAGAACTCAAGGCCATACGTTTCACGGTAGTGGTCGAAGATCTTCACTAGACCACGCATGTGCACGGGCTGGCCGTCGTCACTGAAGTCTCCAGGTAGCGCTACATACTTGATACCACGCTCTACCACGTCATCCAGCGCTGCGATCATTGCAAAATAGTTTTCGTTGAAAAGGCGTGTCGATTCCATCTGCGATTGCATGGTACGAATCGTCGCGTATTTGCCGCTGGCACTGGTATAAAGGCCTTGGTAAGAGCCGTCCTGAAAATCACCATACACATCGTGAAAGTGAATGTCTGGCATAAACGCCACTTGGACTGGTGCTTCAAGTTCTGGCGTGTCACTGCTTGAAGAGTCTGAATTACAACCAACTAAGGTAGTTGCAATCAGACCAGAGAGTACGGTCAATGTACTGAGTTTCATTTTTCTCATCCCGATAAAAGAGTCATAATTTTGAAATCGGGCGAGGAGCTTAGGCAGGAAAGATGACAATTAAGTTGCGACTTTCTTACAACTTATCGTACACAGTTCAGTTTTGAGACTCTCGTTCACGCCATTTATAATCAAAAACTTAAAGTAATAAAAAACACAATATAGACCAATGCCAGCCATTAAAATTCACTATATATTTAAGTAAAGTTTAATGGCTGGGCCATTTAGACACGCGATGCGATCGGTAGCGGTTTAAGATCTTGATATTCCGCATCCAGCTCAATCCCAAAGTGTTGTTTGAGTGCGGATAGGTAAGCCGGCCCTGCTTCAAGCTCAACCTCCGTCGCCTCACCGTTAGCACGATGCTTTAAGGTGTAATTCGCCAGTGTGATGATCCCCGACTCTGTCGACAAAGTAGCGACTCGACTTGAGGTAAAGCGCGAAGCGGGTGAGGTAGAGGCAAAGTGATTGCCACAGACAATGTCGCCATCAAACACGTGTTCAAAGTCCATGCTGTACATATCAAGCCACTGACTTTCATCATCATAAGATTGAACTTGAAGCATATAGCCAACGCGCTGGTCTTCAATAAAACGGAACGTTTGGGTGTCGGTATGAATGGCTTGATTAAGAATAAATGGTAATGGTGCTCTCGGCGTATTAGCGCCAAAGCCAGCATCGACGATCCACTTTTCATCGCCCATGGTGACCAAAGTAAACTGATGCGTCCTGCCTAACGGTGTACCCGATAAATGCACCCGTCCCAATAATGGTCGCGCATCAAACCCAAGAGTTTGCAGTACCCTTAAAAGCAAGCCATTCAACTCAAAGCAATATCCCCCACGGTTGTGATAAACCAATTTGTCGATAATGTCTCGTTCAGAGATGGATACACCCTTTCCTAACGCAATATCAAAATTCTCAAACGGTAATTTTCTCTGTTGATTGATATGCAACTTGAACAATAATTCAATATTGATGTCTAAGGCTTGTGCAACACCTATTTTATCCAAATAAGCCTGTAAATCCGTGTTGTTCATTTTGATCCTAACTCGCTGTTTCTTCGTCGTGGCGACACAATAAAACCTCAACCGCAGTTGAGGTCAAACGGCAATGCGATTTTTCTGGTACTTATTTATTTGCTTGCACAGATAACAGTTCCAACTGCCCATTATTACATATGCGTAAAAATCATTTTCAATTTAACCGGATTATCATTTTTCGTGAAACACCTAAAATGGGCACCAACAAAACGACGCAGCGCAGAGAGAAACACTCAACTACGCTTATGACGTCACTCTATATACTGAGAATATAAAGGAAACATCCAATGGCACTTGAAATCAAACCAGGTCAAACTCACATTAAATCAAAAGCAATGGTTGCATGGGCTGCAGGTGAGCCGCTAAAAATGGAAGAAGTTGATGTACAACTTCCAAAAGCTGGCGAAGTTCTTGTTCGCATCGTTGCTACTGGTGTTTGTCACACTGACGCATTCACTCTATCAGGTGACGATCCAGAAGGTATCTTCCCTTCAATCCTTGGCCACGAAGGCGGCGGTATCGTTGAAATGGTTGGCGAAGGCGTAACAAGCGTTGAAGTTGGCGACCACGTAATTCCGCTTTACACAGCAGAATGTGGTGAGTGTAAGTTCTGTAAATCTGGCAAAACAAACCTATGTCAGGCAGTTCGTGAAACTCAAGGTAAAGGCCTAATGCCAGACGGCACAAGCCGCTTCTCTGTAAACGGTGAGACAATCTTCCACTACATGGGTTGTTCTACTTTCTCTGAGTACACAGTACTTCCAGAAATCTCACTAGCAAAAGTAAACAAAGAAGCACCACTTGAAGAAGTTTGTCTTCTAGGTTGTGGCGTAACCACTGGTATGGGTGCGGTACTAAACACAGCTAAAGTTGAAAAAGGCGACACTGTTGCTGTATTCGGTCTAGGCGGTATCGGTCTTTCTGCAATCATCGGCGCTCGTATGGCTGGTGCAAGCAAGATCATCGGTGTAGACATCAACGAGAGCAAGTTCGAACTAGCAAAACAACTTGGCGCCACTGATTGCATCAACCCACAAAAATTCGACAAGCCAATCCAAGACGTTATCGTTGAGATGACAGACGGTGGTGTTGACTACTCATTCGAATGTATCGGTAACGTAAACGTGATGCGTCAAGCACTTGAATGTTGTCATAAAGGTTGGGGTGAGTCAGTCATCATTGGTGTTGCTGGTGCAGGCCAAGAGATCTCAACTCGTCCATTCCAACTAGTAACTGGTCGCGTATGGCGTGGTTCTGCTTTCGGTGGCGTTAAAGGCCGCTCAGAGCTTCCAGAAATCGTAAACCGCTACATGGCTGGTGAGTTCGGTCTACAAGAATTCATCACGCATACAATGGGTCTACAAGACGTAAACGAAGCGTTCGAATTGATGCACAAAGGTGAATCGATCCGTACTGTTCTTCACATGGATAAATAATCCAAGATAACAGCTCACGTAATGTGACTGATATTTGAAAATTTGAAATAGGCTCTCTTCTTTCTTGAACACGTTTTCTTTTGGGAAGAGAGCTATCCGCTGTCTTTAACGGTCTTGTCCGCCGTTAAAAAATCATTGTTTTATCGAGAGATTATCCATGACCATTGAAAGCCTAAGCCAAGCCAAAGTATTCGGTGGTTGGCATAAACAGTACACTCACGAATCTCGCGCTTTGAACTGCAACATGCGCTTCGCGATCTTCTTGCCACCAAATGCAACCAAATCAAACCCAGTGCCTGTGGTTTACTGGTTGTCTGGCTTGACGTGTACCGATGAGAACTTCATGCAGAAAGCCGGTGCGTTTCGCATGGCGGCTGAGTTAGGTATCGCCATTGTGGCACCGGATACCAGCCCACGTGGTGACGACGTTGCAGACGACGAAAACTACGATCTGGGTAAAGGCGCAGGTTTCTACCTAAACGCCACTCAAGAGCCATGGTCACGCCACTACCATATGTACGATTACATCACCAAAGAATTGCCTGCGATCATTGAAAACAACTTCCCTGTTTCAGATGTTAAGTCGATTTCGGGTCACAGCATGGGTGGTCACGGTGCAATCACCATTGGTCTGAAAAATTCAGATCAGTACCGTTCAATTTCAGCGTTCAGCCCAATCAGTAACCCAATGCAATGTCCTTGGGGTCAAAAAGCGTTTACCGCTTACCTAGGCACTGATATCGAAAGCTGGAAGCAGTACGACGCAAGCGAGTTGCTAAAGCAAGCAAAATCACCATTGCCAATCTTGGTAGACCAAGGTGATGCCGATAACTTCCTTGCTGAGCAATTAAAACCTGATGTGTTACTGGCGGCAGCAAAAGCCCATGATTCTGAAGTCGAACTGCGTATGCAGCCGGGTTACGACCACAGCTACTTCTTTATCTCGAGCTTTATCGCTGATCACTTGAACTTCCACGCTAAGTACTTATTTGCTTAACGCCGACTTTAACGCTGCAAGCAAATAGAAAAGCGCGGAAAACCAAACGGTTTAATAATCTTCTCTATACAAAGCCATCCAATTATTGGGTGGCTTTTTGTGTTCTAAAAACACTCACTTTACCTTTACATAACTCCATTGAAATTTAGCGAAATGACGTCTAACTTGTAATTGAACATCATTCAATTACTGCTAGCACTCTATGAAAAAAACAACGTCAGTCCTGTTAACCTCGACTTGCTTCGGGTTGTTAGCGACCTCTCCTATTGCCGAGGCGATAAGCTTTTTCGATCCCATTGATGGGCAATTGGATATGGGCGAATACCTTGCTGAAAACGCCTACGGCTTTTTGCCAGTACCTATTGTGATTACCGAACCTGCTGTCGGCTACGGCTTGGGTTTTACTGGTGTGTTTTTGCATGAATCCGATGAGCAGCGAGAAAAAAGGCGCAAACTGGCGGAAACCTCACTCGATGGCGGTGCTCAACTTTTGACTCCTGCTATTACCGCTGTGGGTGGCTTCGCAACCGAAAACGGCACTTGGATGGGGTTTGCTGGCCATCGCCGCACTTGGGCACAAGACACGGTTCGTTACCTTGGTGGCGTCGGTTATGGCGACTTCAATATGACTTTCTACCCGCAATCTACGCTGCCGGGTTTAGACAGCGTATTCAATGGTCAGGGATTAGATTTCGAGATTACTGGCGGCGGCATGCTCAATCATCTTCAATACCGCATTATTGATGCGCCGCTGTTTGTTGGTGTGAAGCAGCTCTATTTCGTTACCGATCAGAAAATCGCCAACTCTCCTATTGCAGACAAACTACTGCAAACACTGACCAATACTTCCCCCACTACCTCCGGATTAGGGTTGACGCTAGAGTGGGACAACCGAAACAACTTCTTTAGTCCCACTCAAGGCTACAACTACAAAGCGGAGTTCCTATGGTACAACGATGCCATTGGCAGTGATTACGAATACGAACAATTGGATGTGGAAGGGATTAACTATTGGGAGTTGGCAGACGATTGGTCGTTGGCACTGCGAGGACAATACAAGTCTCTTTACACCGATGAACGCTTTCTACCACCAGCGTCTTACCCTGATATCGAACTGCGTGGCGTAGCGAGAAATCGCTATCAAGGTGACGAAACCTTATCAGTGGAGTCTCAACTGACTTATCAGTGGAATACTCGTTGGTCGACCAATATCTTTGGTGGCTTTGGTTATGCGTCAACAAATGAGTCGCTATTCGAACATGATGCAGAATACGCTTATGGTGTCGGCTTTCGTTACCTCATCGCCCGCCGTTACGGCTTACAAGCAGGCATGGACGTCGCCTTTAGCGATGAAGACAGCGCCGTCTATTTCCAAGTGGGCTCAGGCATCTAAGCCCACTCTAATCAAACCATCCAAGCAACCGCCATCACGTCTGTCATTATCACGACTGATATTTAGGGTTCGCGCCGTATTGGTTCGAGCCTTCTTCACTGTCTTGAATCAAGAAGTACAACAGCACCAAAATACCGATGATTGGCACAAAAGCGATTAACGCCCACCAACCTACTCTTCCTGAATCGTGTAGACGACGTACAGTCACCGCGATCGACGGGATCATAATAAACAGCGCATAAATCACACCGAAGAAGCCAAAATTGTCCATTTGCATTACGCTGCCAATGACCCGATCGATGATCCCCATCACCAAATTGACCAACACATTGACTAACGTAAAGTACCAATACTCTTGGCGTCTTGCCCTACCACTAAAGTTGGTATAGTTGAGGATAACTTTGTAGTACCAATCAAACATATCGTCTCTCCTAATGAGATGAAAGTGTCGCGAAAGTTAGACAACGCGATGCAAAATGCGCACAAAATGAGCGAAATAACATATTCATTCAATAGTTGTATTTTTAACTCTGCTATTAACCTTGACGTATATTCCACCAACGGTTACTTTTCACCCATAACGTATTATATAAATTCATCAAGTTGGCTCTATTATTAATAACTATATAACCGAGATTTCAGCAGATCGATCCTATGACGCGATCTTGCCGAAGCAAGGGCAATAATTTCAAAGGGCACAAGATGAGAAAAACAGTAGTACTCGCTTTACTTTTGTTTGCACCCACACTTTTTGCAAACACGATACAGTTTAGCAGTATAGAAAAGTCCAATATCGTTGTGGCACTGTCAGACCTTGAGTCGATGCCTCAAACCACTTATACCACCGCTCTGCCTTGGCTTGAAAAGCCCGCCGAGTTTAATGGCGTAAAACTCAGTACACTTTTACAGCACACACTCGGTGAAGTCCCTCAGCACGTCGAAGTCCGGGCAATGAATGATTACCATTCCTATATTTCACGTGAAGACATCCTTCGTTACCAACCTATCATTGCGTATAAACAAGACCATAATTACATCAAGGTTCGCAATAAGGGACCATATTGGCTGATCTACCCAGTCACAAAATACCCAGAGCTTGATGTCAGTTACTACCACTCCCAAATGGTTTGGCAAATCAATAGGATCAGTACGAAAGAAGAAGAATGAAAGTACAGCCCAACGTTCCCAAGCAGGGACCTTTTTCATCCCGAAGCAAAGCCTTACTTCTGATTTTTGCTTCCACACTACTGGTAGCCAACATAGTGCTACTGCAAGAAACGCGCGCACTGACCAAAACCTATTCGGATCAACAAAACCAAGCGACTTGGTTTTTATTTCATTTATCCAAAGAGTTATCGGAACTGGTTGGTGAAGCTAGGCGCCTAAACGAAAGCATCAATAATTTTGATAGCGCCGAATTACAATACGAACTCGCCTGGAGCCGCTTTGACCTTTTGATTCATAACAAAGAAGTCGATTCTTTCCTCTCCCGAGAAGAGGTTCGTGTCTACTTTATTTCCTTGTTTGACCGCTTTCAGCAGCTTGAGCCCATTTTAGTCGAAGCCAAAACTGGTAACAGCGTTGCGGCCAGTCAGTTTTATCGCGCAACACAAAATCTCTATATGGAGATGATCGATTACGTTACCCAGCACTTCCGTGTCGCGAGCCCGCTTTATAAGCAGCAACAGAAACAGGCCTATGACCTACTTCAAGCGCAATACCTCTTGCTAGGCATCTTCGTTATCACGGTAGCCTTAATGACGTATTTCTATAAACAGGAATCGAAGTTCCACAAAGCGCTTGCATTAAGCGACTCACTGACCGGTTTGGCTAACCGAAGCGCTTTGTTTATTGACCTACAAAACAAGCAGGAGTCAGGAACGACCTTTTCCCTGCTTTTGCTTGATTTAAATGGTTTTAAAAACATTAACGATACGCTAGGACACCAAGCGGGTGATATCGCATTGACCGAAGTCGCCGAGCGCTTGAAGCATATGGCTCTGGATAACTTTAAAGTCTATCGAATGGGTGGAGATGAATTTGCAGTCGTGATTAATTCAACGGTTAAGCAAGATATCGAAGAAGCGAAGCGTCACATTCATGTGGTGTTTGAGAAGCCTATTTTTGCGTCTGACCAAGCAAGCTCTCTATCAACCAGCCTCGGCGCGGCATGCTACCCGCAAGACACCGACAACATTGACTTCCTGATCAATTTAGCGGATAAGCGCATGTACAAAATGAAATTCCAACGTTAAACGGATAACCATGATGAAAAACTTCATGCGAGCAGTGCTATTACTGCTAGTGATCGCGATAGGTGTGCTGGCTTGGGTGTTTATCCCATCGCACGAAACTGTAGGTGCGAAAACTCTCGAAGAAGCACTCAACGACAACTACACGCTGGTTGGCCATCGCATTCATTCTACAGACCCTGACGCGGGTAACATGTTTGGTTACTTTGTCGTGTATAAAGGCGCAAGCACGGATGATTTGGAACCGTTTTTGATGACTTCTGATCAGTTTATTCGCATGGAGCAAACCGGTGACAACACGCTAGCCCTCACCGTGAATGGTCGCATCTACCGCTACCATAACGACCTGTGGGTAGAGAACCCAGATGGCAAGTTGCAACATTGGTTTGTCAGTGCGACAGCGAAATACGTCCGCTAAGTAGGCGCATACTTAGCGTCAGATACTTAGCTTCAGATAAACAAAAGCCCCGCTCACCAAGTAGCGGGGCTTTTTTATGTTCGAAATTGGCGAGGCAGAGATTACAGCACTTTCTCTTTGATCACTTTCATTACGCCAGAGTCACGATTGCTTGGTGCTGAGAAGCGTGCGATTTTCTTCACCGCTTCGTGCGCGTTTTCCATCGCGTAGGAATGCTCGCTCACTTGCAGCATCTCTAGGTCATTCAGATAATCACCGAACGTCATGGTCTCTTCAGGACCAAAACCCATGGTTTCTTGAAGATGTTTGATGGCCGCACCTTTTGATGCTTCAGCATTCATGACATCCAGCCAAATCTTCGCACTCACCACCACTTGATGCGTGTCATCAAACTTCGCTTTCATGGTTGGGTACACTAACTCTTCCGAGCCACCAAAATGACAAATCGCGACCTTGATGAATTCATCATCTACGGCCAATAAATCTGGCACGTATTCACAACGGTGGTAGTATTTCTGGAACTCCTCCAACGCTTTCGGGTCTTGAGTTTCGATGTATGCAGAGCGCTTACCACACAGCACTAGGTGCGTACCTTCAATTTCGCGAGCCGCTTGAATGATCGCATCGATTTCCGATTGTGGAATGGTGCAACTGTATAACTCTTTGTCCTGGTACATCACCAAGGTGCCGTTTTCCGCCACGTAAATTATACGATCTTGGATCGGTGCAAACGTATCGCGCAAACTGTAATACTGACGACCCGATGCCGCCGAAAACAAAATGCCCTTCTCTTCTAGCTGCAAAAACAGATCAAAGAACTCAGGGTCTAAACGACCATATTGGTCAAGCAAGGTGCCATCCATATCGGTGGCGATGAATTTGATGCTAGCTTGTGACATGACTTTAACTCAAAAGTGAAGCAGCTCAGGTCACTCTTTGAATGAAAACAGGCTGCAAAAAATAGTCACGCTAAGGTACAGGATCTTGGATGAATCTCAAGCTGAAATCACCGAGTCTTTACCGAGTTTCAGCTTGAGAATAACAGGGGATTACGCCGTTTCTACGACACTATCAGGCTCCATCATTGTTCGCATAAGATCTAAACTGCGAACCGTGCCAATCAAGAAATCCAACTCACGATAAATCTCCGCGACCGCTTCAAACTCACCCGCAGGTTCATCCAATTTAGGCTCAAACAGCTCTTTCCAATGCGAGATGGCGATGTAGAGCTTTCCGTTTACTTGAGAAAGCGACAAGCTAGAAAACTCACTTTCACGACGAAAAGTCAGCACACGCTCCATCAATTCATCCGTTAACAATTGCTTTGCCGTGTTTAAATCGTCGCTATACACCTCATACTGCTGGTCAAATTCTGGATTGCCCAGTCGGACTCGTTTACCTATTTGAATCTTGAAGAAGCTATCCCACAACTTTTCGCGCAAGGTTGGCGTATCATCACGATCAGTCAGCACAAAGGTGCAAATGTCTTCATTCATCGGAACGTCGATTTCGCAAAACAGCCCCGCAAAAAATACGTGATGCTTACTCGAACTGTCACTTCCAGAGCTGATGAGCTTTGATGCTTGAATCTCAGACATCACCACTTTGGCTTCACCGATGGTACCCGAAATAAAATCATCACTTTCGAAACCATCACAGCGGTCTAAGTACAAACCACTACGTTCAAAGGTATCTTTGTCAAGCTTGCGGCTTGGGTCCCAAGTCAGTGAAGGCTCAATGTGTGCCAACAAACTCTGCATAATGTATTGCTTGTAGGTTGTACGATACTCATTGTGCTTTTTGTTGAAGTAAGCCCAACCGCCGAGCAACAATGCCAAGAGCACAAACATGGTAGCGAAGGTGGCAATATCAAAAGCCACTGCTCCAAAGAAAACACACACCGCGACACCAAGAAACTTGCGGCGACGAAGCGCTTCTAAACGTAAAGCTTCCAGCGGTTCGAGCTTATGTCGCAAATCATTTTCAAACAGAGTTTTGAGTTGATCAGTGGTCATCACATTCCTTTTTATTTACGTACAGAGTCCATTACCAACAATTGCAAGGTGAATCATTGCCACCGCTACAGGCATCACTCGGGACGCAATCCAAAGAGTTGCATCCCATATCCGTTACACAAGATGAGTCTTTGTTCTTACGCCGCTTGCGATTACGGGAAGGTTCCTCAGTTTGAAGACGCTGATGAGCATGTCTACAGCGTGTAAACTGGTCTTGAACACTGGTATAGCTAGAAAACACGCCTTTACGTTGAATTATTTTGCTGATGGCTGCAGAACAAGAATCCGTGCCGTAGTACACCGCATGAGCACAACGGAACCCTTTGTGTGGGGATAAATAGCGTTGATAAAATCGTATCAATGCCAACACCAATTTCGACATGCTTTTCCTTTTGCATCTAATAAATCATTCGAGAACAACGCTCTTTCTTATCAATCAAAACAGTACATCACTCAAATTAATCATTTCAAACGCAATCCTAATTTCTGCGTTCTAAGCGATGAAAATCATTGAGATAAGGAGTCATAGCGAGCCGATACCGTCAGCCCAGGAGCGCCTTCGAATAGCAATCACAGCCAAAACAGGTACAATCCGTGCTCGATTTTTATTTCGCGCGGACCCACTCTCATGCACTCGCCTGAACAATGCTTTACTCGATTTACTGCGGATATTTCTGGCTACGACTTGCCAACGCAGTTTACGTTTCCGTTCTACTACACGCCTCATCCATTGTGTGTGTTGGCTGCCGAGCAATTGCAGCAGCACCTAATGACACAAACTGATTTCGAACACGATTTCGGTCTTGAGGATGAGCAAAACGGACGCGGCAAAATGTTCGGTGTTTTGCTAGTGCGTAACCCGCAAGGTGAGCTTGGCTATTTCAGCGCTTTCTCTGGCAAGATTGCCGATCAAAACTTGCTTCCGGGTTTTGTTCCGCCCGTATTCGACATGCTGACAGAAGAAGGCTTCTTCCGAGGTGAGACAGATGCTATCAATGCTGCGAACGCGGAATACAAAGCCTTTGCTGCCAACCCAGAATTGGCACAACTGAAAGCAGAAATCAAAGCCGACCGCGAAGCGTATCAGCAAGAAGAAAATGCCCATCGCCAAGTGATGATTGCCGGTCGTGCAGAACGCAAACAACAGCGCAAACAAGGCGAACAAACCCTGTGTCAAGAAGACTTAAAAACACTACTGGATGATTTGGGTAAACAAAGCGTCGCTGAGAAGAATGTACTCAAGTACCTAAAGCAAGCTTGGGACGCAAAACTCGCAATCAAAGAAGCGCGCTTAGCCGAGTTAGAACAAAAGCTTACAGAACTTAAAGAGCAGCGCAAAGACTTGTCTAATGCTCTGCAGCACAAACTGCATCAACAATACCGCTTCTTGGATAACCACAGCGCAGAGCGCGATTTGGTGGATATTTTTGCTCCTACTACCAACCCAGTACCACCCGCAGGCGCTGGAGAATGTGCCGCGCCGAAACTGCTTCAGTTCGCATACAAACATGGTTATCAGCCACTTGCATTGGCGGAGTTTTGGTGGGGCGTATCGCCGAAATCTGAAGTGCGTCAGCACAAGAAGTTCTACCCATCATGCAACAGCAAATGCCAACCTATTTTGGGGCATATGCTGCAAGGCTTGGATGTCGAACCAAACCCATTAGCAGAGAACTGGGCGGAAGATAAAGAGTTGGAAATTCTGTTCCAAGACGAAGCCATGGTGATCGTCAACAAGCCTTCGGGCCTGCTTTCCGTCCCGGGCAAAACCATCAAGGATTCGGCATACACACGCCTGCAAGCGATGTTCCCAGATGTAGAAGGGCCGTTCGTGATTCACCGCTTGGATATGGCGACGTCGGGGATTCTCGTATTTGCTTTAACCAAACGCGCCAACAAGAGTCTGCAAAAGCAGTTCATCACTCGCGGCGTACAAAAGCGCTACATGGCACTGCTTGAAGGTGTATTAACCGAACCTGAAGGTGAAATCTCGCTCCCGATGCGTGGCGATCCAGATGACCGTCCACGTCAGCTAGTGTGCTTTGAGCACGGTAAACCTGCAGAAACTTACTGGCAGCTGATTGAAGTGAAAGACGGACGCAGCAAGGTGTACATGTACCCAAAAACTGGGCGAACCCACCAGTTACGTGTGCACAGCGCGCACCATATGGGCTTGAATATGGCGATGGTTGGCGACGGCTTGTATGGCGAAAAAGCCGACCGTTTGCATTTGCATGCGGAGATGCTGGAGTTGGACCATCCGTACAGCAAAGAGCGTATGTGTTTCCAAGCAGAATGTGAGTTTTAAAGCGGCTTATCCATGCAGAATAGATAGCAAAAAGGCACTGAATTTCAGTGCCTTTTTTACGTAAAGAGCTAGTAAGAGATTCCCGACTGCGCTCCTCCGTCGCTATCGGGAATGACGCGTTATAGAACAAGGTTTCAAATCACCATAACTAAACATTGTCATTCCAGAATCGAGGAACGAGATGTCTGGAATCTCTGGTTTTTGTAAACAGAAGTTAGCTTACTTTAAACTTAGTCCATACTTGAGAGCGCCAGCGTCTTGCCATGATGATACCGCGCACCCATTCATCCAACGCAATCGCCATCCACGCACCAATAACACCGTAGCCTAAGTGAATACCCAAGATGTAAGAGAACACCACACCCAAGCCCCACATGCTGAGAATACCCATCTGTACTGGGAACTTGATATCACCAGCGCCTTTCAGTGCCGAGATAAAGATCAAGTTAAACACGCGACCAGCTTCTAGCACGATGGAGCCCATCACCAATGCGCCCGCCAATGCCAAGATTTCTGGCTGATCGGTAAACACGCTCAGAATCTCTTCGTGGAACAGGTAGATCAAACACGTTGCCGCCGTAGACGCTGCAAAGCCGACCAAGAAGTAGATCTGCACGCGTTTCAAAATGCTGCTTACCCAACCTTTACCTATGTAGTAACCCGTCTGGATTTGAGCCGCCTGACCAATCGCTAGCGCAAACGCGAACGAGAAACGTGCGATGTTTTGCGCATAAGTAAATGCGGCAAGCGACGATGTACCCATTTGCACCACAAAGTAGACGATACAGATTTGCGCCATGTTGTAAGACAACACTTCACCGGCGTTCATGCCACCGATTTTTAAGATCTTTTTGAACACGTCTTTCGGCACTTGTTTGAGCTTAGACATTGGCAGCTCGATGCTGCTGCGTTTCAAAATCACGCCCAACAATAATGTACCAATGACTTGGCTCACTACAGTCGCCACTGCAACGCCTTCAACACCATATACAGGCAAACCAAACGGCTGGTACAGCGCAATGTAGTTGCCGATGATGTTGAACACACCAGAGATTAAGTTAACCACCATTGGCGAGCGTGAATAACCGTGGCTACGCAAAATTGTGGTAAAGACGATACCGATTGTGACGTTGAATGTCATCGCACCACTGATCAGCAGGTACTCGCGCGCATATTGCTCAACCTGAGCTTCTAAGCCGTAATACGGCAAAAAGAACACCGCGCCAATCACGGCCAGGACACTCAAGAAAGCGCCCACAATCACCGACAAAGCGATACTGGCAACACCGACATCAACGGAGTCTTTCTCACGTCCTGCGCCATTGTATTGCGCGATCAAGATACCCGTGCCGCTGCTGACAAAGGTAGAAACGATGATCAGGAAAAACGTTAACTGTGTGATTACCCCAACCGCAGACACGGCTTTGTCTGAGTAACCACTCAACATGAATACGTCACTGGTTCCTAAAGCCGTCCGTAGCAAAATTTCGACAAGTATCGGCCAAGCCAATGCCACAATGGACATACGTTGGTTGATATTCTGGCTTTTAGGCATGTGTTTTGGACCTTTCCTACAACTAAAACTGCCCCACAGAAAACTGTGAGGCAGTTCAAAAAATTAGATTTCTTAGAATTTGGCTATTTTGATAATTGCGCACTTAACCACCAAAATGCAGGCGCGAATTCTAGACGGAGTTTGGTCACAAATACAACAAGATTTCGTCGAGTTTCGGAAAATATTTTCTAATGGGTTTGGCGACTTATCTCAACTTGATTGGCGGAACTTAGACACCGTTGATTGGCGGACGATCAGATCGATCGGAGGTAGACGCACTTCATGCCTTTCACCACTCAATAAATTGAGAATGGACTCGGCACAAATGGCTCCAACTTCTTCAATAGGCTGTCTCAGTGTGGTAAGCGCAGGCGTGAAATATTGTGAGGTCGGTAAGTCATCAAAGCCGATCACAGACACATCCTCTGGCACACGAACGCCGTGGTCATGCAGAGCCTTGATCGCCCCGTAAGCCGTTTGGTCATTGGCAGCAAACAACGCAGAGAAATGCACTTTAGATTCGAGCAATTCCACCGTTTTTTGATAGCCAGACTCACTGCTGAAATCACCTTGTTTGACTAATTTTGGCATGACTTTAATGCCTGCCTCTTGTAGAGCGTTCTTGTAACCAACAAAGCGAGCCACCGCATCTGGTTGATTCAAAAGCCCTTTGATATGAGCGATGTTCACGTGGCCTTGTTGCATCAAATGCAGTGTCGCCATGTATCCGCCCAATACATTATCTATATTTATGGATTTAACCTTATCTCCAATGACATTGTATCCAACCGCGACAACAGGAATTCGCTGGGCATATGCCAAAATCTGCTCTTCCGTCAAACTGCCCGTCACGATGATCACCCCATCCACATTACTTTTCGCTAAATACTCCAAAGCGTGTGATTCGAGTGTGCGCTGCCAGTGCCCGGTAGCAATCACTAATGAGTAGCCCTGCGCATTAAGCACCTTCTCCATATCGTTCAGGATTCGACTGGTGTGTGGACTCTCAGGGTGTTGAATAAGCACGCCAATGGTCATCGAACGCGTGTTAGTGCCCTGACACATTTGATAATTTGGTTTATACCCCAGTGACTTGATCGCTTTTTCTATGTTTTGGCTTTTATCGTCAGAGACAAAGGTCGTGCGATTGAGGAAACGTGATACGGTGCTCGGTGACACACCCGCCAACTTGGCCACATCATAGATGGATGCCGCTCTTTTTTTCTTTTTCATTGTAGGAATTTTCCCAGCAAGCTAATAACAAAAATATAAGTTGCAGCGGGGGACGCGACAACATTTTGATATGGGAAATGAGAGCTAGATAAGTCGCCAGTACGCAAGCGCGCACTGGCTTTCATATCGGGGATTTAGAATGTCGCGAGCGAGTTTTCACTCAATGCATCAAATAGGTGAATTGCATCCAAATCCAAGTACAGAGTTAGCGTATCCACATCCACTTCTGCCGCTTGTGTTTCAACCATAAGCGGCTGACCTGCGATTTCTGTTTTCAGTAGAATACTCGCGCCCAATAGCTCCTTGTCTTTGATTTTAACTGGGAACGGCAACACGCGGTCGTGGTCCACTTGCTCAGCACGCAGATGGATGTCGGTTGGACGAACACCAAAGTGCAATGCTAAATTCTTCGAAGCGTGTGCTTTGAAGCGCTCTGGCAGAGGAATACGAACATCACCCAGTTCGACTTCCCAATTGCCCTCTTCACCAATCAGTTTGGCGTCCAACATGTTCATCGATGGGTTACCAATGAACTGCGCCACGAACTTGTTTGCCGGACGTTGGAACACTTCTGTCGGTGTGCCAACTTGAGCCACGTAACCGTCTTTAAGGATCACGATGCGATCTGCCAATGTCATCGCTTCGATCTGATCGTGAGTTACGTAAATCGTGGTGGTTTTTAGCTCGCGATGCAGCTGCTTGATCTCTTCACGCATCACGCCACGCAGTTTGGCATCCAAATTCGATAATGGCTCATCAAACAAGAACACCTTAGGCGTACGAACCATAGCACGTCCCATGGCAACACGTTGGCGTTGACCACCAGACAGCTCTTTTGGTTTGCGATCCAACAGTGCATCCAGCTCAAGCATTTTCGCCGCTTTACGTACTTCAATATCGATTTGCTCTTTCGGCATCCCTTTTAACTTAAGAGCAAAAGCGATGTTCTCGTAAACCGTCATATGTGGGTAAAGCGCGTAGCTTTGGAACACCATCGCAAGATCGCGGTCTTTGGCATCGATTTTGTTCATCAACTTATCGCCAACGTAAATCTCACCGCCAGTGATGCTTTCCAAGCCCGCCAGCATGCGTAGCGTAGTCGACTTACCGCAGCCCGATGGACCAAGGAAAACCACAAACTCACCATCTTGCACCGTGAAATCGAAGTGTTTCACGACCTCGACATCATCGTAGGATTTCTTGATGTTTTTGAATTCGACTTTTGCCATTACTAGTTCTCCTCTGCTCGGTCCAGCAGCATGTTACGGTAAGCAATTGCGCTCGCTTTCAGGGTGCGCTTTTGCGTTTGGTAATCCACGTGAACAATGCCAAAACGCTGCTTATAACCGTAAGCCCACTCGAAGTTATCCATTAAGCTCCAAGCGAAGTAACCATTCACATTCACACCTGCTTTAATCGCAGCATCCAAAGCAACTAGGTGCTGCTGGAAGTAACGCACGCGCTGCTCATCATTCACTTCGCCATCAATGCAATGATCATCACCTGCTGCGCCGTTTTCAGTGATGTAAAGTGGTGGTAAGTTCGGGTAACGGTCATTCAAACGCAGAAGCAAATCTGTCAGTGCTTGCGGGTGAATCTCCCAACCAATGAATGTGTGCTCTTGCTCTGGTTGAGGTACCGTTTCAATATCGCCATGTTCGTTGTAGCGCACGACACAACGGGTGTAGAAGTTAATGCCGATAAAGTCCAAATCGGTCTGGATGATGTCGAGATCGCCTTCCAGAATCATTGGCATGTTGTGCGATTGGCGCTCTAAGACAAGCTGCGGGTATTCCCCTTTCAACACAGGATCCATAAACCAGTGGTAACCTTCCGCATCGCTGTACTCTGCCGCACCGATGTCTGCATCGCTATACGGGTAAGCGGGTGTCGCGTTGAACACACAACCGTGCATCGCATTTGGTGCGTTCTTGCGCATGTGTGGAATCGCCAGACCATGTGCTAGCATCAAGTGGTGCGCAGACAAGAAACCTTCACGCTCGCCCTTAAGGCCAGGAGCATGTTCACCCCAACGGTAGCCTAGATAAGCAGAGCAGAACGGTTCGTTCAATGTCGCGTATGAATCAATCTTATCACCGAAGTAAGCACTAACTACCTTCGCGTATTCCTCAAACTTGTAAGCCGTTTCTCGGTTTAGCCAACCGCCTTTGTCTTCTAGGTATTGCGGTAGATCCCAATGGTAAAGCGTAACGAAAACCTTCAAACCGCGAGCGTGACACTCATCGATGATTTGCTCGTAAAACTTCAAACCTTCTTCATTCACTTTGCCATCTTCAGGGATGATGCGTGGCCACGCCATCGATAGACGGTAAGCGCCCACACCCAAACCTTGAATCATCTCAATGTCTTGCTTCCACAAATGGAAGTGATCACATGCCACGTCGCCATTATCTGCGTTATCAACTGCGCCTGGCTTATTGCAAAACGTGTCCCAAATCGAAGGCGTACGACCACCTAGCTGAGCACCGCCCTCAATCTGATAAGAAGAGGTTGCGACACCAAATAAGAACTCTGGGCTACGTAATTTTGAATCTTGTGGTAGTTGGAATTTATTCATTGTTATAAAACCTTTTGTTTCGCTTAGCCCTTGACGGCACCAGAGGTCAAGCCGCTGATCATCTGTTTTGAGGCAAATAAGTAAGTAATCACTAACGGTAAAATGGAGATGGTGGTTCCGAGCATCACCGCTCCCCACGGCGTATTCGGAATGCCCTGCACGCTTCGCAGTGCCTGCGTAATCACGTAGTTTTCTGGCGTTGTCAGTACCACAAGTGGCTGCATGAACATGTTCCAGAAGAAAACAAACTGCACGATTGCTAGGGTTGCGAGCGCCGGTTTCATCAGTGGCAATACCACGCTCCAGTAAGTTCTAAATTCACCCGCGCCATCGAGCTTCGCCGCTTCTAACAGCTCTTTCGGAATCGATGCCACTACGTGCTGACGCATCAAGAAGATGCCAAATGGCGTGGTGGTGAACGGTAACCAAACCGCAAGGTGGTTATCGAGCAAACCGAGGAACTTCACGATCATAAAGTAAGGGATCAGGCTCAGTACTGGCGGAATCATCATCGAGCCAACCAACATACCAAACAGCACGTTTTTGCCTTTGAACTTGTAGACTGCAAACGCATAGCCGCCCATGCTACAAAACAGCAGTGAAATCGTGGTGCCTAGGAACGCGATGTAGATGGAGTTAAACATCGCCTGCCAGAACGGCATGATTTCCAGTAGCTTTGCGTAGTTCACCGCAAGGCTGTCACCAATCGCAAAGCTGATGCCTGTGCCGAAGATTTCAGTACGGTCACGCGTCGATAGCAACGCCGACCAAATGAACGGGAACACAGTCATGATGGCAGACACCACCAACACAGTGCCGAGCATCACCATCAGTATCTTGGTAAAGATCTCGATGCTGCGATCGCTAGGACGCCAACGCTGCGCCGCAGGTAAAGTGTTAGTACTCATCTTATTGCTCCCCTAGACCTTTCTTACCGAAGAAGAAGAATTGAACCGCTGTACAGCCTGCAATCAAGGTAAAGAGCAGCCATGAAATTGCTGACGCTGTACCCATTTCTAACCATTCCCAACCCACTTTGTAGAGGTACATAGAGATGGTTAAGCCAGACTGACCCGTACCACCAGTACCGCGCGTCAGAACAAATGGTTCTTCGAACAACTGCAAGTTACCGATGATGGTCATGGTGACCGCAAAGAAGATGAATGGACGAATCATTGGTAGTGAAATGCTCCAGAATCGACGCCATGCGTTTGCGCCGTCCATACGAGCCGCTTCTAGGATGTCTTTCGGAATCGTCATCAAGCCAGTGGTGTAAAGCACGATGTTGAAACCAGTGTATTTCCAGAACACCATGATGGCGATGGAAGGCTTAACCATGGTCGCGTCATCTAACCAACGGATTGGCTGGAAGTCGTTCACCCAAGAGAATGCCCAACCAAACAAGGTACTGTCTGCCAGTACCATCAAGCTTTGGTTGATGATGCCCGAGTTTGGTGAGTACATATTGAAGAAGATAAGCGACGCTGCCACCGTAGATGTGATGAACGGTAGGAAGTAAGCCGACGTCAACCAATGACGGAAACGGTCACCCAGCGACACCAAGATGTACGCCACAGGTAAGGCAACTAAGTGTTGAGCCACGCCTGATGTGATCGCTAGCCAAAGCGTGTTTTTCAGTGAGCGCCACAGCCACGGGTCTGTCAGTGCAATGTGGTAGTTTTCGAACCCCACATAGTCCATAGCGCCCAAACCCTCGACTGGGTTCCACTCATGAAAAGAAAGAAAAATAGAAAACAGCAACGGAAAAATTCCGAACACTGAAAAGATGATCAAAAACGGCAATAGGAATCCATACGGTGTAAGCGCTTTCAAATTCAGACGAGAAAAAATGCTCTTACTTTCTGGAGTTTCCATAACCTTGCTCGCTGCATGATTCATAGTAACGACCTCTTACCCAGAAGGGGGACATGCCCCCTTCCTGCCTTAAGTATTGGCAAAAATTACAGATTACGTGTACGACGCTTGATCATGCGCTCTGCTTCTTTAAGCGCAGTCTTAATGTCTTTACCTTCATCCAGCACTTCCATCAGTGCATTCTCTAGGATGATAGAACGAGCAACGTGATCGCCTTTCGCTGGTGCCACTGGCTTGATGTTCTGCGCCACTTCAGCAAACAATAGACGCGCTTGCTGACCACCTAGGAATTCGATTTTCTCTTCGAACATTGGGTCGTCGTAAGTCGTGGTGTTAGCAGGGAATGCTGCAATGGTTTCGAAGTGTTTAAGCTGAATATCACGCTTTGTTGTCATGTATTCGATCAGCTTCCAAGCTTCATCTTGGTGTTTAGATTGGGTTGGGATAGATAGGAATGAGCCACCCCAGCTTCCGTAAATACCATCAGGAAGGTTAGACACGCCCCAGCTGCCTGCTGTTTCTGGCGCAATCCAGTTGTTTAGGTGACCAAGTAGCCAAGCACCAGAGAGCTGAGTCGCAAATGTGCCGTTACGGAAGCCCTCGTACCATTCGTTTGACCACGCTAGAATGCGACCATCCAAGCCTTTGTCACGGATCTCTTTTGCCACTTCGAACGCGTGCACAAAGCGCTCAGAAGTCACGACTGGGTTGCCGTCTTTGTCGAAGTACAGACCTTCACCTTCAGGAACTGTGGTGAAGATGATCGCTTGTGCCACATCCGCAGCTGAAGCGATCAGTTGAACATTTTGCTGCTTAAGTTTTTCACCTGCGGCGATGTAAGAATCCCAGTCTTTGATCGCTTCGTTAATATCAATGCCCGCTTTTTCAAAAATGTCTGTGCGGTAGTACATTACGCCAGGGCCTAGATCGACAGGCATGCCGTACACATCACCGTCAGCACCTTTACCTTGCGCCCATGCGTAAGGAGCAAAACTCTCTGCGTATTTATCAGCGCCATAATTTTCAGACAGATTTACCAAGCCGCCCGACGCCACAAATGGACCAATCTTTTCTACATCAACAACAATCACATCACCTGCACCAGAGCCCGTCGCCAAGTTGGTTGTCAGCTTCGTATGGTGGTCACCGTGGTTATTCATTAGGTAATCCACTTTAATGCCAGTTTCCTTCTCGAAATCCGGTAGCAGCACTTTCAAGCTACTATCAAAATCAGGGAAACCATCGAAGCGAATTTTGGTTTCATCAGCCGCATTTACCGTTGCAGCAACACCCAAAGCAGCGGTCATGGCAAGCGTCAAAGTTTTCAGTTTCATGTTGTTGTCCTTAATTATCGTTTTATAGGGTATGCAGTTCCTTGACTGAACTTCTTGACACCAAGCTTGGCGACAATTTGAAGTTCACATCTCGTTTATTTTTATTGAGAATTTGAATCACGAGCTGGACAGCTTCAGCGCTCATTTGCTCAATAGGGAAGTTAACTGTGGTTAGGGCTGGCGTGAGGTAGCGTGCAAATAAAATGTCATCAAACCCCACCAAAGAGATTTGCTCCGGAACGTTTACACCATTGGCTTTCAGCACTTCGTAAGCACCGAACGCCATATGATCATTACACGCAAATACAGCAGTAAAATGACAATCGCGCTTCAACAGTTTACGCATTGCGCTTTCCCCTGATTCTTCGGTAAAACCGGCCTCGGACACCAACGCTTCGTCATACTCGATTCCCGCTTCTTCAAGAGCCTTGCGGTAACCTTGTAGACGCCCCCGTGCGTCAGATTTGTCCAGAGGACCGGTGATACACGCTATGTTGCGATGCCCCATTCGCAACAAGTATTCGGTCGCCAACTGACCACCAAATTCGTTATCGATCTCAATACAGCATTGCGCCATTTCTGGAATAAAGCGATTCACCAGTACCACCGGAATGCCTTTTTCTTTAAGATCGATTAAATAATCATCCGTCAGGTTTTGTGCATGCAAAATGATGGCATCCACGCGTCGTCCAAGCAGAAATTCCACTGACTCACGCTGACTTTGCTCAGAGTTTGAACCTGCAGTCACCACCACGTGGTAACCGAAACGGCGCAGACGCTCTTCCATGCTGTGCAAAATGCCAGAGTAAAATGGACCACCAAGCTCTGGCACGATGATGCCAATACTGCCAGTGCGACTAGACGCCAAAGCCTGAGCGATTGAGTTTGGACGATAGCCAAGTTCTTGAATCGCTTTCTCGACTTTCAGCTTCTTATCGTGACTTACACGGCTAGTGCCATTAATCACGCGAGAAACCGTTGCCTGAGAAACCCCTGCGTATTCAGATACATCTTTAATCGTCGCCACAAGAAACCTCTTCCACCTGAGCATCAAGATTCAATTTTGCTTCGAGATGCATTTCTCGAAACCGCTTTCATGGCAGCTAGTATTTCTTATCCACTGGGGTGTTATCGTGAGAGAAATCACACCGAAATCCCTTTAGATTCGGGCAATATCGGAAAAAATGAAGCGGTAGGCAGTTTCCTTTCACGCTATGAAACTGTTTCATGAAACGGTCATTTCACGTTCAAATGAGATTCAATCAAGGCATTGATTTCACAACTCTTTAATAAAGATCTCTGCGCAGTTTTTTAAAGCATAGAAACAAAAAAAGAGCCGCAAATGCGGCTCAAAATAGGGTCAATAATGGACAGTATGGTTTTCACTGGCTGCAATGAACACCATGACTAAATAGAGAGAGTTAAGAAATAAATCAGTGGTAGAAACCTAATAAATCTGCCTTCAGTGCCTACCACTGTTACATGGACAGTAATTAATTAGACTCGGTTTACCACCAAGCTTCCCACATAGCACCTACGCTAAATGTGTCTTGCTTAGGGTCATTGTTGGTTGCTTTGTTGTCGACCTCACCTGCCGTCGCGTAGAAGCGGAGCATCGGACGAGCGCCAGCACCCCAATCAAACGAGATATTTTGCGATAGCGTCACTTTCCAGCCTGTGTTGTCATCATCGGCACGTGCGTAATCAACCATTTGGTAACCCGCTTCTAGCCAAGTCGAGTGAACATCATTCCAGAAGTACATCGGACGGACGATAGCACTGTAGTTAGTACGCTCATCTTCAAGCTTGTTTGAACCGTCAATTGAGTAATCGTGATATGCCAATAGGTATTCAACCGCAGCGTTTTCACCAAGGTTTGCATTACCTTCAAAGCTTGCGTAAATAGTTGTTAAGTATTCTGTTTTCCAGAATACGCCGTTGTCAGCGTTATCAGAATAACGCAACACTAAACGGTTTGATCCGCTGTCGTTTGCACGAGAAATCACCGCACCCAGCTGGTAAGCATCAATGTGTTCTGAGCTCTCAATTGCTTCTGAATCAAAACCATAGTTCGCGTAAAGCTCTAAATCAGCAAAGCCCATATCAATGCCGTGCAGTTTAGACGTGAATGCATACACACCGCTATCACCCGTTCCAGAGCCACCAGTACAAGAGATTGAAGGGTTTGATCCCGGAGTGATTTCCGGGTTACAGCTTTCAACCGAAGCAACCACACCAAGGTCAAGTTTGACGGAACCAAGCTCAAGGTTGTCGATACCGCCACCTTGACCATCGTGCATCATCCAAAAGTAATCGTTGATGCCCTGTTGTGGACGCTGATGGAAATCACGACCAGCCCAAATGTAAGCGTTCGGCTGACTCTCTAGTACATTCGTAACGCCTGCATAAGCCTTTTTCAGGTTCACCTCGTCACCCCAGTGATCGAACATCACCACAACATCCCAGATTGCGCCACTGTCATTCTTAAATGCTTTTGCTAACTGGAATTCACCGCCATTGCCTTCGTTACCTAATCGACCAATAGCGGATGAGCCGTTAAAAGAGCCATCAACCATCACGTACTTTTGGTCGCCCCCTTGGTAGTGAGCACCGTAACGAGCATAACCAGAGAACACAACGCCATAAGGAATCTCAATGTCCGGCGTTAATACCGCTGGTTGTTGGTCATCGACATAAGTTGGGTCAATGCGTTTCTCCAGTTCTTGAATACGTTTTTCCAAAGCTTCTACATCAGAATCGGCAGCAAAAGTAGAAAGAGAAGCAAGCGAAGTGGCCACTGCAAGAGTGAGAGGTAAAACCTTTAAGTTTTTCATGTGATTTCCCTAAGTTTTTGTAGGTGTAATTATTTCAATAGGGATCTTAAGGAATGAAACGTTTGAAAAGTCGCTACTGCTTCACATGGTACAAGCACTCGAAATGACATGAAACAACGCATGAAACTAGCGCCGTATTTTGTTAATGAAAATCATAATGTTATTAGCTTCTAATTTATCATTCATATTTTGAAATCGCTTTCATTTCACAGAAATGTTTAAGAATAATCACGTTAATTTGTTCAAAATAAGCGCAATTCATACTTGGTTTTTTGAAAATTTTCATAATCCTGAAAACTTTCACAAGTCGTAAATTTCTTACAAATTCAATAACTCACATTCATGCCAAACATGATTCATATCACAATTAAACGTATTGCTATTCCATGTAGTACTAAATTACCACCTAGAATAGGCATTAAATAATTCTAAAGTAGGGATACACAATGTCGAAATTGGCCGGAGCACGCCTAGAGGAAATGGCGGATATCCGATCGACAAGAAAGAAGAAGATCGTTTTTCTCTGTTCTAGCATCGCCACTGCATTTCTAACCTATGGCTCTGTACTGCACTATCTTGAAGGCAACTGGGGGCTCAGCTTACTCATCGGAGTATGTGCGTTGGCATGTTTAACCATCAGCTACCTGATCAAAGTACGTGGTCACCACCAATACGCCGATTTGTTGCTCACAGGCGTATTGATGTTCGATGGGCTGTTACTGCTCCTATATAGCGATGCGCCCTCCGGTCGATTACTTTGGCTCTATCCGATTGTGGCTGCCATCATCTTGATTAACGAGTTCAAGGTCGGTCTACTGTTTAGCGTGACATATTCTCTCATCATCTTTTTCGATTTGACCTTTTTAGAGAGTGTACCTACCGCCAGTGAGATGACTGAACGCCGCTTTATGTTCACCCTTGTGGCCATTTGTTTTGTCTGCCATACCTTCTCTTACTACTACTCCAAGGTCGTGAACTACATCCAAACGCTTTATCGTGAAGGCATTGAGGAACTGGCATACCTAGACCAGTTAACGGGGCTCGCTAACCGTTGGAGCTTTGAGACTTGGGCGCGCGCGAAACTGGAAGAGTTAGATCAAACTCAGAATAATACGGTCACTGCACTGGTTTTCCTCGATATTGATAACTTTAAGCACATCAATGACAACTACGGCCATGATGTGGGCGATCGCGTTTTAAAACACTTTGCGACTCGCTTGAAAAACAATATTCGCAACAAAGACCGAAAGACGGACAAACACGATTATTCGATCGCTCGCTTTGCGGGAGATGAGTTTGTTTTGATGCTTTACGATGTGCGCTGCAAGAAGGACCTAGATAATATCCTTGATCGTATCGTAAACCTGTTTAATAAAGGCTATCAGACGGAAGACAATATCAATGAGTTGACCATGAGTGTGGGAGCAGCAATTTATGGCCAAGATGCTAAGGATTTGTCTGAGCTCACTCGCTGTGCAGACAAAGCCATGTACGCCGCAAAGCATACTGGCAAAAACCAGTATGCATATTACGAACATTGCTCAAATGCAGAAGAGTTACGCCATCAAAGACATTCGTTGGTTGGCGGAATAGGTAATGTGACTTCATTACAGCGAGATGCCAGCTTGTAAGAGTGAATCACTCAAACATGGCTTAGGAATACATATACATCGCCCATAAACCGACAAGCAAAAACGTGATAAGCCAGATCACTTGGCCAATTTTTCTTGGTTTATCATCTCGTGGGACAAGAACGGGCTTAAGTGCGCGCTCTTTCATCTTTCCAACTAAGCTGCTTTCAATGGCTCGCTTATAAAAAGCACGGCGCTTTTGAGCCGCATTGGCCACTTTAGTAAAGCGATGTCTTTGCTCTGTTGTAAACTCCGTCGCCTCATAGCGAGGAGGGAGATCTGAATGTTTACGTTGTACTGCCATCACTTCCTCCTTGAACGATGGGTGTGCCTACCCTAAGTATATACAAAAGTTAACGGCCTGTTGCTAAAAACCTTTGATTCTGAATAACATGCATAAAAAAACCACCCGAAGGTGGCTTTCATTTCAATTCGATTTATTGCTTATAGGTACTCACACAAGTACGCGGTTGCATCTTTTACTTGCAGCTCGAACGATGAATTTCCTTCTACTTCGAAGAACTCACCGGTGTTGTAAGTGACCCAATCAACCTCGCCAGCTTTCTTAACGATCAATGCGCCTTTGACCACACTCATACGCTCTGGCGCTTGAGTGCCAAACGTGTATTCACCTGGCAACATTACCCCAACACTGACATCCTGCCCTTGTTGGTTAAAACCTAGCGACTTAACGCCACCAGCAAAATAACTGTTTTCCTTAATACTCATTATTGGTTTCCTTATCAAAAATCAGCTCTTTTTTACCCTGTTTCGGTTTGCGACTCAAGCATCTAAATTGACCTTTCCTGAAAAGCCAACTTATCAATAACTGTGTTTCGGAATGTAAAAGTGGACATCAGATCATAGTTTCACCGTGTTAAAGACGAGATTGTTTGTTTTTACAGCTCAAGCTTCTCACCATAATGGAAAAGGAAAGTAAGCAGGGATCATGACTAACACCACAGGCCGTAAGCGCAAGCAGAAACCGGAACCGCAACCCTCACTTTGGGCTCGTCATCAGCTCAAAATCATCAAAGGAGGTTTTGCTCTGTTTGGGTGCGCGTTGTTTGGCGTGATCAGTTATCTACTTTATGCCTCTTATTTGGATTACATCGATCGCGATAAAATCTATGGCGAATGGATTGAGATTGGTGCCCCACCTTATCAAACCGAGCACCTTTCCTTTACTTCCAACGGGGTCTTTCGTAATCACCGTTTGATCGCCACTCAATTTGAGTTTGATGGTAAAGTCATCACTCTGAACACAGGCTTGGGTAAAACCGAGTATCAGTTGTCAGGTTCTCACCTCTCCCCACAAATACGCCGTATTGAACCTCGCTTTCCCGATCAGAGATTTATTCTCAAAGGCTTCGAGCACACAGTTCAAGGCTCAGAAACTGGGGCGGCTTCCAAACGTCGTGCCGCACTAAGTGAACACTTCGGCCGCAAGTAGCCTTTTATCCATCACTTCTCTTCTGTATACAAAACAAACACCTTTTGTCGTAACCAACTCTATTACAAAGTAAAAGTTTAATTTCACTCGCAAAATAACGAGTGCGAACTGAGTAAGCAATTAATTAAGTACATGCAAAATATTTATAAAATATTGGCTCAATATTGAATTTTCACTGCAAATTTATGTTTCTTGTAGTGAGATTTAGGTAACACGGTCGAAAGTTGATTTATTTTTTTTTGAAAAAAAATAAGCCTCTGAAATGCTCAAGGGGATGCTTTTGCACAGTGTGTGAATTGGTTGTCTTTTCTGTCGCAGGAGCAGCTTATGTTCGTTAATGAACATGAATTCAAGGATTGAGAGAGAAGTTATGATTCGATTTAACCTATGTGCAGCTGGGGTTGCCTTAGCACTATCTGGCGCTGCAAATGCGGCTCCAACCGCACCAAGTATCGATATGTACGGTTCCAACAACCTGCAGTTTTCTAAAATTGAGTTGGCAATGGAAACCACATCTGGCTACAACGACATGGTTAAGTACCATGAGCTAGCTAAGATCAACGTGAAATTTAATCAGTGGAGTGGCACTTCTGGCGACACTTACAACATCTACTTTGATGGCGTAAAAGTGGCAACAGGCCCTATCACTGGTAGCCAAACAACGGCATCATTTGAATACGGCCAAGGTGGCTTGTACCAAATGGAAATCGAAGCATGTGACGCAACTGGTTGTGCTAAGAGCGCACCTGCAGAGATCACTATCGCGGATACTGACGGTTCTCACTTACCGCCTCTAACCATGAATGTTGACCCAAACAACAAAACCTACAACACAGACCCAAGCGTAGTGATGGGTACTTACTTTGTTGAATGGGGTATCTACGGCCGTAATTACACGGTTGATAACATGCCTGTCGACAACTTGACTCACATCCTTTACGGCTTTATCCCAATCTGTGGTCCAAACGAGTCGGTGAAATCAGTTGGTGGTAACAGCTTCAACGCTCTACAAACTGCCTGTCGCGGTGTGAATGACTACGAAGTGGTTATCCATGACCCATGGGCAGCGTACCAGAAGAGCTTTGCTCAAGCTGGTCACGAATACAGCACACCGATCAAGGGTAACTACGCAATGCTGATGGCATTGAAGCAACGTAACCCAGATCTAAAAATCATTCCATCTATCGGCGGTTGGACACTTTCTGACCCATTCTACGACTTCGTTGATAAGAAAAACCGTGACACATTTGTCGCGTCAGTTAAGAAATTCCTGAAAACTTGGAAGTTCTACGACGGTGTAGATATTGACTGGGAATTCCCTGGTGGCGGCGGTGCTGCAGCAGATAAAGGCGACCCAGTGAACGATGGCCCAGCTTACATCGCATTGATGCGTGAACTGCGTGCAATGCTGGATGACCTAGAAGCGGAAACAGGCCGCACCTACGAGCTAACTTCAGCAATTGGTGTTGGTTACGACAAAATTGAAGACGTTGATTACGCAGATGCTGTGCAGTACATGGACTACATCTTCGCGATGACTTACGACTTCTATGGCGGTTGGAACAACGTTCCTGGTCACCAAACAGCACTCTACTGTGGCTCATTCATGCGTCCTGGTCAGTGTGATGGTAGCGGCGTTGATGAAAACGGCGAACCGTACAAAGGCCCGGCTTACACGGCTGACAACGGCATCCAACTTCTACTCGCGCAAGGCGTTCCTGCGAACAAACTGGTTCTAGGTACTGCAATGTACGGTCGTGGTTGGGAAGGCGTAACACCAGATACGCTGACGGATCCAAATGACCCAATGACAGGTACTGCGACAGGTAAACTGAAAGGCAGCACGACTCAAGGCGTTTGGGAAGATGGCGTGATTGACTACAAAGGCATTAAGTCATTCATGCTAGGTGCGAACAACGCTGGCATCAACGGCTTTGAATACGGTTACGACGAGCTAGCAGAAGCACCTTGGGTGTGGAACCGTTCAACGGGTGAACTGATTACATTTGACGATCATCGCTCTGTATTGGCAAAAGGTAACTACGCGAAATCTCTGGGTCTAGCTGGTCTATTCTCTTGGGAAATTGATGCAGATAACGGCGACATCCTTAACGCAATGCACGAAGGCATGGCTGGTGGTGTGGTTGTTCCACCAAACCGCAAACCAACGGCAGAAGCTGGTGCAGACCAAGCAGTAACAGGTCCTGCAAGTGTTGTTCTTGATGGTAGCAACTCAACTGATTCTGATGGCACAATCGCAAGCTACGCTTGGGAGCAAGTATCAGGTACTGCAGTAGCTCTATCTGGCGCGAACACTGCAACAGCAAGCTTTGATGTAGCGGAAGTGACCGCAGAAGAGCAGCTAACGTTCAAACTAACAGTAACCGATGACAAAGGCGCAACCGCTTCTGATCTTGTCGTGGTGACGGTTAAACCAACAGGTACCGTTGATAACACAGCGCCAGTTGCAAAAGTTTCTGCACCTGCAACAGCGAAAGCTGGTGACGTAGTCGTGATTGATGCTTCAGCTTCTAGCGATGCTGACAACGACACGCTAACGTTTGATTGGACGCTACCTCAAGGCCTAAACGCAACAGTTAACGGCGCGAAAGTGACGTTCACAGCAGCAGAATACCCACAAGACACAAGCCTAAGCTTCACTGTCAGCGTAAACGATGGTCAGGCAGCGTCTTCAGCAAGTGCAACCGTTGTTGTATCTAAGCACAGCACAGGTGGTGGCACTTGTACTAACGCATGGGATGCAACGGCTATTTACACTGGCGGCGACCAAGTAACGCACGCAGGTAAAACTTGGGAAGCGAAGTGGTGGACACAAGGTCAAGATCCTAGCAAGTCTGGCGAATGGGGTGTTTGGAAAGAAGTTGGCCCAGCTAACTGTAACTAAGCACTGTTAAGGTGTTGTGATTCAACATCACTCGCTTTGAATATTGTTAAAAAAAGAAAAGGACAGCTTCGGCTGTCCTTTGTTGTTCTCACAGAATCTATTCAACACTCTTTAATGATCAGCTCGCTTCAATTAAACGGTCGAAACTCTGGAATACCTCATCACACTTCATCACTCGGCCATGGCCTTGGCCCTGCGTGGTAACCAGTTCCACTCGTTCAATCTCGTCCGCCGCTTTAGCAGACACGCTGTGTTTGGTGAACTTATCCTGCTCATCATGAACAATAATAGTTTTTGCTTCTCGCTCAGCTAAGCGCCTCTCCGGGTCAATAGATTGCAATGGGTAGCCAAACTGGTCTTCCACTTCCGAAACCACCGCTTTGAATAACTTCATTGAGTAACCCGAACGCGCAATGCTGCCAAATAGGTTTTCAACGTAGTTAAGCACTGGCGCGATCAACAGCAAAGGCTTGTTTTCTAATTTACTGTGGCGGCACTCTAGCGCTGAAGCGGTACCCATGCTGTGCCCCACCAAACCTGCAACCTCATCGACAGAATCTAATACATCTTCAAGACCGCACACAAACGCAGGAATATGTCCGTATTGTCCCTCACTCTCACCATGAGCAGGATGATCGTACGCTAATGCCGTGTAACCCGATGCCGCAATATGCTCCATCAACGGGTAGAACTGACTCGCAGTTCCTGACCAGCCGTGAGTCAAAACCCATACCGGACCGCTACCAAGCTGATAGGTTTTAATTGCACCGGCATGACCTTGCACTTCGCTTTTGATAAGCCCCTGTGGCTCGACATTTTTTGGCTGAGTACGAGCGGGAGTAAGCAGCAGTTTACGCGCGGTCTTTTTTGCATGTGACGGCGCCAACGTGTGATGCAGGCGGGTACTGATGTTGACCAAGCTGCGTTTAACACTGAATTTCTGCGAAGTATTGAAGTAAATTTTCTCACTCATGATCATTTCCTTAACTATCAGCCTTGCACAAAATAGAACGGTCGTGCTTTTTATGCTGATAAGAAAGAGCGCTCGTTGTCGCTCTTCATTTTGAATCTTTTACTATACCCGTTACCGCGGGGTTAGCGCTTCCATCGAGTAAACAAGTTATCGATGCCCTGCCAGAACAGTCTCTGGCTCTCTTCTTGCCCTTTGATCGAGTAAAATACGTGTGCACTTAAGTACTGCCCGTATAAATCAAAGGTCGCTTGTCGCGTGTCTAAATCGGCGACAAACTCTTGGTTTTCTTTGCCTTTCTTGATCTGAATTTCTAAGTAATTTAACCAAGTATCAATCGATTTTCGCAATGCTGCTTGCAACGCACAGCCTTCTTCAGCGGTGTCATTCCAAGCATCAAGGAACATACAGCTGCCTTGAAAAGAGTGATTCCACGTCATCCATGTATCCAACAAGCCACGTACTTTACGCTCAGTGTTGCTATCGCCTAGCTCGCGCGCAGGCGCAATTACGCGCTCAGCGAATACTTGATTGGCAAATTCCAACACCGACAATTGAAGGTTCAACTTGGAATTGAAGTGAGCAAACAAGCCACTTTTCGACATACCACACTGCTTAGCGAGCTCACCAATAGTGAGACTCTCCAACCCGTTTTCACTCGCGAGTTGGAATGCACGCTGCAGTATCAGCTCTTTGGTTACTTTTCCTTTTTTCATAAACACACTTTTAGCACGATCGTACTTTTTTACAAGTACTCAATTTACTGGTCAAACCAATGTATACCCACTTACACACTCACGATCGCAATACATTGAGTAACCTAATGAATATGAATTTTCGAAATTTGAGGTGAGTCAGAATTTAAGAAACTGGTTACCACCAAATGCACATCCGTTGACTTTTTAGCGCGAGAACTGAGTCATTAACTGCTAATTTCGCAGCGATTTTTCACTTTTTTAGGTAAGTACTTATGGCAACCACAAAGAAAATTGCCAGTTTAGAATTTGCTCGTATCATCGCGATGTTTGCGATCGTAGGGCTTCACTGTCAGATGGCTCTCACCTATTGGCAATGGGATGAGGTGCCTTGGGTTGGGTATATCCTCAACCAACTAGCTCGTTTTGCTGTGCCACTGTTTTTCCTCATCTCCGGCTATCTCATCCAACCAAAACTCAGCACGAATCCCGTGGAGACACTCAAAAACTACACCAAGCCTTTGCTTAAAATATGGTTGGTTTGGAGCGCGATTTGTCTGTTGGTGCCGTTCCGTTGGCAAGTGGTTGCAGAAGCAGGCTATCTCGCCGAGCGACAAGGCTATTGGGGCTACTTAATGTCGAACCCAATCAATTCGTTACTGGAAGGAGGCTTGGTACATCTATGGTTCATCCCGGCACTCATCATCGCTGTAGCCATCATTGCGTTTCTGGTTCGAATCGGCATGATGCAACTGCTACTTCCAACAGCGGTATTGCTCTATATCTATGGCGTGTTCGCAGGCAGCTACGTCACGCTCACTGATCTGCCAGCGCCATTCTTTACTCGTAATGGTCCGTTCTTCAGTACCTTACTGGTGGTGCTTGGTTACCTAGCCAGACAGCACCAGTGGCAATGGTCTCGCAACAACACGATTCGATTAATTCTTATTGGTATGGCAATTCATTTCGCCGAAGCCTATTACTTGATGGATTATGAGATCGCCTTTAACTCGCACGACTTTTTGTTTGGTACTGTTATCTGGTCTTTGGGCGTATTCATGTGGCTTCTTGCCCATCCAAACTTTGGCAATATGCCATGGGTGTTTAAGTGGTCCCCGAGCATTTTAGGTATCTACGTGAGCCACTTATTAGTGATCATCATCATGATGAACGTAGCAGGTATGTTGGGGCTAGAAAACTTAGCCAAAGACGCCTTCATTTACCCAGCAACCATTGTGGTGACCTTGTTGCTTGTGAAAGGCATTGAAGCAACACCACTGAAAAAGCTATTACTGCGATAAATCCATTCAGCACTATGTATGGTCTGCATTACCACTTTTTGGCTAGTGCAGACTTTATAAAAATGAGAGCTCTCTCTCACTCATCAAAATTATCATTTCTAATACTTTGTAATTTGCTTTCACTCACAAAAAACATTGTTCATTTAATTTAGATTTGTCTGACATCAACAAAATGCTCATTAAACGGAGGCGGTATGTGGGCAGGTCAAGGACTCGTTCCTTTTTTAGAAATTAGCCATTGGCTAACTTATGGTTTATACGCTGCAGTAATCCTATTTGGCGCGGCGAGCATTGCGTCACTCAGAAAGTAGTGGCGCAAGCTACATCAATTCAAAACTCCTACCGTTAATTCGAGCTTACTCACACTTAACCCCTTAATATGTGGCTAAAATTTCTCCAGTCAAACAAGGAGAAATGTCTATGCCAATCTATCCAATTGTCGCGTTTTGCTGTTTGATATTTTCTAGTTCCACCTTTGCAGCTGCGACCAGTGATCTAAATCTCGTCAATTCGACCGTCGGTTATGCCGCGTTGATTTTCTTTACCATTGCCTACATTCTGGTGATGCTGGAAGAATACCTCCAAATGCGAAAGTCTAAGCCCGTATTGCTCGCAGCCGGGTTAATCTGGATTTTGATTGGCTACACCTTTGCCCAGCACAACCAAGCTGACGTGGCTAAAGCCGCACTGGAACACAATCTTTTGGAATACGCTGAACTTTTATTGTTCCTATTAGTGGCGATGACCTACATCAATGCGATGGAAGAACGCAGGCTGTTTGACGCACTGCAAGCATGGATGGTTGGCAAAGGTTTTGATTTTAAGAAGCTATTTTGGCTCACAGGTAGCCTAGCGTTTGTGATTTCTCCCATTGCCGATAACTTGACCACGGCATTATTGATGTGCGCAGTGGTGATGAAAGTTTCTGGAGACAATCCAAGGTTTGTGAACCTAGCCTGTATCAACATCGTCATTGCTGCGAATGCTGGCGGCGCATTCAGCCCATTTGGCGATATTACCACTCTGATGGTATGGCAAGCAGGGCACGTCAGCTTTGCTGAGTTTATGCCGCTGTTTGTGCCTTCGCTGATAAACTACGTCATCCCTGCATTCATCATGTCGTTATTTGTACCAAACACTAAGCCAGATACGGTACACGAACACATTGAGCTCAAACGCGGCGCAAGACGCATTGTTGGTTTGTTTATCCTGACTATTGCGACTGCAGTTTCCTTCCACGCCGTTTTACACTTCCCGCCAGTGGTGGGGATGATGATGGGCCTCGCTTACCTGCAATTTTTCGGTTATTTCTTGCGTAAAACGCTCAAACACTCCCTCGCCAAAAAAGCGGCGATGGCGATTGCCAATGGGGACGATTACGCGCTCAAGCGCTTAGGTTCTGTCGTGCCATTTGATGTCTTCCACCGTGTGTCTCGCGCCGAGTGGGACACCCTTTTGTTCTTCTACGGCGTGGTCATGTGTGTTGGCGGCTTGAGCTTGCTGGGCTATCTTGGGCTGGTTTCGAATGTGATGTACACCGAGTGGAATCCAATTTGGGCAAACATCATGGTGGGAATACTGTCCGCCATCGTCGATAACATCCCAGTGATGTTTGCGGTATTGACCATGGAGCCAAGTATGTCGATGGGTAACTGGTTATTGGTGACCCTTACGGCAGGCGTCGGTGGTAGTTTACTATCGATTGGCTCTGCTGCTGGCGTTGCTCTCATGGGCGCAGCAAGAGGACAATATACCTTCTTTGGGCACCTTAAATGGGCACCGGTGATTGCGCTAGGTTACATTGCAAGTATTGCCGCGCATCTATGGATGAATGGCAGTTTATTTACTTAAACGGCCTTCATCCACTCTAAATACACTTATCTGTCTGATGGGTGGTTCACGCCATCCATCACCTCAATCTCTCCCAGCTCATACGGATTTACGCCCTCTAAGCAGCCAACGTTATAGCCATATTCACTCGGATTAGAGCGGCGCTGATGGTGGGTATAGATACCACATTCACCACAGAAGAAGTGCTTAGCCGTATTGGTATTAAACTGGTATAGCTTGAGTGCATCCTCACCTTGGATGATGCGAATCCCATTCAAAGGCACCGATGCTACAATCGCCCCACGACGTCGGCACATAGAACAATCACAACGTCTAGGCTTCTCGATTCCATTCGGTAACGACAGTTCGATTTGCACTTTTCCGCAATGGCAAGAAAGCTGATGCAAAGGCTGAATTATCGTACTACCTACTTGTTTAATCATGACATTTCCTCGCTCCTTTCGTGTTTGCTTAGCTTAATGTGTAAAGTCTGTTAAACAGTTAACATCCGCGCAATCTAGGTCAAAAACTCGACATCCATCACTTTTCACGACATTTTATTTAGCGATTTATCACTATTTGGTTGGCGTTTTGCCGACCGCATCCGTTTTGGCTGTGTGCTTGCAGTTAATACGGTTTTAAAACCAAGGAAAATACTTTTATGGATAAAGATCATAGCCTTAGAGAGAACCTCTTGGCTCTGACGCTCGGTAGTGCGTTAGTGTCACTTGGGGTTATCTTCTTCAACAAGGTTGGATTGCTCACTGGCGGAACAGCGGGTTTAGCAATCTTCCTCACTAAGATCAGTGACTTCAGTTTTGGTCAGGTGTTCTTTGCATTGAACCTGCCTTTCTACATTTTGTCTGTGATGCGCATGGGTTGGCGTTTTACCATCAACACTTTTATTGCGGTTTCGATCGTTTCTTTTGCGGTAGACCACCTGCACCATGTGATTGAGATTTCTCGTATTGAACCCGTTTATGCCGCACTGCTCGGTGGTGGTTTGATTGGTATGGGGATGCTGGTGATTTTCCGCCACAAAATGAGTTTAGGTGGCTTTAACATCTTGGCGCTTTACCTTCAGGAACGCTTTGGCATTCGTGCAGGTAAAGTACAAATGGCGCTCGACTGCACTATTGTTGTGATGTCGCTGTTTATCGTCGATGTTTACTTGATTGGCCTTTCTGTACTTGGCGCTGTGGCGACCAACTTAATCTTAGCCATGAACCACAAACCAGGGCGTTATCAACCCAAGCCACAAGCTGCGTAATAACACTGGCTCACGATTAAAAAACAAAGCCCCGAGCCTTTAACTCGGGGCTTTTGTTTGTTCTCATTCTCTGATGAGAAAATTACGCCAATGGCGAATTCTCACAGTATTTCTGGTCATCTGCCGTCAGTTTTTGCTTGCTCGCTTGGCTTAAGTGATAGTGCACCAGCATCAGCAAATCGTGAGCGTAGAAAAGCTCGAAAGCATCCTCACCATTTTTTCGACAGATTGCCTCACAGCGATCAGCATGCACTTTGGCTTGCTGCGGACTACCCGCTTTAAGAAGACTCATGGCTAAGCGATACTCTGCGCGCTCTTCTTGTATCCAGCCACCAGCAACCTTCCAATATTCAAGGGCCAGTGTCGCAGCCTCTAGCATGTGTTCTACTTGCGCTCCAGAGCGTGTTTCAAGCCCTTCATATTGGCAGGCAAGGTTATTACCCGTAATGGCAATTGAACGCGCTAAAGGCTCGGTCGCTTGGCCTGAATCTATACCGTTGGCTGCTTTTGCTAACCATGTGCTGGCTTGCTCTAGTTCATTCATTGCCGACAGTTCGTTAGCGATTTGAGCAAACACGCGACGCTGATCGACATCTTCTAACTCAGTAATCTGGTCCGTATTTTGGTCAACGAAGTACTGCGCGACAGCTTTGGCTCTCTGACGCGCCAGACATTGAGCTGCTACGCCACTTTCAATCTTATCTAAGCTGGTGAGAAACTGTCTTGGATCGTGCAGGTGACCGATAGATGTGTGCAACATCAAGGGTAAGATGCGCTCAGCATGGTTAGTGTCTTCTACCTCGCTAAGCGCTTGCTCTAGTTGGTTGTATGTTGGCTGCGGCTCGGCTTCATGCTGCTGCCAACTTTGTTTTATAAATGCATCAAAATCTGTAGTGAGAGACATATCCTTATTATCCTTGTTATCCTTGTTATTGCTCTAGTTTGTTTATTAGCACAACAACCCTACACAAAATTTAAGCAAATAAGGTAAACCTTGCTAGGTTATGAGAATAATTTCACATAAAGTGGCGTACCCTTCTCCAATGCCAATAATCGCTGCTTGCGCTCTACCCCGCCGGCATAGCCGGTGAGTTTGCCACTTTTGCCGATCACACGATGGCATGGCACCACAATAGAGATTGGATTTTTACCATTTGCCAGCCCCACCGCGCGCACCGCTTTCGGATTACCGATGGCATTCGCCAGATCTTGATAGCTCCATGTTTCACCATAAGGAATGTTCGTCAAAGCATGCCAAACTTTGGTTTGGAAATCCGTACCTGTCGCTGCAAGGGGCAAGTCAAATTCGTTACGCAACCCAGCAAAGTATTCTTCCAATTGAGTCACAGTCTGGCTAAGCACTGCATGTTTATCATCACGCTCACCCAAATCGTCTGGCTTGGTGGTACATGTTTCAAACCAAATTCCTAACAAACCCTGCTCGTTCGCTTGAATAGTCACTGCGCCTAACGGACTTGGCATTACCGTATAAAGTGATTTCATGATTGATTCCATAAGTGAAAAGTCGCGTAACTGCCCCAAGGTGACGCAGTATGAGCATTCAATGACGGATAGTTTGGCATAGCTTTCTTTACCACCAAGTCTTTGTCTAAAAAGCAATCGGGCTGAGATTGACCGCGCAATTGCGCATAGCTCACCGTCCACGGACCAATACCTTTCAGTTCCAGCCATTGCAGCGGATCGGCTTCTGGGTTTTGCTGCATGTACTGAGCAAATCGCACGAGTGTGTCTTTACGACTTTGCGGCATACGCAAAAAGCTGACATCGGCATTTGCAATCGCTTCTGGGGTTGGAAAGTGACGCGCTTGCTGATCGCTGCTGAGTGTTGCTACCAATAAGTTAAGTTGCCCGATAGCCGCTTTGACCGACACTTGCTGCCCTAGCACAGCACGTACACCGGCTTCCCACGCACTCCAGACGCCCGGAATACGAATCCCATGGGTTTTCACCAACCCCGGCGCAATGTATTCAAGGTGCTGCTCCACCGTGCAAACATCCGCATCGAGGTCGAACATACGACGTACACCAGACACCAAATTCTGCAATTTAGTGACATCTTCAACATCGAACTCCATCTCAAGATAACCTTCTCCTTGAGTGACCTTGAATCGTGCACGGCAATCACCTAACAAAACGTTGCGCTGATAAGCCTCTTGTGTGACTTGTTCTATTCCTTCAATCGCACGCAGACGATAAAAATCGAGCATGTGTTGCCAGTTCAGAGCACCACGATAAGGTAATGCAATTCGATTCGTCCCCACGCCATCAAATTCCTTTCTACGCACTTGAGAAGGCGTTAACTGAAGGATCTTTTGAAACGCATCATTGAAGCGTCGAGTGCTGTTAAAACCCGCGGCAAAGCCGACTTCGGTGACCGACATCGAACTCGAATGCAGAAGCTGCTTAGCAAACATCAACTGTTGATACTGCGCATATTGCTTAGGTGACATCCCCAAATATTGCTCGAACAGCATACGCAAGTAACGATCCGAGATCCCAAGACGCTCAGAGAGTTCCACAAGAGACTGATGATGCAACTCGCCTTGATCGATCATTTTGATCGCTCGTTGGAATGTGGTCTCGACGCCCTTCCAAGCCCATGATCCTGGCGCACTGTCTGGACGACAACGCAAACAAGGGCGATATCCAGCCTTCAAAGCCTGAGTCTTGTCGGTGAAGTACTCGACGTTTTCCTCTTTGGGCAAATTAGCAGGGCAGATTGGGCGACAGAAGATCCCTGTTGTTTTCACCGCAATGTAAAAGCGCCCATCAAAACGGCTATCACGAGCCATGCGTGCTTTTTGGCATTGTTCGAAGGTCAACGATGTGTGTGGGTGGATGAGCATAGTGCTGTCCCTGCTTACGCATTTGGTGTTCAACGAGTGATTAACTTATTCACCACTCGACCGGCATAACTTCATTGTAGAACGGGGAGTTACTGTAAATTAGCCATTTTCGGAACTCAATATTAAGAAATTTTGGCATTAGTAAATTTGTGCACTAAAGTTAGATCAGAACAACACAACAACGTCGGCTAAAGGGAATTGGCATGGACTTACATACGTGCGTGATTGTACTTAGAAATCACAAGGTTATTACCAGCAAATCGGTCGAGCACTCTATAGGGATTATTGAGCGCGACTCTGATAACGAGATTTCAGAAATTCAAATCAATGCGACTGATGGTGTGAATATTCGCACTTATCACTACAACAGTGTGGAAGACTCGCTTGAAAGTTTAATGAATCTATAAAAACTCCTTTCTCCCTTGTTAATCGTGAAAGTAAAAGAGCGCAGTCACCTGTGCTCTTTTTTTTGCTCACCATGCACAGGCGCCATGCCAGAAGACAAACCCACGTAGAGAAAGTCATTCAAATTTTTGCGACTTTCATAATCAAAAGCGTCCTGTAAAAGCACTAAAACCAGGTATTTTATCCGTTCTAACGTTCTGTATTTAAAAATGAAAAAACGTTCCATCGAATTTGTCGAACGAGAACATCAAATTGTCCCGATTTTTTCTTTCTCTCCTCCTACCTACACTGATTTCAACAGCAAGGGAGTCACCACTCCCCATCAAAAAAATTCGAGAAAGGACCAAATCATGAAAGCATTACTACAGAAAATCACTACTTCAAATGCAGGCTACGGCGCACTCGCACTTCGCATTCCAGTCGGTATCATCTTTATGGCGCACGGCGCGCAAAAACTTTTTGGCTGGTTTGGCGGTTATGGGCTTGAAAGTACAGGTCAATGGATGGCATCAATTGGCTTAGGCCCAGGCATGCTGATGGCATTTTTAGCAGGCAGTGCAGAATTTTTTGGCGGCTTGTTCATCTTACTTGGCCTGCTTACCCGCCCGGCAGCCGTAGCTTTAGCATTCACCATGGTGATCGCCATTTTCTCGGTTCACTTTGAAAACGGTTTGTTTATGTCGAACAACGGTTACGAGTTTGGTTTAGCACTACTGGCAGCAAGCGTTTCTCTCGTTTTCTCTGGCGCAGGTAAAGCCGCATTAGATGAAACGCTACGTCAGAAATTGGCCTAAACGAGAGTAGAAACGACATTAGAAGTGCCACAACTCTCGCTTCAATCGGACGTTTGATTTATAAACACGCTGCTATTTGCGTAAACCGACACAAAAAAACCCTTGGCATCACACCAAGGGGTTTTCGTTTAAGTTTGCTCTGGATCGCAAAAGCAGAAATTACTCGTCTGCAGGAATGTCCGCAATTTGTTGCAAGCTATACGCCGTTAACGGGTCAATCTCTTTTACGATTTCTTCAACCTGCTTAATCGCGTCTACAGACGTGCTGGCTTTGCGATAGCTCAAATAGATAGGACGGTACCAATCTTCTACGCCAGACACCTTGTGGAGCTGCCCGCTTGCAATAAACGGCTCTACCAGAGACGCTGGTAGATATGCACTGCCACCTTTCTCTAAAACGAAGTCTAACGCGATACGAGCGGTAGAAGTACGAAGGTAAGGCGCTGGGATTTTCGGGTGACGTTCTGCGTGTTCTGAAGCGAAGCGCGTGCCCCAATCCACATACACGTATTTCTTATCAAACACCGTATCGAGAGAATCTTGCTCGGTAGACACCAACACCAACACCACGTCAGCGACTTTCTTGCAGTTAAGCTCATCTGCTTTGATTTGATCGAAGGCGAACGCCATATCGAGAGTGCGCTCAAGCAGGCTGCGGCTTAGCATCTCACGCCCCATGACTTCTGCCATAAAGCCGTAACCACCAAATGAGTCTGTTACCACACTCAAACAGTTTTGCAGATAAGCGTCCCAAATATTCGGCGTACCACCCATGGTGAGCTGCAACGCTTTGCCATCTTCGAGGGATAATTCGAGTTTGGCTTGCTGCAAGGTGGTCACCATCACCTCGGCATAGCCTATTAAACGCTCACCTGCGGAGGTCAACTTTATGTTATTTCGATCACGAATAAACAACTGCGTATCGAAATAACTTTCGAGTTGTTTGATGCGTGCGCTCACAGCGGCTTGAGTAATGTACAAGTTCTCAGCAGCTCGTCCGAAGTGACGAACCTTTGCCAGCTCTAAAAATGTTCGAAAGACCTTTACATCCATAAACCATCTCCTGGTCAATATAAAACCAGATTAACAACTAATTAAAATTTTGACGACAAAAAAGTTTTGTTTTTCTTTTGTTAGCTTTGCGCCTAATTTTCGCCGTAATTCATCACATTCATCAATAACGGTTACAGAGGCTGTTGATATGTCTGACACTGAATTTCGTCATGGCAAAAAACGTTTTTACGACAACGTAAAATTCCCACGCGGCTTTGCAAAGTCTGGCGATTTTACTCTTTCAGAAGAGGAAATCCTAACAATTTATGGGGATACTATGCTTGGCCTAGAGTCAGGCGAGTTGACACCTGAGAACAGCGAAGAAAAACACTTCGTAAAAGTTCTGGAAAACCCAGGCAAAGCGAAAACTAAGATCGAGCGCACTTGGCTTAAATACGTACAGCTAGCTCGTGGTCGCAAACGCTTCCACACGCTAAACGGTCGTAACAAACCAGAAGCGTCAGATGACTACGCAGAAGAGAGCCTAGCAGAAGACGATTAATCGACACTGCCAAGTTTTAATGCTTGGCTAAACTGCGGAACGATTCGTTTTGTGGTGTTGCAAAAAACTTTTTCTTTTCCAAAAGCCCAGAGGTGTTTCACCAAAGGGCTTTTTCATTTGTAATAAACCCATTATTTGGCGAGTGCTCACTTCGCCAGCATGGCGACCTTCTTCAAGAAGCTGTCTTTGAGGTGCTCTTGGTCGTACTCTAGATGATAGGTATTGTGGAAGCCCACCTTTAACTCCACGCCATTGCCCCTAAGAAACACGTTATAGCCGTCGTAATCAGAAAAGGCTTCTACCCCTTCATACATCTTGCCAAACTCAGTAGGCGTGCCGTTGTTCATCACACATTCGTATGCTTGTAGCACTTTGGTTGCGTCTAATTCGTTTTTCATTGCGATTCCCTCAGCAATAAACACACTTTAATTATGGTTAAGGAAAAAACGCCGTGCCACACCATAGATTGCGTGAGATCATAAGTTCGGCATTTTTCTTCCCTTTCAGCTACGCAACTTGGTTCAATTTAGCTCGCCCTATCAGCCCAAAAACTTAATTTCAGTCATAAATTTTAAACGCTAATCAACTAACCTAACCTTCTCTATATAAGAGGGTAACGACGAGAAGCAAACGTGAAAACTGTTGATAAAAGCAACATTGGTTAAAGAAAAAGCAAAATTTTGACCTAAAACAATAGCAGATCGTCATTACTTATTTTATAATGCGAATTAATGTTTCAGGACATCTTAAATTCCAATAACTAGGGGCACAAAATGAGACTTATCCCGTTAGCTCAAGCAGCACAAGTAGGCAAGTGGGCAGCAGCACACATCGCTAAGCGCATCAACGACTTCAAACCAACTGCTGAGCGTCCGTTCGTTCTGGGTCTACCTACTGGTGGCACTCCTCTAGCAACTTACAAAGCATTGATCGAACTTTACCAAGCTGGTGAAGTGAGCTTCGAACACGTTGTGACTTTCAACATGGACGAGTACATCGGTATCCCTGCGGATCACCCAGAATCATACCGTTCATTCATGTACACCAACTTCTTCAACCACGTGAACATCCAAGAAGCGAACATCAACCTTCTTAACGGTAACGCGGAAGATCACGAAGCGGAATGCCAACGCTACGAAGACAAAATCAAGTCTTACGGCAAGATCAACCTATTCATGGGCGGCGTAGGTAACGACGGTCACATCGCATTCAACGAGCCAGCGTCTTCTCTGTCTTCTCGCACTCGCATCAAGACACTAACTGAAGACACTCGTATCGCGAACTCTCGTTTCTTCGATGGCGACATCAACCAAGTTCCTAAGTACGCACTAACTATCGGTGTTGGCACGCTACTAGACGCTGAAGAAGTGATGATCCTAGTAACTGGTCACAACAAAGCACTTGCTCTAGAAGCAGCGGTAGAAGGCAGCGTAAACCACCTATGGACGGTTTCTGCACTTCAACTACACCCTAAAGCAGTGATCGTTTGTGATGAGCCTTCACAACAAGAGCTTAAAGTGAAGACAGTTAAGTACTTCTCTGAGCTAGAAGCGGAAAACATCAAAGGTTTCTAATCCTTCGGGTAACAACCAAAGATAAACGCTGAATACACAAAACCCGTGAGTCATCACGGGTTTTTTCGTTTTTAAAGACTGGCAGGTTTGAAGATTTAGCTAATTAAAAAACCGCTAGCGAGGCGGTTAGTAAGCTTGAATACCAAACTGACGCAGACGTTTCGGCAATACCTCATCGAGCTTATCTAACTCGCTCGGTTCAACTTCAATGAGGTTGAAGTTATGCTGCTCGTACACCGCACGAACCTTCTCTCGCTCCGCTTCTAACATCTCGCCAGAATCGCTGCCCCAAAACTGCAAATAGACCTTGCCACCTGGTAGGTAGAAATCGCTTGTTACGTCTTGGTCGATCGGCAGCTGACGCTCATAAGCGTGTACTACTCCTGCCAAATACAGCCAGTTATCGATCAACAGTTCTCCTTTAGAACGAACATAATGCCCGTCCAAAGTGCGGTGCTTGGCTTCAAACTTCTGGCGAAAACTGGAAAGCGACTTATCTGTGGAATGGGACTCGGCATCTTGCCCTAAAAACTCAATCACAGACTGCTTGAGCCGCTTGTTACGCAGTACTACGTCGTGCCACACTACAAAGGTATTCTGCGACTCTTTATCGGTTCTCTGCTGCCCACCAGCGCGGATTCCGGCTTCGGTTAAGCTCCAACCCTCTTCGGATTTGCTGATCCAGCCTAATTCACTTAACAGCTGGTTCATGCGCTTGGCATTGAGCTTAAGCTTCTCACCCAACTGGGTCGCGCTATAAGTTTTTCCAGACGTTGCGGCAAGCTCGATGTGCAAGTTGGTCGGCCATACGATGAACTGCCCAAATTTAGGGTGATCGACATACTCACCGCCAAACTTGGCACCCTCTTCGGTCAGAATCCATTTCTCGTCTTGGCGAACAATATAGCCAGCGCGTTTCAGATCAGCAAACAGCAGCTTGGCTTCTATCTGACGCATTTTTGCCAGCGCCGACGTCGATATTTTTTCAGACACGATTCATGCCTCCCGCTACTGTTTGAAATAAGGTAAGAACTTGGATATTAACGCATTGATTTCATTGCTTGAAGTAAGAATAGTTGGGATTTTCTATCCACAACAAAAAAGGAGCACTTTGGCTCCTTTCTCTACATCGAATTGAATCGGCTTAATTATTCGCGAGTTTGGCAAACTTGCTGTAGGTACTGATTTTGCCGTTGATGTACTCGATACCACTGTGCACATTGTTTTCGGTGTGACCAACAATTTGGTATTCGACGATGAATTCGCCGCTGATGACTTTGATAAACAAGAAGCCGTCGCTGACCTTCCATAAGCCCTGTAAGCCACGCTCGCTGAACAAGTCTTTTTCCACCAGCGTACCATTTGGTTTGAGCTCTAAAATCGACGAGAAACCGTCGACGTTCACTTTTACCCAAGGCTGTTGATGCACTTCGTAGCTAAGGATTTTTCGGCGTGTTTTCGCCCACTCACGCAGTTCTTGCTCTTGCGCTGGGGTGAGAATTGGCAGGTCTTCCATCTCCAATAGGGTGTGATGTTTTTCGTACCAGAAAAGTTGCAGATGGAGTAATTTCATTCAGATTAACGGGGTTTCATAACGACAAAGCGCAACTTTGCGCCAACCCTGATGGTAAGTCAACCAATGAAACGAAAGAGTGCAGTTTTCACGAGGGTTAAAAACTGCACGTTCCCACGATGGGAAAACGGTGCCCAATAACGAGCACCGGAGCATGTAAGTGTTTATACGGTTTAGAGAGAGTTATGCGGCAAACAACCTTGGTAATTCCGCATGATCACACGCTTGATTTAAGCGCTGTTGGGCGGTTTGAATGTGCGCACGCCAATGTTCATCATGCGCCCACATCTCAATCACCAGTGGCACGACGCAGTCTGTCTCTTTGAGTGTACGGAAGATGGCATCGAAGTTCACTTCACCATCGCCAATAACGAGATCGCGGAACTGACCTTTGTATTCTGGCGTCACGCGATACGTGTCTTTAAGGTGGATTTGGGTAATGTGTGGCTTACTCAATTTCAGTTCGGTACACACATCATAGTTCCAACCCGAGATGTTGCCTACGTCTGGATAAGCAGTGAAATACGGTGAATTCACTTCGCGATTAAGCACCTCAAACTTGCTCAATGAGTTGAGGTAATCGGTGTCCATGATTTCAACAGCAAGCATCACGCCTGCGCGCTCTGCCAGTTTCGCTGCTTCCTTCATACCTTCAATAAAACGCAAGTGGGTAGCACGGTTTGCTGGCTCGTAATACACATCATAGCCAGCCAATTGAATGGTACGGACGCCAAGTTTGTACGCCAATGCAATCGCCTTTTCCATGTGCAGCACGGCTTGCTCGCGAATCTTCGGGTCCGCCGAGCCAAACGGGAACTTGCGGTGCGCGCTCAAACACATCGACTGCAATGGCATGCCATAACGTTCACACTGGTGACGCAGGGCATAAATCGTCTCGTCGTCCCAATCTAAGCGGCTGCGGCGCTCGTCTGATTCGTCCACCGAGATCTCAAGAAAGTCGAAGCCTAATTCTTTGGTCACGCTGAGCTTTTCTTCCCAGCTCAACTCGTTCGGCAACGCTTTCTCATACAAGCCAACACGATGACGTTGTAGGTTCTGATACATGTCGCCCCCTAGTTCCAGTAACGGTCGATTTGCGCTTTCAGTGCTTCAGCGGTCTCTTGCCCTTTGTCACCCGCCAATGCACGACCTGCGATAAAGGTTTTCGCTTTGATACCTTCGAACAGGTAGATGTCTTCTGGCACAATGCCGCCCGTGATAGAGAGCTCGATACCTAGCTCAGAAAGTTGACGCATCTTGCTGATGTCAGCGTCTGTCCAACCAATCCCTGCCAACTCTGCATCGCGAGAACGGTGGTAAATCGCTTGAGTGATACCGAGATCCACCCAAGCTTGCGCATCTTCCATCGTCCAGTTGCCGTAAATTTCGATTTGGATTTCGCCACTAAACTCATCCGCCACTTTTTTACAAGCTTCGATGGTCGCAATGTGCGCTGCGGCTGAAACCGTAATCCAGTCTGCGCCAGCTTCAAACGCCATGCGAGACAAAATCGCGCCGCCGTCAGTGGTTTTCATATCGCACACCAGAATATGGTCTGGATGGTTCTTACGTAGCGTCGAGACCGCATTCATCCCTTCTGCGAACGCGAGAATGGTGCCTACTTCAATCACATCAACATAGCTGTGTACATTGCTTGCAACCGCCACTGCGTCAGTTAGGTTAGTTTGGTCTAGAGCGATTTGAATCATTGGTTTGGTCATGATGCTTATCCTTGAATTTTTTCACGTATCAGACGGGCTAAGCCGTCGTTATTGTTATCGGTTTCGCACACCAAACGGGCGCTTGAACGTACCGTCTCGTCTGCGTTATTCATGGCAACGCCTAATCCGGCGTAACGGAGCATGGAAATATCATTGTGGTTATCGCCCACGGCAATGACATGATTCGGGTGATAACCCAGCTCAGAAACGTATTCAGCCAGTCTTAAACCTTTGCTGTTGCCTTTTGCTGCGAAGTCGATGCGATTCGACCACGAGCGTTCGCCGTTGAATTTCTCTCTCACCCATGGGTTTTCAATTAAGCGTTCTACCGAGCTTGGTAAGCCTTCCACCACGAACTTCCACACGAACTCGGTATTGCGCACTTCTTCACTGAACGAGTCGATTTTGTAGATCTTCGGTTGAAGATGCTCTGGCGCGGTTTTCGCCCACTTTTCCAACGCTTCCATGTAGTGAATTGGGTTGCAGTTTGAGTACGTCATGGCATCGGTTACGTACATCACCATCTTGACCTGAAACTCCTTCGCCAAGGCGATGAACGTCAGCGCATCATCCTTATCGATGGAGTTGTGCTTGAGCACTCGGTCATTGTGGTAGTCATAAACATAAGTGCCGTTGCAGCAGATGATAGGCGTGGTAAGACCCAACTCATCGTAGTACGGACGTGCCGCGGTGTGATGGCGTCCGGTGACAATCACCACGTGACATTTCTGCTGCGCTTCTTTAATCGCTTTTTTCACCTCAGGGTGAATGCTGTGGTCATCAGTGAGGACGGTTCCGTCTAAATCTAAAGCAAGCACTTTGTACATGTCGTTACCTCTGCCCGTAGTAGGCGTTTTCACCGTGCTTACGCAGGTAGTGTTTGTCTGAAAGCTCAGGCTGGATCTTGATGCCGCTGTTGAGTGAACGCGTTGCCAATGCCATGGCGGAGATCTCTTCCAATACCACTGCGTTGTGCACAGCATCGTCAGCGTTGGTTCCCCAAGAGAAAGGCGCATGCCCTGCCACAATCACGCTTGGTACTGCCATTGGATCGATGCGGCGTTGACGAAACTCTTCCACTATCACTAAGCCGGTGTTCTTCTCGTACTCTTCGGCAATTTCACGTTGTGAGAGCTTACGAGTACACGGGATGTCGCCGTAGAAGTAGTCGGCATGAGTCGTGCCCAGCGCCGGAATATCAATCCCCGCTTGCGCCCAAATCGTTGCACTGCGTGAGTGGGTATGTACCACGCCGCCCACTTGTGGGAACGCTTTGTAGATCTGAATATGGGTCGCGGTGTCGCTGGATGGATTCATTTTGCCTTCCACCACATAGCCGTCTAAATCGACCACCACAATGTGCTCAGCGCACATGCCATCGTATTCCACCCCCGACGGTTTAATCGCAATCACGCCGCGCTCGCGGTCAATCTCAGATACGTTGCCCCAGGTGAAGGTCACCAAACCGTATTTCGGCAGTTTGAGGTTGGCTTCGAGCACACGTTGTTTCAGTTCGCTGTACATGATTTCTCCTTAGGCGGTGACAGCCAGAGCTTCATCAATCACGTTGAATACATCGGTTTTGCTGCGGCAACGGCGAAGCTTGTCCAAATCCACGCCCGTTTCGCTGTCTTCATCATCCAACACTTGGGTTACTTCCATCAGACCTTCCATGTGCTCATCTGAAGAGCTGCCTGCTAGCGTGATTAGCACATCAACTCGCTCGTCTTCGCCTTCAAAGTAGATAGGCTCTTCTAACGTAACCAGTGCGAAAGCAGTACGAATCACACCGTTTTCTGGTCGTGCGTGTGGCAGAGCTAAGTTAGGCGCGATGCAAATGTAAGGACCCAACTCTTCCACGCTGCTGATGATGGCATCGTGGTAAGAAGGCTGAATCGCACCAGAGGCAATCAACATGTCCGTACCAATCTTGATTGCTTCACGCCAGTTAGACGCTTTTGCTTGCAGTTTGATTGAGTTGTTGTCGATCAGTGATTGTTTTAATCCCATTGTTCTATCTCCAGTTTGGGTGCCGTGACTTTGGCTTTTCGAAGCCCGGCACCACTGTTGTTATCCGCTGTTTGTTATTGGTTTCTTATCTCTTCATTAAGAAAAGTATTTGGTCATGCTTTTTTATTTTGCTGGTACAAAGTTTTTATTGATGATGTCGAGTAACTCGTCCCCGAAGGAGTTAGGGTTAAGCATGTTTTGCACCCCAAGTACAAACTTGCCTTCGCCTGGTTCCATCTCCGCAGACAGGTGCTTCGACGATACGATGATGTCCGTGCTCGCAAGCTTCGACTTGTAGTCCGACACTGCGCATGAGTCCATCACGTGAGGAATGCCTTTCTTCTCTAGGTATTTGCCGATCTTCATTTTCATCATCATTGATGAACCTTGACCGTTACCACATACCGCTAGGATGCTTACTGGGCGCAGACCGTCGCTCGCTTTGATTGCTTGCTCTACCGCTTCAATCACTTCTGGCTCTTCACTGATTTCTACTGTGCCTTGCGCGTCTTCTTCAGCACGTAGCTTGCGAGAAGCGAAGAACATGTAAACCAGAGACAGGCCAACAAGAACGAAGAAGAACATTTTCGATGCAGACAGACCTTGCATGATTGGTGGGAATACAAGCGCCCAGTCCGCCATGCCCATCCAACCGTTGAACTCTGTGCCGTGTTGGCTAAATAGGTGGATAGCCCAAGCAGAACCTAGCACCTCGATGATGCCCATCACGAAACAGATCTTCATCACCGCTTTCCAGCCACCGAAGTGGTTAGCAAATACGCCGATGGTCGCGTTAGAGAAGAACATTGGAATGAAGCCAGGGATGATCATGATTGGCGCATCGAATGCCAACATCGCCAGTACTGCCGCGAACTGACCCAGCGCACCCCACATGAAACCAAATACCATTGCGTTAGGAGAGAATGCGTAGATAGCTGCACAGTCAATCGCCAATACCGCATTTGGAATCACGCGCTCAGAGATGCCTTTGAATGCTTCAGACAGCTCAGCAACGAACATACGTACACCGGCAACAATCACCTGAATCGCAACAGCGAATTTCAGACCCGTTTCTAGGATGTAGATAGTCCAGTGTGTGGTGCCCGCCATTTCTTGAAGGTTATCAAGACCGAATGAAAGCAGAATGATGCCGAAGAACACCGTCATCACGATCGCCGTTGCTGCGATGCTGTCGTGGAAGATGTGTAGCCATTTAGGCAGTTCTAGGTGGTCAACGCTGTCGTTCTTATCACCCAGTTTTGGCGCTACTTTTGTTGCAATCCAAGACGCGACCTGTTGTTGGTGACCAATAGAGAAACCCGCCCCGCCGGTGACTTCTTCAGTTGGCTTGAACATAATGTTGGAGGAGATACCCCAGTACAACGCCATTAACACCGCAGAGTAAATGATGGTTTCCCACATGCTTGCGCCAAGCACAAAGTAGAACACGGCGATCAGACCCGCTTGCTGGAACATGATGTGACCAGTCAGCATGATGGTGCGGATACCCGTGTAACGGCGGAACAGTACCAAGAGGATGTTGATACCTAATGCCAATAGAACGGCGTAACCCACCCAAGAGTAGTTATCGCCCATCGCTTCCATGGTAGACATCATGGAGGTGTAAGGGTCAATGACCGAGCCGGTTAGCCCGTGGTATTCAGAAAGTTTGGAAATCACAGGTTTGAAGCCAGCAACTAGGGTGCCTGCACCCACTTGAACCAGCATGAAACCCACGATCGTTTTGATGGAACCTTTAATGATGGTGGTGGCGTCTCTTCTCAGCAACCAATAGCCAATGCATGTTACCAAACCCAGTAGTAGTGGGGCTTTGGTCATAACTTGGCTGTAAAAAATATAGAAGATGTCGTACAAGAACTCCATATCTTTACCCCTAGAGTGTTTTTTATTTGTAATCGTATGTAGGTCAGAGTGATTCCATCTGATGTCGTAGAATCTACTCAGTTTTTGCTCACGAAATAAACTCTAACAATCAAAAGTAATCACGCAATGCTCATTTGTGATTATTTTGATATTTATCAATTTTGCCCTCCAAAAAACCCTACAAATGGTAAGCTGATCACACACAAAAATTAAATTACCAATAAATACAACAACTTATAAATTCTTGTGATGAGGTTCAGATTTTCATAAGTCTTGAATTTGACAATCAAGAGCGTGATTAATAGAATCAAAACAAATCACAAGTAATCACCAAATAATCACTAGATACACATTTCGGTGAATTTGAATCAAATAGGGTGATGGGTATGAATGAAGTACAAAGACACAATGGCATTCTGTCTTTATTAGAAGAAAATCAGACGATTAACGTCTCACACATTATTGAGAGCTTTAACGTCTCTCCAGCGACGGCTCGCCGTGATATCTCTAAACTGGATGAACTAGGCAAACTGCGCAAAGTACGCAACGGCGCAGAACGCGTCGAAGCAGAAAAGAAAAAATGGTCACCGCTGAACATCAACAGCACTGAGCATTACGAAGAAAAATCCTTGATTGCGATGCAAGCCGCTGAGCTTTGTCAACCTGGCGACAGCGTGGTCATCAACTGCGGTTCAACCGCTTTCCTACTTGGGCAGAAGTTGTGTGGGCAAGACGTGCAGATCGTCACCAACTACTTCCCATTGGCAAGCTACCTGATCAATGAAGACCATGACGATGTGATCATCATTGGCGGTCAATACAACCGTTCACAAAAACTGTTCTTAAATCCGGCGCCCAACTCGCTTGGCAGTTACGCAGGCAATTGGATGTTCACCTCGGGCAAAGGATTAACCGAAGCCGGACTCTACAAAGCCGACATGTTAACCGCGGTGGCTGAGCAGCAAATGCTTGAGCAAATCGACAAACTCGTCGTCGTGGTAGACAGCTCCAAAGTGGGTCACAGAACGGGCATGTTGTTCTGTCCTACCGAGAAAATCGACATTCTGATCACTGGCAAAAACGCCAACCCAGAGGTCATCAAAGCGATAGAAGCACAAGGGACACAGGTCATTCTGGTCTAACGCGCCCTAGCCTCTTTCTCAAATAAATAAAAATAATTCAGCTCAGTGCCTTAACCACAAATTAAGGCGCTCGGCTCCCTACATCCCAAATTTAATAAAAATTGTGAAACAAAAAGGTGTTGCTATGAGTAAAGTAAATGAAATCACTCGTGAATCTTGGATCCTAAATACATTCCCTGAGTGGGGTACCTGGTTAAACGAAGAGATCGAAAATACGGTGGTAGAACCAAATACATTCTCGATGTGGTGGCTAGGTTGTACAGGTATCTGGTTGAAGAGTGAGGGCAACACCAACATCTCTATCGACTTCTGGTGTGGTACGGGCAAAAAGACGCAAAAGAATGCCTTCATGAAGAACCAGCACCAAATGATGCGTATGGGCGGTGTCGAGGCGCTGCAACCAAACCTACGTACTGCTATCTTCCCGCTTGACCCATTTGCTATCAAAGAGATCGACGCTGTGATGGCATCCCATGACCATGCAGACCATATCGACGTTAACGTCGCGGCAGCGGTACTGCAAAACTGCGGTGACCACGTGAAGTTCATCGGTCCACAAGCGTGTGTCGATTTATGGATGGGTTGGGGCGTGCCAGAAGAACGTTGTGTTGTCGCGAAAGTGGGCGATGTGCTTGAAGTCGGCGACATGAAGATCCGTGTACTGGATTCATTCGACCGTACTGCACTTGTCACGCTGCCAGAAGGCACTTCTTCTTACGATAAAGAAATCCTCGACGGCATGGACAAACGCGCGGTGAACTACCTGATTGAAACTTCAGGCGGTTCGGTTTACCACTCTGGTGATTCACACTACTCAAACTACTACGCCGCACACGGCAACGAATACCAAATCGACGTGGCACTGTTATCATTCGGTGAAAACCCACGCGGCGTGACTGACAAGATGACGTCTTCTGACATCCTACGCGCAGCAGAATCGTTGAACTGTGATGTCGTGATGCCATTCCACCACGATATTTGGGCGAACTTCCAAAACGACCCACGCGAAATCGAAGTGTTGTGGAACATGAAGAAAGACCGTCTGCAATACAAGTTCGCACCGTTCTTCTGGCAAGTGGGAGGCAAATACACCTTCCCTACCGATAAAGGTCGCATGCACTACCAACACTTCCGTGGCTTTAGCGACATCTTCAAAAACGAACCAGAATTGCCATACAAAGCGTTCTTGTAATTCCGTCGCAACGTCCGTTTGGCTGGAATAAAAAAAGCCCGTCGCGATGATGGATGCAACGGGCAATTAGCTAGAGTCTTATAAGGAGAAAAGGAAATTACTGATGATAAATGTCCGACGATTTCGCATCAGTAGCGTCCTCAACAAACCGAATATTAGTCATTGATAAATTTAAAGAACATGGCTCATTCCAGTAATCTAAATTGTTGATGCCTATTGCTCTAAGCCGATCAAAAAAGCCAGTCTCTCGGGACTGGCTTTTGTTTCGTGGAGCGAAGCCGGTTACTTAATAAAAGAAATACAGCCTTGCAGAATCACTAGGTTGACGATGTCGATAAAGAACGCACCAACGATAGGCACCACCATAAAGGCTTGTGGTGATGGACCGAAGCGGTTAACGATAGAGCCCATGTTCATTACTGCCGTTGGCGTTGCGCCAAGCCCAAAGCCACAGTGACCACTTGCGATGACTGCTGCATCGTAGTTGCTGCCCATCACACGGAACGTCACGTAGTAAGCGAAAACCGCCAGAATCACCGATTGCACCGCCAGAATGATGAGGAACGGGATTGCTAAGTCGAAGATGTTCCACAGTTTTAGGCTCATTAGCGCCATCGCTAGGAACAGAGACAGCGAAACCGTACCAAGAATATCGACCGTCTCAACATCCACTTTGCGTACTTTGGTCACTTCCATGATGTTGGTGATCACCACACCGATAAACAGTGCGTAAACGAAGTCTGGAATCATCAGCCATTTGATACCAAAGCTGCTCACCCAACCTTCTAAGTAGCCAGCACCTGTGACACACAGCAAGATGATCGACAAGCTCTCGACCACTTTTTTCGCGGTTACGCGGTCTTCTTCGTGCTCGTTGTAGGTCACCAATTCAGGAAAACGCTCGTGAGTCTGGTTGGTGCGTCCGTATTCAGATTCAAGGTTACGTTTATCGATCAAGCGCTGCGCTACTGGGCTGCCGATGATGCCACCAATAACCAATCCAAAGGTAGCGGATGCCATTGCCACTTCTAAAACATTGTGCAAGCCGTACATGTCTTGGAAGGTTTGCGACCATGCTGCGCCCGTACCGTGACCGCCAGACAACGTAATCGAGCCTGCAATCAAGCCCATTAGCGGGTCTAAGCCGAGCGCCGTTGCCAAAGAGACACCGACCGCGTTTTGGATAAGAATGTACACCGATGCCACGGCTAAGAAGATAAACACCTTAGCGCCGCCTTTAATCAGCTGGGTGTAATTCGCAGCCAAGCCAACGGTGGCGAAGAACATCAACATGAAAGTGTTTTGCAACGGTAAATCGAAAACTAAATCCACGCCATTGAAATGCATCGCGGTGATCGCACATGCGACAATCAAACCACCCACGATTGGCTCGGGAATATTGAATTTCTTTAAGATCGGTAATTTAGCGTTAACGAATTGTCCCAAGAACAACACACAAATAGCGACGAGAAACGACTCTTGTGGACCGACAGAAATGACCTGATTCATAAAACCTCTTTGCCTCCTTTTTCTCATCCTTTGAGTAACAACTCGCCGGCTGAGCGGTATTTAGGCAGGTCAGAGTGCCTACTGAACGTGTGGTTTTCTAGGGTGCAAATCCACTAAATTCTCATTAAATAAGAAAGCAATGACTCGGATAATCACCCAATTCTCACTCAATGAAAAAACACACTTTTTCACCAAGTTTTGTGGCGCAATTTTCTCGTTTTCATCGCCCTTCTCAACTTATGAGAAGTGCACAATTTTTTGCCAGTTTTTGAGGGCAAAAACGTATGCGATTGCGCGCAAATTTTGCGTGAAACTCCGATGCCAATTTGGGCGAAATGTCATCAACAAAAGGGATTGAGAAAACAACTCAAGAAGATTGGCGCTTTCTATCTCACCCTCAAGGTGTTATACATATATATAACACCAACTCAGCCAAGGAAACCAATCATGACGCATTGGCATGATCGCCAACCGATTTTCCGTCAGTTGGCTGACCAGATCACCCAGCAAATATTGCAAGGTATCTGGCAAGAGGGCGAAGCTTTGCCTTCGGTACGCAGTGTCTCTGCGGATATGAAGATCAACCACCTGACAGTCATGAAGGGCTATCAGTTATTGGTTGATGAAGGATTGGTTGAGAAGAAACGTGGGCAAGGCATGTTTGTCGCCCAAGGTGCAAAAAAACAGCTGCTTGCTGATGAAAAAGCCCGTTTCCTCGAACAACAAATTCCGCAGATTGCCGACACACTACAACGTCTGGATATGTCTCTTGATGAATTTATCCAACAAATCCAAACACATATTGAAGGTGACCAATGAGCGCATTAGTCAGTGTAAAACACGTCTCCAAGCAATATCGTCAGCAGGGTGAAGCGCTGCATGACGTGAGCTTTGATCTACAAGCGGGTCAGGTGCTTGGCTTGCTAGGTCATAACGGTGCGGGTAAATCGACTCTCATTAACGCCCTACTCGGTGCACACGAATATCAGGGCACCATTCGCATCAACGGCTTTGAGCCAGTCATGCAACGCGACAAAATCATGCAGAGCTTGTCTTACATTTCGGATGTGAACGTTCTGCCAAACTGGATGACGGTTGCTCAGCTGCTCGATTACACCGAGGGCGTACACCCAGGTTTTAATCGCAGCAAAGCCAATGCCATGCTTCGTCAAACCGACATCAAGCCGCGTGCGCGCATCAAATCTCTATCGAAAGGCATGAAAGTGCAATTGCACTTGGCTGTCGTCATCGCGACCAATACACAGATTCTGATTCTGGACGAGCCAACGCTTGGCTTGGATTTGGTTTATCGCGATACCTTCTACCGTCATTTGCTGGAATGGTTCCACGATGGAGAGCGTGTGCTGATCATCGCGAGCCATGAAGTATCGGAAATCGAACACCTACTGACGGACGTGCTGATCCTTAAACACGGTCGACCTGTCCTACAAACCTCAATGGACAGCATCAGCGAAGATTACTTCATTCTTGATGCCAGTGATGAGCATCGCGCACAAATCGAAGCGCTGAAACCACTGTCATCGCAAAAGGGCTTAGGCACGACTAAATGGTTGCTGTCGTCCCAATACGCAGAGCAAGTAGCTGGGCTGGGTGATGTGTATGGCGTCAAGCTTGCGGATCTGTTCTTGGCATTGCAGAAGGAGACAGCGTAATGAAATCGATTGTCGCGATGTTGCGTAAAGAATGGCTAGAAAACCCATTGGTTACACGCGTGCCGTTGTTTATGTTTGCCTGTGGCGTGCTGCTGTTCGTCAGCTTAATGAGCAGCTCGACACTGCAACACAATATGTTCTTCCAAATGAGCTTTGGTGGTGATGTCAGTGATATCCACAAAGAGCTAGGCGATGACGTCAACATGCTGATCACAGGTGGCATTGGTTTGTTGTCTATCCTTCTTGGCACTCAATACTTCCCAAGAACGCTACGTAAAGAGCGCTCAGAGGGCAGTATCATGTTTTGGCGCAGTATGCCTGTCAGTGACGTAAAAACCCATCTGGTGAAGCTGACGTTTGGTTTATTGGTGATTCCATTGGTGTGTTCGGTATTGGTTTTCGCTGCGGACTTTATGCTCTGGATGTTGAATGTTTCAACGGACCACCAGTTGGCGTTGTTGTATCGCCAAGCATCATTGGGTTTCGTGCTGCTGAACTGGATTGAATTTTTACTTCGAATGGTAGTGGCTGGCGTGTTGTTATTGCCGCTCGCACTAACCGCAATGGCAATCTCACAGAAAGTGAACTCACCACTGTTGGTGATCTTGATTGGTATTTACGCGCTGCGCTGGATGCCGATTGCAATGTTCAACTTCTATGGCCTGGATGACTTCTTCTCGGCGATTTTCTATCTACCATTGCACGCGATTCTTGCGCCAAACCCGCTCAGCGCGATTCCAGATGCAGGTTGGATGAACGTTGGGATTTACGCCTTCATCGGTGTACTTGCTTGGACAGCTAGCATCAAATTTAGCCGCACTGTGAACTAACAAGCACAAGCAAAACAAATCCATCAAAAGCGAGGTACTGTCCTCGCTTTTTTATTTCCGAACCCATTTTATTTCCGCACCCAGGCAGCATTTGCGCTAAACCACTTTGACTAAGCTAGGCAGCAGAGCGTCGATGTTTTTCACTTCATCGAACTGAGCCAACTTTCGCTTTATCTGCTCTGCTGGCAGCGGTTGTGCTCTTGCGATATAGCGATTTTTCAACAGACACGCCACTTCATCCCATTGTTGTAAATGCGCATGAGCCATCAGCAGGTATTGTGAGATAACGTCTTGCTGCGCGTGACTTCCCCCAAGCTTGCTGTGCACATCTCTTACTTGATTGATCAACTCAATGCAATGACGGTAGTTCGAGCTGTGGTACGCCTTGATGGCCTGCATCAACTTGCTGCCGGTCATAAACTCCACTTCCTGAGTTTGTAATGGCGAACTGATAATTTGCGCTATATTGGCATCTAACTGGTCATGATGATCGGTTTTCGCTAACACCATGGCATTATGAATTTCAGTAAACATGATGGTGCTGTCGGCCGAAATCTCTAACGCTCCGGCACTCAGTCGATGCCAACGCTCTCCAACATCAGCTCCCATGAACTCCAAGCGAGCCAGCAACGAAGCTGCGTTTTGAATATCAAGGTATATCGAAGACTCTGCAGGATAGATGTGCTGATCAAACAAAGCCAAGGCATCATCAATATTACCTTCCTCAAGATGGAACAACGCAAGGTGCCACCAAAGGTGACCTCGAAAGGCATTGTGATTCGCAAATGTACTCGCATGACCTTGCAAGAACTCGATGCCCTCTTTCGCCTCGCCTTGCATCTCAAAAATATGAGCCATCGTATGCTTGGCGATTAGATCTTGATTGTTCAACCCTAACGTCTGGCGCGCAAATGCTTCGGCCAATTCATATTCCCCCGCCTCCTCGAGTGCAAAGGCATGAGCGGCGGCAAACATCCAATATCCTGGTGTCTGCTCATCCCAGTAGGGTAAAACTTGCAAAGAAACTTGCAGTGCCCGTTGCTTTTGGCCAAACCAAAATGTTTGCCCTGTAAATTGGCGGTAGGCAATGATATCCAAAGGCCAAAGACTCAGAATATGTTGCCACGTGTCCAGAGCCCCCTTCAGGTTGCTTTGGCTCCACTGTTTCAACGCATGCATATGTAGCGCTTCACGTTTGGTGGCCGATTGCGCGAACTTATCCAACTGTGTAGCCATTTTAGCCACGATGGGTAAAGTAGAACGACGCCCATCACTCGCATGGCTGTACGCCTTAAAAATCCATCCCATCATAAAGTCCGGATAGCGCAGTAGTAGCTGATCGAGATCGCTCATTGCACTAGGAAGAAAGGTCAACGTATCTTCGAGAATCCGTTCAAATTGTTCTGCGCCTGCGGCATCAATGCCGTTCATCTCTAGCGCTCTTTTGTCTTTAATCATTACATACCTACCAGTAGATAGTTATTGGATTTAAAATAATACCCGCACTTATCGCGGGTAATATTATGAAAATATTAGCGTTTAAGGAGTGCGAGACAACTCGCCTTCACGCTACGAATGTAATCAGCATCTTTAAACTGAGAAAGTAACATACTGCCTTCCAGCGCAACAAAGATTAGCCTTGCAACTTGGGCGGATTCCACTCGTAAGTCGAACTCTCCATTTTCTACACCCTGATCAATGATTTTTTGTAGCCATTGCTCATTCGTTTGTACAAAACGCGACAGCAGCCCTTCTAGACCATCTGCCAAAGAGTAAAAGTCAGAAGCGTACATGCCACACAAACACAGCTTATCTTGCTCGCGTACACCAATAAAAATATCAGCCAACGCTTCAATTTTTTCCTCAGCACTACTTGGTTGGCTCTCGATCTGAATTAACGCCGCTTCGTAGTTTGCGAGATAGCGTTCAAACACCGCTTCCGCCAAGTCTTGCTTGGTTTTGAAATGGTAGTGAATACTCGCGGTCTTGATACCCAGTTCGTTTTGGATATCGCGAAAGCTAAAACCATTAAAACCTCGGCTTTGTATGTAGCTTTCAGCAAGGTCGGCAATCTTTGCAGCCGTTGGGCTAAGTTCTTTCATGTGGCTTCCACCTTAAACATTTTCGCAAAAGATAGCATGCCCTCATAAATCTGTCTACCTACCGATAGGTATTGTTTATTTTTCAAAAAAGACTTAACCTACCTATCAGTAGATAATTGACATCAAGGGCAAACAATGAAATACGATTTTATTATTATCGGAGGCGGTTTAAGCGGTCTCTACACTGCAGCGTATCTAGAGAAAACAGGGCATAGCTACTTGCTACTTGAGGCGAGAAGCAGACTCGGTGGTCGAATTATTTCTTCTGCGAGCTTGGCTGCACACAGTCAAAGTGACCAATTTGACCTCGGTCCATCGTGGTTTTGGCCCAACATGAACCATCGCGTCATGAGGCTTGTCGACAACTTATCGCTGCCCATCTTAGAACAGTACGAAACTGGCGATATGTTAATCGAACAAGCAGGGCAGGCTGGTATTCGTCAAGTTTCGAATCAGTTCTTTTCTTCTCCTCAATCCATGAGAGTATCAGGTGGCATGGCGCAATTGGTGGCGGGAGTGGCAAAGTTACTCAACCCAGAAAACATCAAATATGAACATCAAGTACACGCAGTAAGCCATAATGAAGCTCAAGGTTATAGCGTCGATGTCATCCACCAAGCAGAGCAGTTGACTTTAGAGAGTGAGAACATCATCTTTGCGCTCCCTCATCGTTTGATTGCTAATAACATCCGCTTTACGCCAGCCCTTCCAGAAACGGCGTTGAACGCGCTGGACAAAACGCCCACATGGATGGCTGCTCACGCGAAATTCTTCGCCATTTATGACCGACCTTTCTGGCGTGAAAACGGATTGTCTGGTTACGCAAACAGCCAAGTTGGTCCATTGGTGGAAATTCATGACGCCAGTGCTGAAAATGGTCATGCCGCCCTGTTCGGTTTTATCGGTTACGATGCTCAAGCTCGCGCGAAACTAGGCGCTACCGAATTGAAAACCATGGCCGTTGAGCAACTAGCGCGACTCTTTGGCCCTGAGGCCTATAACGTCACGGAAGTAAAACTGCTGGACTGGTCGAAAGAGGCATACACAGCGGTTGAAAAAGATCACACTATGCCAACTCATCACCCGCGTTATGGGCTCAACGCATCACTGGAGCAATTAAGCCAGCAGGGCATGTACTTTGCGGGAACGGAATCGGCAAAAGAGTTCGGCGGATTTATTGAGGGCGCATTAGAAGCAGCAGAGAGTGTGATCGAACAGCTCGCCGCTCGTTAAATTGCATTATCCATTCATTTATGGGGAGATTACAGCTCCCCGTAATCCACTCGTCCCTCACTTCTACTTCTACTTCTA